>NZ_JBVJUY010000014.1:108992-202163 GCF_055604165.1 Streptomyces sp. NPDC037242
CACTCCGTGGTCTACGTGGGTTCGGTGCTGATGTGCCCCCCCCCCCCCTCCCCCCCCCCCCCCCCCCCCCCCCCCCCCCCCCCCCCCCCCCCCCCGGCCCGATGGGGTTGGCGTGCAGGGCCGAGGGAACCAGGTACCGTCTTTGTCATGTTCTTCCTGAGGCCGATCTACGAGTGAGGGCGTGATGGGCCCCTGCGGACGTCCTTCGACGTCGCCGCCCGTCCCCCACCGTTGAATCCGTAGATCACTTCACATCACCACCGGGAGAACCCGTGACCGACAGCAAGAACATCAACAACCCCGTGGGCCAGGGCGGCGGCCAGCGCAAGAAGCTGTCCCGCGCCGAACGGCAGAACAACGGTCCGCACCGCAACCTCGACCGCCGGGGTGCCGCCGACCAGAAGGCGGAGCTGGTGCGCAAGATGCGCGAGAAGACGCGCGCGGCCAAGGGCAGCACCGGCCAGACCGGCGAAGACACGGAACAGAGCTGACGCACCGGCCCCGCACTACGCCGGACAGGTGGCTGACCGGTTCGGACACCGGGCGAGCTGCTGCCGAGCCGGTAGAACTGGCGCCATGACAGCGCACGGCATCGCCGATTCCGCACCGCGGCGCCCGGTTCCCCTCGCGCAGGCTGACGAGCCCGCCATCGGGCCCGAACCCGCCGTCCGCGACCTCCGTGTAGATGCGGCGGAGCACGTCGGGCAGGCGCCGACCCACCTTGCGCTCGACGGCCTCGACCTCGGCCGTGGTGACGGGCGGGAACAGCAGCTCGCGTGGGGCGTCCGCGTAGTAGGCGGCGACCTCCTCGGTCGAGGATTCGAGCTGGACCGTCCCGTCGCTGCCCGTCGACCGCAGATCCGGGTTGGGCCGCTCGAACCAGTCGGCTCCGTAGCGCTGCGAGATCCAGGCGCTCGGCACCGTCGCCGTATCGAAGCGCCGACCCGGATCCCAGGCCCGGGTCCGCAGCTTCTCCATCAACGCGTCGTCGTCCGCCGACTCTCCGGTGATCCCAGGATGCTGGAGCGGTGAAGGGGACTCGGGCGGGGCGGCGGTCATGACCCGGGAGCATAACCGTGGGCGAGGCCGCCGCCGTCTGCAACGCCCGGACCGTCCGCACACAGGAGTGGTCGGCCATGGCCGACGGCCACGGCTCCCCCGCGCCGAGCGTGTGGTCCACCGACTTCCGGCAGACCTTCGAAGACCTGCAGGGCAAGCCGGCCTTCGGCATGCCGATCGCCGCCGACAACGAACGCTCCGCCACCACGCCGCCGCACTCCCCTGCGACGGCAAGGGCAACCGCCGTACCGCGTGACCCGGAGGGCCTCAGGCGGGCGTGACCACGAGAGCCGAACAGGCGCTGACCGGGCTCTCGTTCCGGAAAATATGCCGCGCGGGTTTGCTCTGGCAGACATTTCTCGCGTTGATCCATTGACCGGGGCCGAGGCGCCCGGATAGAAAGATCGCGACCAGGATCGCGATCACGAGTCCGGTCCGAACAGCTCTGCCCGGGGGATTTCGCTTTGCCGCACACAGAAGCACTTCGTCCTGCCCGCGTCCTCGTAGTCGAACCCGCCTCCTCCGGGGGCGCCACCCTGATCGGCGTCGCGGCCGAGATGGGGCTGCGGGTCGTCGTCGCCAGCGCCGACTCCGGCGACCGCCGGCTCTCCGACGCTGTGCGCGCGGCGGCCGACTCGGTGCTGACGGTGGAGACCAACGACCAGGCCGCCCTCGAAGCTGCCGTGCGCGAACTGCACCGGGCCGAGCCGTTCGAGGCGGTGCTGCCGGGCTCCGACATCTATGTGACGGCGACCGCGCGCGTAGCCGCGGCGCTGGACCTGCCCGGCCTGCCCGTGGCGACCGTCGACCGGGTCCGGGACAAGAGCGTGATGCGGGCCGCCGTGGCGGAGGCCGGGCTGCGCACCCCGCGCTTCGCCCAGGCGACCACCGACGCCGAACTGCGCGCCGCGGCCGAACGAGTCGGCTTCCCCTGCGTGCTGAAGCCGGTCGCCTGCTCCGGCAGCATCCACGTCAGCCGCGCCGACGACCTCGACCAGCTCACCGCCGCGTTCCAGCGGCTCGTGACGGACCCGGAGCCCGACATGGGCAAGCTGCACGAGCACCGGGTGCTCGTCGAAGAGTACGTCCAGGGGCCCGAGTTCAGCGCCGACGGCTACGTCCTGGAGGGCGGCGAGGTCATCGTCGTCGCCCTCAGCCGCACGCTGCTCGGCCCCGAGCCCGACTTCGTGGAGCTGGGCCACCTCACCCCGGCCCTCGTCGACGACGCCACGCTGAAGAGCGTCGAGGCGTACGTCGGGGACATCGTCCGTGCCGTCGGCATCACCAGCGGCCCCTTCCACTGTGAACTGCGCCTGGCGGCCGGCGGTCCGGTGCTCATCGAGATCGGCGCCCGGCTGCCGGGTGACCGGATCGTGGAGCTGCTGCGGCTCGTGACCGGCGTCAGCCTGCCCAGGGTGGCCGTCGCCACCGCGCTGGGCGTCGACCTGGAGGCGGCCGGCGCCTTCGCGCAGCCGCAGGCCGAGAGCGCCGGCATCCGCTTCTTCTCCGCCGCGGGCCGCTCCTCGTACCGGGAGCTCACCGGGTGGCCGCAGCTGGAGGCACTGCCGGAAGTCACCGAAACCGCGGTGTACTTCGCGCCGGGCGAGACCATCCCGGGCGTAGAGGACTGCCGCTCGCGCCTCGGCCACGCCCTGTTCACCGCCGACTCGCCGCAGGGCGCCCTCGACCGCTGGCAGGCGCTCGGCGACCTCGTCGTCCCGGCCTGACCGGCGGATCCCACCATGAACGCGCACATACTCGACTACGCGGCCGTCGGCATCGGCCCCGCGAACATGAGCCTCGCCGCGCTCGCGCATCCGGTCGAAGGGCTGCGCGGCGCCCACCTGGAACGCCGTGAGAGCTTCTCCTGGCACCCCGGACTGCTGCTGCCCGAGGCCACCCTCCAGGTCTCGCTGCTCAAGGACCTGGTGACGCTGGTCGATCCGACCAGTCCCTTCTCGTTCCTGTCGTTCCTCGCGAGTGAGGGCCGGCTCTACCGGTTCCTGGCCGCGGACTTCCCGGCCGTCCTGCGCGCCGAGTTCAACCAGTACCTCCAGTGGGTCGCCGGGCGGCTGCCGAGCCTGACGTTCGGGGCGGACGTACACAGCGTGGACTTCCACGACGGCGTCTTCCACCTCCGTACCGGCGAGCGGGAATTGACGGCACGTCACCTCGTCCTCGGCACCGGGCTCACCCCGTCCGTCCCCGAGCCGTTCCGCCCCTTCCTCGGCCCCACCGTCTTCCACTCCGGGGAGTTCCTGCTGCGGGCCCCCGAGGTGACCGGACGGCGGGTCGTCGTGATCGGCGGCGGCCAGAGCGGCGCGGAGATCGTGCGCCACCTGGCGGTCGGCGCGGCCCCCGAGAGCATCACCTGGGTCAGCCGGCGCTCGTCGTTCCTTCCGATGGACGACTCGCCGTTCGCCAACGACCTCTACACGCCCGAGTACGTACGCCGCTTCCACGCGCTGCCCGCCGACCACAAGGCCCGGCTCCTGGAGCGGCAGAAGTACACCAGCGACGGCATCGACCTCCAAGTCCTGCAGGACATCTACCGGTTGAGCTACCGCGACGATTTCATCGAGAACAACCCCGGCAGGCTGCGCTTCCTTGCGGACTGCGCGGTCACGGCGATCGACGGCGGCCCCGACGAATGGAAGCTCGTCGTCGAGTCCTCTGGCCCGGACGCACCCGACGTACTCGCCGCCGACATCGTGATCCTGAGCACCGGATACGCCTACGCACTGCCGGAGTTCATGGCTCCGCTGGACGCACGGCTGCGGCGGGACGGCGGGATGCTCGTCGTCGGCGACGACTTCTCGGTCGCATGGGACGGGCCCGCGGAGAACCGGATCTACCTCCAGAACGGCGCCCGGCACTCCTGGGGCGTCGCCGATCCCAATCTCAGCCTGCTCGCCTGGCGCAGCGCGGTCATCCTCAACAGCATGCTGGGTGAGACGAGGTATCGGGTATGACGAGTCATCAGGTCCCGCAGTTCCAGGCCGAGGCGGTCGGCGCCCTGGTCCCCTTCGGTCCGACCGAGGTGGAATCCGACGGAGTGACCGTCGCCGAGGCGGACTTCGCCCGTTCGGTCTTCCCCCGCGTGCCGTTCAAGGCGGCCCGCTTCATCGTGCCGCCGGGCGGGAGCAGCTCGCCCGACCAGCACGCCGTCCAGGAGATCTGGGTGGTCCACGCCGGATCCGGCACCCTGGAGGTGGACGGCGAACGGTCGCTCGTCGGGCCCGGCTCCGTGGTGGGCTTCGCCTCGCAGGCCGTCCACGAGATCTTCGCCGACCAGGGTGAGGAACTGGTCATCTACTCCTTCTGGTGGTCGGCGCCCGATGAGTGAGCGCACCGCCGGGACCGGTGAGGCGCCCCATTACGACCTCGCGGTCGTCGGCGCGGGCGCGATCGGCGCCCTCGCCGCGTACTACGCCGTGAGCCGGGACCCGGGCCGCCGCGTCGCCGTGATCACGCACGCCGGACGGGGGACGGGCGCGACCCGTCTCTCGGCCGGGTTCGACACTCCCACGGGGCACAACCCGGCCCAGCGCGCCCTGGCCGCCCGCAGCACCGCGCTCTTCGCCGAGCTCACCGCCGGACTCGGCGACGCCGGACGCGCGCCGGTCGACGTCCGCTGGCTGGTGGCGCGTGAGAACACGGCGGCGCTCGACGCGACCATGGCCGACGGCGGCCGCACCCGCCCGGTCAGCGGGGAGCAACGGGCCCTGCTCGACCGGACGTTCCCCGGGCTCGCCCACAGCAGCGACGAAGTCCTGCTGGCCACCGCCCCCATGACGGCAGGTCAGCCCCAATGGCTCACCGACCGGCTCCTCGACGAGGTCCTCGGGCGCCCGGAGAACACCCTCCTGGAGGGCTTCCGGGTCACCGAAGTACGCCGTACGGGTGGGCGCGTCGAACTGGTCGCCGCCGATGGCAGCCGGATCACCGCCGCCAAGGCGGTCCTCGCGCCCGGCCCCTGGGCCCTCGACGGCCCGACGGCGGCAGCCGCCCGCGAGCGCGGGGCCCGGGTCAAGAAGGTGGTGGCGTTCCACATCATGACGCCGCCCCCGCCGGGCGCCCCGGCACTCGTCATGGAGGACGCCGACGCCTTCCTGCTGCCCCACCGGCCCGGCGGCCACTGGATCTTCAGCATCACCTCGCCCGACTGGGACCGCGGCCCCGAAGAACCGCTCGCCATCGACGCCCGCGACCGGGAACTCGCCCGGGCCCTGCTCGCCCGGCACGTACCGGGATTCCTCCCGTACCTGCTCGGCGGCCGGGTCTTCAGTGACTGCTTCACCCCCGGCCATCTGCCGGTCGTGGACACGGTCGGCGGCGACGACGTGGTCATGGCCATCGGCGGCTCCGGCTCCGGCTACCGACTCGCCCCGGCCATCGCCGAGGACGCACTGAACCTGCTCGACGGGAGAACGCAAAGATGAGCCTGCTGACCGGGGACACGCACATCCCCCGGCACTACCTCCTGGTGCCGCCCGAGGCCACGCCCAACGGCCCCCTGCACCTCGGCCACATCGGCGGCCCCTTCCTGTGGTCGGACATGATCGCGCGGCACCTGCGGGTCCGCGGCGACCTGCCGCTGGTGATCACCGGCAGCGATGTGTACGAGTCGTACGTGACGCTCAGGGCGCACGCCGAGGACTCCACGCCCGGCGAGGTCGCCGCCCGCTACGGGCAGCGCATCCAGGACGACTTGGCCGCGCTGCGCATCGGCATCGACGCGTTCATCGTCCCCGATCAGCAGCCCTGGCGGGAGCAGTTCGAGCAGGAGGTCGCCGCCTCGATCGAGCGGCTGACGGCCCGGGGCGCGGTGCTGACGCGCACCGAGCGCGTACCCCACTGCGCGGAGTCGGACCGCTGGGTGGTGGGCGGCTGGCTCCAGGGCCGCTGCCCCGAGTGCGGTGCGGGCATAGCCAGTTACTTCTGCGAGGAGTGCAGTGCGCACTTCCTGCCCGAGTCGGTCGTCGAGCCGCGCCCCCTGCTCGACGAGGGGCCGCTGACCTGGCGGGAGATCTCCAGCCTCTTCCTGCGGCTGCCGGACCGCGATCTCCTCGACACCACGCTCGTGGACCTGGGCATCGCCGACCGCTACCGGGCGACCGTGACGCGCTTCCTGGAGCGCGACGGCCTGACCGTACGGCTGAGTGCCCCGCAGACGTGGGGACTTCCGCTGCCCGCGGCCGAGCCGGACGTACCGCGCGCCCTCTTCCCGTACGCCGGGATCTTCATGTTCGCCCGCCTCGCCGGCGCCGTCCACGGCAGGCTCTCCGGCACCGGCGTGAACGCCTTCGACCCGGACTCCGGGGTCACCACCATCACCACCCTGGGGATCGACAACGTGATCCCCACCCTGGTCTCGATCGTCGGCACCAGCCTGCTGCACGGCGACATGAAGCCGTACGACCGGTGCCTGATCAACCACTTCTACCAACTGGCCGGGCGGAAGTTCTCCACCAGCGCCCGGCACGCCATCTGGGCGGCGGACATCGCCGCGTCGCCCGCCATCGGCGTGGACACCGTCCGGTACTACCTCGCCGGGGCCGACCTGGAGTCCGGGGCCGCGAGCTTCGAGACGGCGGACTTCCTTCGGACCGCGAACGCCACGCTCGCCGACGGCCTCGGCAAGCGGATCGACGCCGCCTGGGGCCGGCTGCCCGAGGGGCCGCCGCAGGCGCCCGCCCCGGCCGCCGCCGACCTCCTGGAATCCCTGCTCGCCGAGCAGTCCGCGGCGCTCGACGGCGTCCGTGTCTCGACGCGGCGCGCGGTCGCGGCGCTCGACCGCTGGTGCGCCGACGACGCGGTCGCCCACGCGGCCGAGGACGGCGCCTACTGGTGGCTCAAGGGCCTGTCCCTGCTGGCTTTCCCGGTGATGCCGGACCTCGCCGAGCTCGTCTGGCAGGGCCTCGGCGGCGCCGGAGAGCCTCGCGCGGCGGCCTTCCTCGCCAGGACCCCGGCCCACCGGGACCGGCCCGCGCCCGGCTTCGGCCGGGTGAGCGCCGCCGATCTGGACGCCTGCCTGCCAGACACCCTGCGACCGGGAGCGGACACGTGACCGACCGGACCCCACCGACCACACCGCTGTACGTCGTCCTCAACCGCTCCGGCGACGAGTTCGGCGAATACCACCGCTTCCTCGACGGCCACCCCTGCCGGATGGTGTACCTCACCACGCCCGGCGGGCTGCCCGCGCTCGACCAGGACGGGGCGACCGAGGTCCATGTGCGCGACAGCCTCGCCCACGACGACCTGCTGCCCCTCGTACGGGAGATCGCGGACCGGCACGGCACGCCCGAGGCCGTCTTCGGCCAGTCCGAGTACGACATCCTGACGGCCGCCCGGCTCTCGGCCGCACTCGGCGTCCCCGGCGGCTACGGTCTCGACCTCGTCGAGCGGTTCAAGGACAAGCCCGCCATGAAGAGCGCGGTGGGCGCGGCCGGACTGCGGGTTCCCCGGTTCCGGCACCTGGACGACGCGCCCTCGGCGGAGGCGGTCGTCGCCGCCCTCGGCGGTCTGCCCCTGGTCCTCAAGCCGCGCGCCGCAGCGGGCTCCCAGGGCGTCACGATCGTCCAGAGCACCGACGAACTGCGCGATGCGCTCAAGGGCGTTGACGCCAAGGCGTACGAGTGCGAGGAGTACGTCGACGGGGACATCTTCCACGTCGACGGCGTCCGCCGCTCCGGCAGGCTCCACTTCGTCACCGCTTCCCAGTACGTCCACACCTGCCTGGACTACGCGCACGGCCGCCCGCTCGGCTCGGTCCTGCTCGACCCGGGCCCCGAGCGCGACGAGCTCACCACGTTCGCCGACCGCTGTCTGCGGGCGCTCGGGCTGCGGGACGGCGCGTTCCACCTGGAGGCGATCCGGCGTCCGGGGGGCGAGCTGGTGTTCCTGGAGGTCGGGCTGCGGCCGGGCGGCGCGCAGGTGCCGTTCCTGCACGTCGACCTCTACGGCATCGACCTGTTCGCCGAGGCCTTCCGGGCGGCCCTGGGCCTGCCCCCGCTGTGGCAGCCGTCCGAACCGGTCGAGCCCCGGGCCGGCGGCTGGCTCATCTACCCCGCTCCGCGCGAGCTGCCCGGACGGGTCGTCGCGCGCACCTCGCCCCGGTCGGCCGTCCCCGAGGTCTACCACGAGGAACTGCCCGCGATCGGCCAGGTCATGACCGGGCCCGGCAGTTACGACGAGGGCTGCGGGATCTTCCGGCTCCGGGGGCGGAGCGCCGCCGGGGTGCGCGCCGCCGTACACACCGCGATGGAGGTGTACGGGCTGCGGACCGAGCGGGCCGACGGGACCGAGCGGGCCGAGGGAGCTGACCCGCGTGGCTGAGGCCCGCCGGTACGGCGACGTGCTGCGCGCCTGGTTCCGGGAGACCCTTCCGGCCGCCGGGAACGCGCGCAGACTCGGCGTCCTCACGCTCATCCAGTCCCTGGGGCTCGGGGTGTTCCTCACCGCCAGCGCCGTGTTCTTCACCCGGACCGTCGGCATCCCCGCCCAGCGCGTGGGCCTGGCCCTGTCGGTCGCCGGGCTCTGCGGTCTGCTCTGCACCGTGCCCATCGGCCGACTCGCGGACCGGCTCGGCGCGGGCCGGGTGCTCACCGTCAACTTCCTGCTCGCGGCCGTCGGCTTCACCGCGTACTGCCTGGTGGACGGCTTCGCCGCGTTCCTCGCGGTCGCCTGCGCCATCGCGGTCCTGGAGACCTCGGCGGGCGCGCTCCAGGCGTCGCTCACCGACGCGCTGGTGGGCGAGGCGGAACGGGTCAGGGTGAGCGCGCAGATGCGCAGCCTGTTCAACCTGGGCTTCCTCGGCGGCGCCGCGCTGGCCGGAGCCGCCATCGCGGCCGGCACCTCGACCGCCCTGTACGCCACGGTCCTCGCCAACGCCGCCCTCCAGTTGGTCTCCGTCGCCGTGCTGCTCGGGATGCGGCTGCCCGCGGGCGCCGGGCCCCGGGACACCGCCGCCGAGGCGCCCGCGGCGCCGGGCGGGGTGCTGCGCAGCGGCGCGCTGCGGGACGTGCGCTACGTGGCGGTCGCACTGGTGTGCGGCGCTCTGGAGCTGTACCACCCGCTGCTGACGGTCGGGCTGCCGCTGTGGATCGTCACCGCCACCGACGCGCCCGCGCTGCTGGTGTCGGGGCTGCTGATCCTGGACACCGTCCTGGTGCTGTTGTTCCAGGTCACGGTCAGCAAGGGCGCGCGTACCCCGGCGGGAGCGGCACGTATGCTGCGCTGGGCGGGGTGGGCGCTGGGGGCGTCCTGCCTGGTCTTCGCGGTGAGCGGGGGGCACGGCGCGCTCCTGGACAGCGCGGCCCTGCTGGGCGGCACGCTGGTGCTCGTCCTCGGCGAGCTGTACCAGGCGTCGGCGAGCTGGGGCCTGGCCTTCGGGCTCGCCCCCGCGGGCCGGCAGGGCGAGTACCAGGCGGTGTTCTCCCTGGGGCGCGGGCTCCAGCAGTTCGCCGGGCCGTGGCTGATGACCTCCCTGGTCGTCGGCGCGGCGGCGACCGGCTGGCTGGTCCTCGCGGCGCTCTTCGCCCTGCTCGGGCTCGCCGCGCCGCCGATGGTGCGCGGCCTGGAGAAGGCCCGCGCGCGAACGGAGCCGGCGTCGGCCCCGGCCTGACCGGACCGGCCGGCGCCCGCCCGGAACACATCTGTCACACCCTTACGACCGCAACAAGTGAGCGAGCACCAGCACCATGACCGTACAGCGACGACACGACCCGGACGAGCGCGGCTTCGCCAGCGACAACTACGCGGGGGCGCACCCCGAGATCCTTGCGGCGATCGCCCTGGCCAACGGCGGCCACCAGGTCAGCTACGGCGCCGACGTCTACACCGAGCGCCTCCAGGAAGTGGTGCGCGGCCACTTCGGCCCCACCGCGCAGGCGTACCCGGTCTTCAACGGCACCGGCGCCAACGTGGTCGCGCTCCAGACCATGCTCGACCGCTGGGAGGCCGTGGTCTGCGCCGAGTCGGCCCACGTCAACGTCGACGAGGGCGGGGCGCCCGAGAAGGTCGCCGGCATCAAGCTCCTGACGGTGCCCACCTGGGACGGCAAGCTCACCCCTGAGCTGATCGACCGTCAGGCATGGGGGTTCGAGGACGAGCACCGGGCCCGGCCCAAGGTCGTCTCGATCGCCCAGTCCACCGAGCTCGGCACCTGCTACACGCCGGACGAGATCCGTGCGATCTGCGACCACGCGCACGACCTCGGCATGCTCGTCTACCTGGACGGCGCCCGGCTCGCCAACGCGGCGGCCACCCTCGGCGTGTCCCTGCGCGAGATGACCACCGACGTCGGCGTGGACGTCCTCTCGCTCGGCGGCACCAAGAACGGGCTGCTCTTCGGCGAGGCGGTGATCGTGCTCAACGAGGACGCGGTGCGCGGCATGGCCCACCTGCGCAAGACGAGCATGCAGCTGGGCTCCAAGATGCGCTTCATGTCGGTGCAGTTCGAGGCGCTGCTCGGCAGCGACCTCTGGCTGCGCTCGGCGGCCCGCTCCAACGCGATGACCCAGCGGCTGTACGAGGCGGTGCGCGAACTTCCGGGCCTGGAGATCCCCCGCCCGGTGCAGGCCAACCAGATATTCGCCGTCCTGCCGCCGGCCGTCACCGAACGTCTCCAGAAGCGCTTCCGCTTCTACACCTGGGACGAGCAGGCCGGCGAGGTCCGCTGGATGACCTCCTTCGACACCACCGAGGACGACGTGGACGCGTTCGCGGCGGCGATCGCGGAGGAACTGGCGGCGGAGCGAGGCGAAGGCCCGGCGGGCGCACTGACCACGACCGAGCGCGAGGAACTGGTGCAACTGCGCCGCAGGGTCCGCGAGATGGAAGAAGCGATCGAAGCCCTGGGCAAGACGCCCACCTCCGCCACGAACCGCAAGCCGAAGTAGCCGGCGCCGAAAGCCTGGGGCCGGGCGATCGCCCGACCCCAGGCTCGGTGCCGCGCCACGTCGTGGTGCGTCAATGCCGGCAGGGCCGGACGCGCAGCAGCTCGGTCCGCAGCAGCGGTGTGCCGTCGACGGGTGCCGGGTCCTCCGCGGTCGGCTCGATGCCTCCGGCGGCGGTTTTGTCGAGTGTCGTCAGGCCGTCGGCGCCGACCGTGCCGAACACCGTGTAGTTCGGTCGCAGCGCGGAGTCGCCGTAAACGACGAAGAACTGTGAACCGTTCGTGTTCGGACCGGCGTTGGCCATCGCCAGCAGGCCCCGCCCGTAGAGGCGGCGCGCGCCGGTCGGGTCGGTCGGTGCCGGCGGCAGGTCCACCGGCAGTTCGTCCTTGTACTTGTACCCGGGCCCGCCCTCACCGGTACCGGTCGGGTCGCCGCACTGCAGGACCTTCAGCGTCGGATACGCCGTCAGACGGTGGCACACCGTACGGTCGTAGAACCCGTGCCGTGCCAGGTGCAGGAAACTCTGGACCGTGCACGGCGCCTTGGCCCGGTCCAAGCGCAGCGGGAGCGGGCCCTGGCTGGTCGCAACAGCCATGTCGACCGTGCCACGGCTGGGGGTGCGCCGCGGGTCGGGCGGCAGCGGAACGGGGCGCGCCGGCGGCTCGTCCGGGGTCTGTGTGTACTGGCAAGGACCGTGCGTGGTCCGCGGCGGACCGCCGTCGGAAGCGCTGGCCACACTCCCCCCGGACACGACTAACGCCACGGCCGCGAATCCACTGATCAGTGCTCGTTTCACCTTGCACGCCCTCCCGATGATCTCCAGGTCTTGGAGCGGTCGCAGTCTAGGGCGCGGTGTGGTCGGCGGGAATGGGGCCCGACTTCGGCACTCCAAGGGCCGGTTGGGGGGCGGGGCGGCAGGCTGCGCGCTGAGGACGCGCTCCGGGCCGCGGGCCGCTGGGCCAGGGCTTGGATCTGGACGCGGTCGGTTGCCTCGATGTCGACGCCGATCGGAGTGCGGGCCAGGCGGGCCGGTAGCACGTCGGAGCGGGGTCAGCCCTCGCCAACTCCATGCGCCAGATCGGCGCATCCATCGGCGTCGCCGTCCTCGGCTCCACCCTCGACACCCGCTACCGCAACGGCGTGGACCCCGACGTTCCCGCCCAACTCCCGGCAGCCGCCCATGACGCGGTCCGCGACAACATCGCGGGAGCGGCCAAGGTCGCCCAGCAACTGCCCGCCCCCCAGGGCGGAACCCTCCTCGAATCCGCACAAGAAGCGTTCGTCTCCGGCATGTCGGCCGTCAGTCTCACCTGCGCCGCCCTCGCCTCCCCTACCACCGTCCTGGTCCTCGCCTTCCTCCCGGCCAGGGAAAAGCAGATGAGCCCCGTCCCTGCCGCCAACTCCAGGTCAGCTGTCTAACCGGCCTGGAGCAAGAACAGCGCGCGGCGCCCGACAACCCGGTCGCCGCGCGCACGCCACCTAGCAGGTGGAAGGTTGAGAGGAGCTCGCCTTTCCCCTCCAGTGGCCGACGAGGTCGGCGTAGTGCGGGCTGTGCGTGAGGAGGTCGGCATGGGTGCCCAGGGCCGTTCGGTCGCCGTCGAGCAGGAGGACCCTGCGGGCCCGGGTGGCGGAGACGAGCCTGTGGGCTATGACGATGAGGGTGCCGGGGCGTTCGGCGAAGGCGGCCTCCGCGCGTTCTTCGGCGACCGGGTCGAGGTGGCAGGTGGCCTCGTCGAGGATCACCACCGGGGCGGTGCCGGCGTGGACCCGGGCCAGGGCGAACAACTGCCGTTCGCCACTGGACAGTTCGGTCGCCGGGGAGCGGAGCCTGGTGTCGAGCCCGCCGAGCCGGTCGATCACCCCGGTAAGGCCGACCGCGTCGGCGGAGCGTTGCAGCCGGGACGGGGCGGCATCGGGTGCGAGGTAGGCCAGGTTGGCGGCGACGGTACCGGGGAAGACGTACGCCTCCTGCGGTACGAGGGCGAACAGCCGGCAGCGCAGCGCCTCGTCGAGGTCCGTCACCGGGCGGCCCCCCAGGGAGACGGTACCGGCGGTCGGAGGGGCGATCCCGGCGAGCAGCGCCGCGAGGGTGGACTTGCCGATGCCGCTCGCACCGACGACGGCGAGGTAGTCGCCGAAGGGGATGTCGAGGGTGAGGCTCCGCAGGACGGGCTCGGCGTGCGGGCCGTACGCGAAGTCGAGTTCCCGGACGGTGATGTCCGCGGTGGCGGTCCGGGCCGGAGCAGGTGCCGGCGCGGACGGCACGGACGGCGCGGACGGCGGCTCCGCGACGGCGGCCGCCTCGGCCAGGCGGTGGAGGACCACGCCCAACCGGCTCCAGTAGCCGGCCACCGCGCCGGCCAGCATCTGCAGGGCCGGCAGGAGGTAGGCCGCCACGTAGGTGGCCGCGCCGACCACGGCGCCGGGGCTGGCCGATCCGCGCGCGACCAGGCCGGGACCGGCCAACAGCAGGAGCAGCAGAGGCAGTTGTCCGCCGAGGAGCACGACGGGTACCCGCAGTGCGGCCGCCAGTCCCACGGCGACCTGCGCCCGGGCCGCCGCGGCCGCCTCGTGTTCCACGATCTCGGCGACGTGCCGCTCGGCCGCCAGCGCGGTGATGTCGCGGGACGCGCCGAGCGCCGCCCCGGCCCGGGCGGCGACCGCCTCCTCGGCGAGGACGAGCAGGCGGCGGCGAGCCGTCAGCCGGCGCATAGACCAGAGGAACACGGCCAGCGCCGGTACCAGCGGCGCCAGCACGAGCCCGGCGAGCAGCGGGTCGAGGGCGGCCAGCCCGATCACGGCGGCGAGCAGCGACACCGCCAGCGGCCTGGCGGTGCGCAGCAGCGTCCCGGTCAGGTCGCGGACGCTGTCCACCTGGCCGTTGAGTTGGGCGACGGCCGCGGAGCCGCCGCCGCGCCCGGTGGCGGCGGCCCGTTGCAGCACACCGTGCACCACGCGGCGCACCAGGGTGTCCCGCAGATGCTCGACCACGTCGGCCAGGGGGGCGAACAGGGCGCGCTCGGCGGTGGCCCGGGCGAGGTACAGCCCGGCCAGCAGGGTGATCCAGGCCAAGCCGATGCGTGGTCGGCCGGCCAGGAACCCCTGGTCGAGGGCGGCCGCCGTCACCCAGCCGGATGCCAGGGCGGGTGCGGCCTCCAGGACCGACCAGCCCGCGATCCGCCGCACCGGGCGGCCGCCGCCTCGCAGGCCGTCGGCGAACAGCCGCGCGGCGGGGGCGCTGAGGCCGAGGCGGGGCCTCTCGCCCGTCACCGGTGTGCGGTGCGGCACCGTTCCTCCTCCTTCTCCACAGCCGCGCCACAGGGGTGTTCCGGCTCGGCGGTCGGCGCGTCCGGCCGGCCGAAGACCGCCCGGTAGTCAGGGTCGGCCCAGAGGCGGGCGTGTGGGCCGAAGGCGCGGATCCGGCCGCCGTCCAGCCACGCGACGAGGTCGCAACGGGCTGCGGTGGCGGCGCGGTGGGCGACCACGAGCCTGGTGCGGCCGCCCAGCAGGTCGGTGACGGAACGGCTGACCTCGGCTTCGGTCACGGTGTCCAGGCCCGAGGTCGCGTCGTCCATGACGTGCACCAGGGCCGGGCGCAGCAGGGCCCGGGCGAGGCCGAGGCGTTGGCGTTCGCCGCCGGACATCGGGGCTTCGTCGAGCGGGGTGTCGTAGCCCGCCGGCAGCCGTCGTACGAACCGGTCGGCCTGCGCGGCGCGGGCGGCGCGGACGACGTCCGCGCGGGTGAGCCCCGGCCGGCCGAACGAGATCGCCTCGTGGACCGTGCGCCCGTACAGCTCGGGCCGCTCGAAGGCGTGGACCACGAGGGTGCGCAGCCGATCCAGGGGCAGGTCGCGTACGGGGACGCCGCCGATCTCGATCTCGCCCTCGTCGGGGTCGGTGAGCCGTCCTAGCAGGCCGGCCAGCACGCTCTTGCCCGCGCCGGTACGTCCGACCAGCGCGACGGCGGCGCCGGCGGGTAGGTCCAGGTCGAGCCGGTCCAGCACGGGTTGGCCGTCGCGGCGGACGGTGACCCCGCGCAGCCGTACGGCGCCGTCGCGCGGGGTGGCGCTCCCCGTGCCGCCGGCGGGCGGTTCGTGGCGCAGCACGTCGGTGAGGCGGAGCGCGCCGGCCCGGGCCTCGGCGATCCCGAGCAGTGCGTCGATCTGGTCGACCATGCCGGAGGCCAGGAACAGGTACCCGGAGACGGCCAGCAGGCCCGCCGCACTCAGCCGGCCGTCCGCCACCGCGAGACCGGCGACGGCCAGGACCAGCACGTCGGTCAGGGGCAGCAGCAGTCCGAGCCGCCACACGACGTCCCGCTGGGTGCGCCACATCGCCCGCCCGGCGGCGGACAGTTCGGGCAGCGGCTCCAGGACGCGGTCGGTCTCGGCGGCGACGGTGCCCGCGGCCCGGATGGTGCGGGCGCCGGCGAGGGCGGCCACCAGGCCGTCCGCGATCCGGGACTGGGCCTTGAGGTAGTCCTCCTGGGCCCGGCCCGCCTCGCTCATGAAGCGCCGGGCGATCAGGACGGTCAACGGCATGGCGAGGGTGAAGGTCAGCCCGGCCTGCCAGTTCGTCCACCAGAGGGCGGCCAGAGCCGCCATCGCGCCCAGCAGCGCCAGGGCGCTCTCGGCAGCCCGGGCGGGCAGGCCGGCCGCCATCGGCGCGGACTGCACCACGTGGGTGACCGACTCGCCGACGGCGTGCGGGGACCGGGGCCCGAGCGCGAGGAGATGACGGACCGTCAGCATGCGCAGTCGGCGGGTGCCGGTGGCCTGGACGGCGGCGGCCATCGGTCCGACGGCGGCTTCGCAGAGCGCGCCGACGGCCAGGACCGCCGCCAGCAGGGCGGCCGGGCCGCGGACGTCGCTGCCGTCGAGCACCGCGCCGACCGCGCCGGCGAGGAGCGCCGGCAGGGCGACGGAGACCGCGATCCCGACCGCGGAGGCGGCGGTCAGGAAGGCGAGCCGCAGCCGTACGGGGGCCAGGGCGGCGAGGACCGGCCCACGGGCCCGGGACGGGCCGGGAGCGTCGGGGGTGATCTCCAAGACGGTTGTCCTCTCGGGAGGTTGACGCGACGAGGAAGGCCCGGCCGGGTCGGCGCCCACGGTGTTCGTGTACGCCGATCCGGGCCGGGCCCTCCCACCGGCGGCTACGCGACGCTCGTGCCGGTCCATTCGCAGGTGCTCGGGCAGGAGGTGCGGCAGGTGACGCCGCAGGGGCCCGCCTGCGCCTCCTCCGCCGGGAGCTGCTGCAGGGAGTCCAGGTCAAGTTCCATGGAGGTGTTCCTCTCTGGGATTCGGTGGTGCCGGTCCCGCCCCGCGGGCGGGACCGGGCGGATCACGGTCGGGTCGCGCTTAGTCGCGGCCGGTGACCTTGCAGGTGCGCGGGCAGGTGCCGCGGCAGGTGTAGCCGCAGATGCCGGCCTGCACCTCTTCGGCGGGGAGCTGCTGCAGGGCGTCCAGGTCGAGTTCCATGACGGTGTTCCTCTCCAAAGGTTCAGAAGACCAGCGGTCCGGGCTGGCCGATCTCGATGCCGGTGGACAGGCAGGTAGCCGTGCAGCTGGTCGAGCAGGAGAACTTGCACATGCTGGTCTGCTCCTCCTCGGCGGGGAGCTGCTGCAGGGCGTTCAGGTCGAGCTCCATGGGTGATCACCTCCTTTCAGGGGTTCGGTGGGTACCGCGGGGGGCGGGGTCCGGCTCACCGGACCGCCGTCAGCTGGGATCCGGCGAGGTGTTCGGGCACGTGATGCGGCAGGTCTTGCCGCAGGGGCCTGCCTGCTCCTCCTCGATGGGAAGCTGCTGCAGGGCGTCCAAGTCGAGCTCCATGGGTGATCACCTCCTTTCGGGGCGGGTTCCGGCTCACGGGACCGTCGTCATCCGGTCTCCGTGATGGTCCGGAGGTTCGAGGTGCAGCAGGTCGCGCGGCACGGGCCGCTGGCCTGCTCCTCCTCGACGGGCAACTGCTGCAGGGCGTCCGGGTCGAGCTCCATCAGTGATCACCTCCCTCCGGGACGGGTGGTGCCGGTACGGACCCGGGCGGGGCGGGGCCCTGCCCGGTGAGGAACCGCACCACCGATGCGACGACCGGATCGGCGGTTCCCGTCCCGAGCACGGCATGGCCGCGGTCGGGAAGCTCCAGGTAGTGGAAGTCGGTGCCGGGGCGGCGGCCGAGGGCCGTCAGCCGCGCCGCCAGCGCTCGTGAGTGGCCGACCGGCACCGAGTCGTCGCGGGCGCCGTGGACCAGCAGCAACGGCCCGTGCAGGGCGGGGGCCAGGCGCTCCACGTCGCGCGGCCCGAGGGGGTCGTCCACGGCGGTCAGTCCGTCCAGCCGCTCGACCATGCTGCGGACCTGCGCCGATCCGTCGGCGTGCAGGCGCGGCCCGGACAGGAACGGCGCCACGGCCGCGCAGGCCGTCCAGCCGTCGGGCTCGGCCGCCGCCGCCAACAGGGCCAGGAAGGCCCCGTAGCTGACCCCGTACAGAGCCGGCCGGTCGCGCCCCGTGCCGCGCTCGCGGGTCAGGAAGCGTCCGATGGCGGTGACGTCCGCCAGGTCCGGGCTGCCCCACGCTCCCTTGACGGCGAGCGTGTGGGCGGCGCCGTAGCCGGTGCTGCCGCGCTGGTTCGGTGCGACCACGGCCAGGCCCGCGGCCGCCAGGGCTTGCAGGAACGGGTCGAAGCCGAGGGTCCAGCGGCTGTTCGGGCCGCCGTGCAGGGCCAGTACGACCTGCCGGGCGGTGCGCCAGTCGGGCCCGTACAGTACGGCCTCGACGGGGCCGTCCGCGCCGGGGAGGGTCTCCAGGCGGGCCGTCCGGTGGCCCGGCCGGGCCGGTTCCGACAGCTCCAGGTTGGCGGCGGCGGGCGGCACCCAGCCGAGGCTGCGCGGCCGGCCCGGGTCGGAGTGGGGCAGCCACAGCCCGTGCCGCGTCCACGCCGCGGTCGGCAGCAGGTCCCCGGGCGGCATGGCGATCTGCCGGGCGGTGCCGGAGACCGGGTCCAGGACGGTGAGGAAGGATCTGGCCCCGGACGTGGTGAGGAGCGCCAGCCGGTCGCCGTCCGGGTCGAGCGCGAGCGGGTGGACGGCGCCGGTGCGGCCCGTGTCGCCGCGGACCGCACGCGGTGGCGCGTCGCCGTCCAGGTCCGCGAGGGCCAGGCCGGTGCCTTCTCCGGTGAGCCGGGCGAGGAGCACCCGTCCCGCGGCCGCGGCCAGCACGTGGGCGGGCCCGCTCTCGGCCCGCAGGCCGCGGAGCGTGCCGTCGCGCAGGTCCAGTACGACCGGCCACGGGACGTCGTCGAGCAGGTGGGTGAACAGGACCCGGTGGCCGAGCACGATCCCGCCGAGCAGCGTGCCCGGCACCCGGACGGTCTCCTCGAACCGGGGCTGCGCCGCGCGCACCGCGAGGACGAGGGTGTCGCGCGCCGCACCGCCGCTCACCCCGAGGGCGAGGAGTCCCGATCCCCCGGGCGCCGGGAGCAGCCGCAACGGCCGCCCGCCGGGCACGGGGATGGTGCTCTGGTGGCCGTCGGCGGTCAGGCGGGCGAGCGACTGGGCGCCGCGCGGCCCGTACGAGGACTTCAGCACGCCCGTCCCGTCAAGGGGCAGGAGCTGGGTCCAGGCGGGGTCGCTGCCCAGGCCGGTGCGCATGTCGAGGCGGGGACCGGACGGGCTCAGGCTCCAGCTTTCGGCGAGGTGGCGCCCGTCGGCATCGGTGGCCACGCAGGCGGCCCGCAGGCCGTCGGCGGAGAAGTGGAAGCTCGTACGGAACGTCACTTCGGCGGCGGACGGCACGGCCTGCCCGACGGCCGGCGGCAACAGGGGCGCGGGGCCGGTGCTCACGGGCGTACCTCCGTACACCCGGCCTGCGGGGCGGCGGCGGCCGCCGGGCCGTCGGCCATCCACGGACGCGGGCCGCCGTGCCGCAGCCGGAGCAGGAAGCCGAGGACGCCGCTCAGGCCGATGTTCCAGTCGGCGGTGACCTCCGTTCCGCTCTCGTCCGCGATCAGGAGGCGGCCCTCGCGGACGGTGTGCCGGGCGTAGAGCGACGCCGCCAGCTCCTGCGCCCAGCCCCGGTACGGCCCGCCGACGGCGTCGGCCATGTCGAGCAGGAACTCGCCGTTGCCGGCCAGGCCGTGGCAGGCCGCGGTCGGCGAGGTCCACCGCGCGCCGCGGACCGCGACCGCGGCCTCCTCGGCGGCCCGCAGGTGGGCGGGGTCCTGGGTGTCCTGCCAGAGGCGGACCAGGAAGGTGCCGACACCGGACGCCCCGCTGCACCAGTGGTACAGCATCCCGCTGCCGGGGGCGTCGTCGCGGCCGGTGCGCCAGCGGGCCCCCCACGGGCCCCGTTCGGCCTCGGCGACGAGGGTGTTGCCCGCGTCGACGGCGGCGTCCAGGTACTTCCGCTCGCCGGTGGCCCGGGCGACGGCCAGCAGGGCGTACCCGACGCCGGCGATTCCGTGGGCGAAGCCGAGGTGCCGGATGCCCGCGAGGACCGAGTCGAAGTCCTTGGGGACCGGCCAGTACACCCGGTCGCCGTCGTACTCGGCGGCGGCGAGCAGGTCGTCGGCCGCCTCGGCCGCCCGCGTGCGGAACTCCTCGCGCCCGGTGGCGTGCCACAGGTGGAGCTGGGCGAGCGCGCTGCCGGCGGCGCCGTGGCAGACGTCCGGGTTGGGCCAGCGGACGGGGAGGGCGAGGGCCAGCTCGACGGCGCGGTCGGCCAGTTCCGGGTCGTCGAGGCGGCGCGCGGCGTCGTACAGCGCCCAGGCGGTGCCGGCCCGGCCGAAGTAGAGCCCGGGCAGGAGCTTGGGCACGTCGGTGCGGCGGTGGTCGAGCCAGCCCGCCACCCGGGCCAGGGCGGCGCGCACCTCGTCGCGGTTGCCGGCGGAGCCGGCGTGGGTGTCGGCGAGGGTCAGCAGGCCGAGCACCCCGGCGGCGCCGTGCTGCACGTTGCAGGCGTCGGAGCTGTTGCCGAATCCGGTACTGGGCCACAGGCGCGCGGTGTCGTCGCCCGGCTCCGCGAGGGTGGCCAGCAGATGGGCCAGGCCGTCGTCGACCAGGAGCTGCTGGAGCCGGGGATCGAGCCGGTCGGCGGGCAGGTGCTCGTCCGCGGAGGCGTCTGCCGAACCGCCGTCCGTACTCGGCGCGGCCCCGAGCGCGTCGAGGACGGGACCGTCCAGGAACTCGCCCAGCCGGGCGAGGGTCCAACGCGCCTCCGGAGCCTCACGGGTCAGCCCGAGCACGGCCGGAGCCATCAGGCGGGCGGCCCGGTTGCTGACCCCGCTCATCGTGAGCATTCCGGTGAGCTGCGGCCGGGTGGAGGACGGCACGGGCTGGTCCGCCGGGAACGTGGGCGCGGTGCCGACGGCCAGGTAGAAGAGGACCGCGCCGAGGGCGTAGAGGTCCGCCTCCTGGCCGGGCATCGGGCCGAACCGCGGCCCGCGGGCCTGCTCGGGCCCGGCGAACCCCGAGGTGAAGCCGCGCGTGGTCCACTGCCCGGGAGGGACGGCCAGCTCCGGGTCGATCAGCCGCAGCTCGCCGTCGGGCAGCACCATGATGTTGTTCGGGGTGAAGTCCCGGTAGACCAGTCCCCGGGCGTGCACCTGCGCCAGCAGCGCGGCCAGCCGGCGGGCCGTCTCCACCACGCGGGCCGGTTCCAGGCCCGCCAGGCGGTCGGTCCGGTCCAGCTCTTCCTGCACCCACCGGGTGAGGGTGCTCCCGGGCAGGAACTCCTGGACGAGGAAGGTGTGGCCGTCGAGGTCGAACAGGTCGACGTGTCGGGGGGCGATCCCTTCGAGCTCCTCCAGCACGGCGGACTCGCGGCCCAGCGCGTCCCTGGCGTCCTCGCCCGTCACCCGGGTGCCAACGTGCGCCCGGGCCTGCTTGACCACCACCTCCGCGCCCGTCCGGTGGTCGAGCGCACGGTAGATGCCGCCCCGGGCGGAGTGCCGGATCGCCTCGCGGACCTCGAACCGGCCGGCGATCAGGACCGGGCCCGGCGTCTTGGGTGCGGACGACTCCCGCGCCTTGGCCGCGGATGCTCCCGGCTCCTCGGGGAAGGGCGACACGGCCCACGCCGGCGGACAGAACCACGGCTTGCGGAGGTCCTCCTGGGTGGTGCCATCCGGTGCCTGGACCCGTATTTCGTGGCTGCCGTCGTTCGTCAGCACCGGCACCCCGCTGTAGGCGCCGTAGCGGTAGTGGACCAGGCTGCCGGGGCGCAGTCGGCGGTCGGAGAGGATGGCCGGACCGGGCAGTCCTGCGGTGGCCTCGTCCAGGGCGGCCGCCAGCGTGCGGAGCTGCTCGTCGTCCGCCGGATAGCAGGTGACGATCTTGCCGCACTGGGCGCGGTCGTAGCGGTCCGAGGTCATCTCCTCGACCACCGCGATGCTCTTGGCGAACTTGAAGCCGCAGCCGGCCGCGACCAGGACGCCCGCCGCGCGGTGCACCACCTCGGGCGCCGACAGCCGGGTCGCGGACAGGTGCAGCTTCCAGCCCTGGATCCGCTGGTCCCGCTCGGGCGGCATCACGCGGCACCAGACGTCGTCCTCGGTGACCGTCCAGTCGTGTGTGCCCTGTTCTGCGAGCACCGCCTGTGCCAGGCCCCGCAGACTGAAACCGTCCGCCGCGCCGGCCGTTGCGTGCTTCTCGCCCGACCCTCCGACCTGCTGCACCTGTTGGCTCCCGTCTGTGTGCCGTACCGGCCGCGCCACCGCCGCCGGCCGGCGAGGCATGCCTCGCCCCGGCGTGTCGACGTGTGGGGGCCGTGTTCCCCGGCGTCTGCCGGGCACAGGAAGGACGCTATTGCGGCGGGTGCGCTCGGCAGGTCGTGGATTCCCGCAGGACGTACCCGTATTGGGCGGACCGCGGCGGGACTGCGGGAAACCACGACACGTCCGTAGGGGGTCCCGGATACGAGTCGGCCCCGGGGCGCTCCCGCAGTGCTGCGGGACCGCTCCGGGGCCGTTGTGGGCGGACCTCGACGCCGTTCTGTGTGCTTCTGGGGGTTCTCCTCGCTCCGCTCGCGCGGCCCGCTCGGGTCAGACGGAGTCCAGTGCCCGGGCGAGCGCCCCGCGCCGGGCGATGCCCAACTTGTTGTAGACGCGCGTCAGGTGCGTCTCCACGGTGCGGACGCTGACGAACAGCCGGGCGGCGATGCCCTGGTTGGTGAGCCCTTCGAGGACCAGTCCCGCGATCTCGCGTTCCCGGGCGGACAAGACGGAGGCCGCGGGCCCGACGGCCCGCGGGGCGGACGGCCCGCCGTCCACGGGCGGCTCCTGCGCGTCGTGCCCGTACGGGTCCTGGCGGCCCGAAGGCGGGGAGGGCAGGGAGCGCGAGGGGGAGGTTGCGTGCGGGTGGGCGCCGCGCAGCTCCGTCGCCGTGGTGCGCAGCGCGTGCGCGCCGGCCCGTTCGAACTGGTCCTCCGCGGCGCGGACCGCCCGGGCGAAGCCCTCGTCGTCCCCGGAGCTCCTGGCGGAGCGTGCCGCCACCAGACGCGCCAGCCCTGCCTTGACGGGCCACCCCGCCGCCGCCAGTCGGTCGGCCGCCCGGTTCGCGAGCTCCACCGCCCGCTCGTGCTCGGCGCGGACGGCCGCCAGCCGGGCCTGGGCGAGCAGCGCGACGGCGCCGCAGACCGGGAGCCCCGGCACCCGGACGCGGGTCGCCTGCTCGACGTGCCGGGCGACGGCCTCGGCGTCTCCCGTACGGGCCCAGAACTCGGCCGCGAGGTCGTGGGCGTGGACGCGCATCGGGTCGGAGCGCTCCCCGTCGGGCGGGACGAGGAACCGGACCGCCTCCGTCGGCGTGAGCGGACGCCCCAGGGCCAGCGCGGCCTCGGCCCGTACGTGCCGGACGAAGCCCGCCCACATCCAGGTCTCGGGTTCCGGGCAGCCTTCGAGCAGGGCCAGCGCCGGCCCGGCGGCCTCGGGACCGGCTCCCCACAGGATGGCCCGCAGCCGCAGCCCCGCGGCCGGTGCGAGCATTTCCGTCGTGCCGAGCGACTTCGCCAGCTCCAGCGCCCTGTCCGCCGCCGCCAGCGCGTCCTCCATGGGCCCGAACCCGGTCAGCAACGACGCGCGGACGGCGTACAGTTCCGGGAGCATGTAGAGGTGCCGGTGGGTCTCCGCGAGGGTGAGGGCCTCCTCCACCCGGCGCGCGCACTGGTTCGGCCGCTCCAGCAGGAGCTCCGCCCAGCACAGGTCGGGCAGACCGCCGAGCAGCCGCAGCCGCTCGCTCCCGGTGAGGGAGTCGGCGCTGCGCTCGGCCGAGTCGAGTGCGTCGATGGCGCCCGGCACATCTCCCCGGACGATCAGGCTGAGGCTTCTGAGGGCTTCGGCGGCCGCGGCGAGCTCCGGGCGGTCCGACGGCAGGTCCAGGGCGTCGATCCTGCTCAGACATCGCTCCCACCGGCCGTTCATCACCTCCCGTCTGGCCAGGCTGATCTCGGCCTCCGCCGAGGAGCAGATCCGGGTTGCGGCCCGGGTCGGCCGGGCGTCGCCGGCCACCCCCTCCGGCAGCCCGTCGGCGGCGGGGACCGCCAGGGGCGCCGCCTCCTTCGACCGTCCGCCCGGGCGGCGGCCGCCGAGCGGGCCCGCAACGGCGTCCGCCCCCTTCGCCCGCGCGGCCGCGACCTCCTGCGGGAGGGGCACGGGGGCGGATCCAGGGGCACCGCCGGAGGCGTCGGCCTCGCGCAGCAACCGGTAGGCGCGTTCGCCGCGGCCGCGCAGCCGCTCGCCCAGCGCGAGCAGATCCGCCGCGGCCCTCGGGCCGTCGCCCGAATCACCTTCGCCCGAATCACCTTCGCCCGCCGCCTCGTCTCCCGTCACGTTCCCGCCGGACGCGCGGAGCAGCGGGCGCAGCACCTCGGCGGCCTCGTCGAACCGGCCGGTAACGGTGAGGGCCCTGCCCAACAGCAGTGCGGCGCTGCGGCGTTGACGACTGTCGGTCCGGTCGGCGAGCACCCGCAGCACGGTGCGCAGGCGACGGATGCTGGTCTCGGGTGCCTGGTGCAGCTCGGCCCGGGCGATGTCCACGAGCCGGGAGAGCTCGTCGCCGGACGCGGTGTGGGCCACGTGCTCGACATGGGCGGCCCAGGCGCCGGGCGCGGCGCCGCGCCGGTCGACGTGGGCGCCGGCCCGCCGGTGCGCCTCGACGCGCCAGGCCGGGCCTGCGTGGCGGTAGCCGACGGAGCCCAGCAGCGGCCTGCTGAACCGGTACCACCCCGCGGTGCCGACGATGCAGCCGTGGCCGGCCAGCTCGTCGAGCGCGTCGCAGACCTGACGCTCCGGCAGGTCGGCGACCTCCGCGACGAGCGCCGCGTCGAACTCCGCTCCGGCGACGGCGGCGGCCTGCAGCACCGCCCGGGCGGAAGCCGACAGGCTGTCGAACTCGCCGAGCAGGTCGGGGTCCGGGTACCAGCCGTCCAGGGAGCCCACGCCCCGGGGGTCCCCGGCCGCCAGCTCCCGGGCCAGCTCGTCGGCCAGGTCGCCGGGCAGGCCGGCCGTCAGGGAATGGAGGGCGCGGAGCTCACGCGGGTTGCCGCGACCCACTCCGACGAGCAGGCGCTCCCGGGCGGGCGGGGCCGCGGGCACCAGCCGGGCGGCGTCCATCGGGGCGAGCGGGCCGAGTACGATCCGCAGCGCGGCGGCGTCCGCGAGGGTCCGCGCCAGCCACGGCGGGCAGCCCCCGGAGCGGTGGGAGAGGACGAAGCCGAGGCGCTCGTCGGAGGGCCCGCGCAGGATGTGTTCGAGCAGGTACAGGGACTCGTCGTCGGCCCACTGGAGGTCGTCCAGGATGAGCACGGCCGGCGTGCGGCGGGCGGAGTCGAGGAGGGCGTCCCGCAGTCGGCGGTTGCGGCGGTGGCGCTGGGCCGCTCCCGCGGCCGGCTGGTCGCTGAACTCCTCCAGCAGCTCCAGCGCCGGGGTGTGGCACACCGCGTGCATCAGGAGCCCGTAGGGCACCGCCGTGTCCGCCGGGGTGGCCACCGCCTGCAGCACCTCGTGCCCCGTCGCCGCGGCCCGTTCGCGCAGTTCCGTCAGCAGCCGGGTCTTGCCGATGCCGGCCGTCCCCTCGACGACCACGGCCCGGCCGGTGCGGGGGCCCGCGGTCAGCACCCGGACGAGCTCGTCCAGCTCGCCGTCCCGCCCGACCAGCGCCCCCGGTGCCGATCCCTCCGCGTGCGCGGCCTTCGTCCCCGCATCCGCCACCGCTCGTAACACCGGCATCTCCCCTGCTGTCGCGGGCACCCTGTCGGTCGGGCGGCCGACGGGACACCCACCACCGGACCCTCACGCCACATTCGTAAGATCATCAGAAGTGGAGCCGATCATCTCCCCCGCCGCTGCTCCTGTCGAGAGCGTCGTTTCGGGCAATGAAATGCGCGAACGCTCCTAGCGCGAGGGGGGTCAGCGGCCCGAGGCCAGGGGCAGCGACTCAGGGGCGAGGCGGCCGCCGTCGCCGGTTGCGGCCACGACGACGAACTCGTGGTGGACGTCGCCCACCTGAGGCCTTGGTCTCTGACTCCCGGAAAACGTAGAGCCGTGATGCCACGGGAGGGCAGCGCCGGTCAGGGCCAGGGACGCCGTGGGAGCGTGCGGGGAAATGCCGAACGCGGTCATCTTCAGGATCGGAGCCGCGGGCTGGGCGGCGGCCGACGTACTCGAATCAGCTGGGGTACTTCACGATCTGGGCTTGCGGTGGCGTCCGGTACCTGGAGCCAGGGGGTTGCGTCCCATGACGGGACCGGTCGCCTCGGCCTGGTCGGCGGGCGAGCTTCCCGGCTGCGGGTTGAGGACGCGGCGGGCCGCTGCGTGGTTTTCCACGGGCATCAGCGGCTGCCAGGCAAAGCCATCCCATTCCAAGATCAGGCGCGGGGCATCCGGGTCGACGTGGGCGGCGCGTTGCGGGCCGGTGCCGAGGGTGACGGCCTTGAGTTCGCCGGGCTTGCGCAGGCGCCCTTGACGGCGGGCGGCCCAGCGTTCGAGGGGTTCGTCGGTCATGCTCGTACCTCCGTGAGGGGCAGCACCCTACGGAAAGAGTCGGCTCCAATTCGGAGTGCCCAACTTTACCGAGTGGTACGGGAGTCACTGGAATGGATGACAGCTGGGAACTAGGGAACGAGGGAACTAGGGTTGTCTGCCGATCGTCTTGCTGGGTCAGTGGCCTCGCGTCCGTCCGTATCCGAGGCTTGATTCCGTGCGGAGGTCAACCTTGCGCAAGCCTGTGGGCAGATACGTCTACTGGTCCGAAAGGCTCGTCGGTGAGGTGATCGACGACAACGGGATTCGACTGGACCATCGCATCAAGCCCGCCTTGAACCTTGGTCTGGCGGGCAGCGGCGTCAATCTTGCCAGCCGGGACCGCGAGAACACCACCTTCGACATTGCCGAGAAGCTGAAGAAGAAGCTCCGCAGGTCCATCGTCACGGACCTCGACGCCCCGACTTCCGGGCAGTACGTCCAGGGAGCGGGCTGGGCCGAGGTGGCAGAGTTCCAGCGGTGGGGGTTTCCCGAGCACCGCCTCCCGGGGCGTACCGCCCTGACCCACATACAGACCGTCACTCAACAGGGCCGCCGTGTCGACCTCTGCCTGTTCGGAAGCCTGAAGAACCTGAAGGGTTACGACGTCCCGGCGGAAGACTCCGCCGGCGGATGGACCTCGTCGAATGCCCCGTTGATCGAGGAGTTCATGGCCCGCATGGGCGCGGAGGCGAGCGCCAGGAGGGGGCCGGCGTGCTTGCTCGACGACGAGGAGGCCGCTCTGGAGATCCTCAAGGTCTCGCTGACGCAGGGCATCTACGGCGACCCGGCTGATCATCAAGGGCGTCCCGAAACCCGCGGCTACACGATTATGGGGTTCGACGCGACTGAGTACGTGGCCGTCATCTACAAGGACGTGACGCTCACGCCGAGCCGCTGGAACCTCCGAGGCGACCCGGAGCTGGAGGGCGTCAGCCGTATCCTGATCGGGGCTCCGTTGTGGATGCGCACGACGCGCCAGGACAGCATCAAGGTGCACTACGGGGAGAACAGGGTGTTGGTCCCCAGCGTTTGGGACAGTCGGAGTGCGCCTGCCCTTGCCCCCGCCCCCGGGTGGACTGCGGGGGATGTCCCGCCGGCCAACCAACGGGACCCCGTGCCCGGCCAGGCCCCGCACCCCGATCTCGACCCGGCAAACGTCACTGGACCTCGGCCTGACGGCTCGACTTCGCTGTGAGCACGTCGATTCGCCGACGGGTTCGTTCTTCCTTCAGTTGGCCACCGTGATCACCGCGGTCCGTAGCCTCATCCGCAGGGCCTGGTACACCCACCGCTGGGACACTCGCCCCGCCGGCCCCCGCATCCGGTATCCCGCAGCTCACCGCCCACTGGCGGACGCTCTTACAGAGCAGGGCCTCGGCCATCGGACGTCCGGCCGTTCGTGGGGGTAAGCATCTCCTGTTCCGCCGCGGACTGCGTACGACTCCACTAGCGTGTCCAGGCATGACGGTGTTGATCATCGGTGGCAGTGGATTCCTGGGCACAGAGCTGCTGCGCCAGGCGACGTCCGCCGGCCGCTCAACGGCCGGGACGTTCAACTCCCGTCCCGGCGTGGCCCCTGGCACCTCGTGGCACCACCTGGACCTACAGGACCACCGGCGTATCGACGAGGTCCTCGACGCGGTGCAGCCCAGCGTGGTGATCAACTCCTCCAGCGGGAACAGCAACTGGGCGGTCACCGCCGACGGCCCTGGCCGGATAGCCCAGAGCGCGGCGAGGCGGGGCATCCGCCTCGTACACGTCTCAAGTGACGCTGTGTTCTCCGGGAACCGCGGCTCCGGCTACAACGAGACGGCGCTCCCCGATCCGATCACGCCCTACGGCGCGGCGAAAGCGGCCGCCGAGACTGCTGTTCACCTCCTGCACCCTGCCACAGCCATCGTGCGGACCTCGCTGATCATCGGGGGTGGGGGGTCTGCCCACGAACGGGTGGTGCACGAACTGGCCGCTGGCACAAGGCCAGGAGCCCTGTTCACGGACGACGTGCGTTGCCCGGTGCATGTCTCCGATCTGGCTGCCGCACTCTTGGAACTCGCCACCTCCCGGGTGGCCGGCATCGCCCATGTCGCGGGCTCCGAGGCCCTCACCCGGTACGAGCTCGGCGTGCTCATCGCGCGGCGCGATGGCCTCGACCCCTCGCTGCTGCCCGCCGGCCGGCGGGCGGATACCGGGCTCCCGGGAGCCCTCCACGTCCGCCTGGACTGCCGGGCCACGCAGCAGCGGCTGAGTACCCGATTCCGTGGAGCCCGCGAGTTCCTCGGGCAGGGCTGAGACCGGTCGGGTCGGCGCCCTTCCACGGCGGGGTCCCGTTCTCGTACCAGTCGCGGATGCGGGCGTAGCCGTCCCATCCGGGGCCGATGCCGTTTGCCGCGTCACGCCGGGCGAACGTCTCCTGCACTGCGGCTGACGTCAGCGCAGTTCAGCACGTACGACCCCTGGGCTTCAGGCGAGTTGGAGGGAGTTCCGGGGCCGGAATCGGAGCGCCGTCGTAGCCCTTGACCTCGCCGTAGCGGGTGCCGTTCATCCAGTCCTCGCGGAAGCCTGCGATATCCTCTTGGGGCCGTCCGATCCAGTTCCAGAACGATTGGATCGCTCGAAGTTTCCGCAGGTCAGAGCGCTACGGGTCCTGCAACGTCAGCAAATGTCAGCATCAGAGCGACCCGGCCAGGGGTGCGATCAGGGGGATCTACTTCTTCCGGAACTGGATCGGACCCGGATCCGCCGCCTCGCGCCGCCTGCCCAGAGTTCCATCGCTGACCAACCTCGCACGCGCAACCGGGCGCTGACCGGGAAGAGCACCGGCGGATACTGCGCGATCCAGTTCCGCGCGCCGTGCGGTGATTCGTGTTAC
This sequence comes from Streptomyces sp. NPDC037242, assembly GCF_055604165.1. Classification (NCBI taxonomy): domain Bacteria; kingdom Bacillati; phylum Actinomycetota; class Actinomycetes; order Kitasatosporales; family Streptomycetaceae; genus Streptomyces; species Streptomyces sp. NPDC037242. Next base: position 137,835 of record NZ_JBVJUY010000014.1, read on the forward strand.
CAGTTCGGGATCCGGCATGCACTGGATCGTAGAAGCCGTTCAGCTGACTGCTCGTGCAGGGCCGTCAGCTCGATGAGGTGATGCCCAAGGACCGGATCAGCTGAGCGAGTTCTTCACGGAAGAGCTTCTCCGGGCTGAGGGTCTGACTCTGCAGGTGGCCGTAAATCTCCAATGACACCAGGCCGTGCAGATGGCTCCAGATGCGCAGGGCAAGGGCCACGCCGGCCGGGGGTAGGTCGGGGAAGGCCGGGCGGACTTTGTCCAGCAGACCGGGGTCGAAGTCGGACCACTCAAAGTCACTGTGTGAGTAGTCGAACTCGGCGTGCGGCCAGGCCGCGGCGGCGAGTGCGGCGATGCCGGTGCAGACACGGTGGGCCGCTTCGGGCGCGGCGCCGCCCTCGGGGGGCAGGTAGCCGGGGACGGGGTCGCCGTAGATGAGGCGGAAACCCTCGGGGTTGGCCAGTGCCCAGTTCCTGAAGGCGCGGGCCCATGCCTGGATCCGGACGGCGGGGTCCTGGGCAGGGGCGGCGCCCCAGGCGGCGTCCACGGTGTCGGCCAGTGAGGTGTAGACGTTGCCGATCAGCGTGGTGACCAGGTCGTCGCGTGTAGCGAAATAGCCGTAGATGGCGTTGGCCGTCATGCCCATCTGGCGAGCGATGGCCCGAAGCGTGATCGCGTCTGGCCCCCCCGAGGCCATCAGCCCCAGTGCGACCTTCTTGATCTCGGCGGTCGTCTCAGCCCTCAGCCGCTCACGGCGCCCCTTGGTGTTTCCCACGATTCCCATGGCCGCCTACTCTACAGCGTCACAATACTGAGCCTCATATCTAAACTTCACGCCGTATAGTCTCTGCATGCCGTGAAGAACAGTCGCGGTGCACACGACTACCCAGGGAGAGCCATGCACATCGGAGTCATCGGGGCCACGGGCGGAATCGGCAGTCGCGTCGTCACCGAGGCCCTCGACCGGGGGCATCACGTCACGGCATTCAGCCGCGACGCCACGCGGATCGACGAGGACCGGAAGAACGTCGCCTGGAACAGCGTCGACGTCCTCGACGCCGACGGCATCGCCGCCGTCATACCCGGCCTCGACGTACTGATCAGCGGATTCCAGCCCGGAAACGCCGCCAGAGACACCGCCGACACCGTGGCCCGCTCGATCGCCGACCCCACGGTGTACGCCACGGCCGCGCGAGCACTCCTAAAGGCGCTGGAGAGTCATCCGCGGATCCGGCTCATCGTCATCGGCGGCGCCGGCAGCCTGGAGATCGCGCCCGGAGTCGTACGGGCCGACTCCGACGCACTCCTACACGAGACCCTCGACGCGATCGGCCTGCCGAGGGAGTACTCCGCCGCGGTGCGCGGCCACCGCGATGCCCTGAACGTCCTGCGCACCTCCAACCGGCTGTGGACCTACTTCAGCCCTGCCGAGGACATCGCACCCGGCGAACGTACGGGCCGGTTCCGGATCGGCGGCGACCAGCCAGTCCGCGACGCGGACGGGCGCAGCCGCATCTCCATGGAGGACGCCGCCGTCGCCCTCGTCGACGAGGCGGAGCTGCCGCGCTTCGTCCAACGCCGCTTCACCATCGGCTACTGACCCAACTGCCGGATGGCCCTGACAGTGCGCCACCGCGCCGGCAGGACCGGATGCCCACGGAGGCGAAGACCCGAACGTCTCCCGCCTGGTCGGCATTGGCCCGTACGCCTGCCGACTACGCCCCGGCCTTCGGCCGGTAGGTGCACACGTGCACTCCGGTGCCGCTGACGACCGTGGAGACCAGTTCGAACGTGCGGAGGTGACCGTCGGCCGGGTAGATCGTCTTACCGCCGCCGACGAGCACTGGCAGGATCATGAGCCGAAGCTCGTCGACCAGCCCCTCGGCCAGCAGGGTTCGGGTGAGGGACGCGCTGCCCATGACCACCAGGTCACGGCCTTCGGCTTCGCGCAGCTTCTTGATCTGGTCCAGTGCTTGGTCGCCGGGGATGCGTGTGGTGTTGTTCCACGTCAGCTCGTCGTCGCCGAGGGTGCTGGACACGACGTACTTGGTGACGCTGTTCATGTGGTCGGCGAACGGGTCGCCGGCCCGGTCCGGCCACGCCGCCGCCATGGTCTGCCAGGTGCGGCGTCCGAACAGCAGGGCCTCGGTGCTGGTCTGCCACTCGGTCAGAGCGCCACCCATCACCTCCGGGTCGAAGAACGGGTGGCTCCAGCCACCGTGGGCGAAACCGCCGTCGGTGTCCTCGTCCGGGTGCCCCGGGGCCTGAACGACGCCGTCCAGGCTGATGAATTCACCAATCGCAATGCGCACGGGGGTGTCTCACTTCCTGATTTGTTGGGTTCAGATGGGATGGACTGCGGCGGCACCGACGGCTTGGAGGCGCATGTCGGGCTCCATACCGCTGGAATCCCTGTCGTCGCGACAGAACAGAAGCTATGTTGCGTTCAGCGATTCAGCAACCGATGGAACCATCAAACCTTGCGTCGATACAGGTCACTTGGCCAATATCATTGCAATGGACTTGTCGCTAAATGCAACATGACCGTCGGCCATTGCAATGACATGAGCGTGAACGCTCAGTGGCGGCCTGTGTGGACTACTTCGCGCTGTCCTCCGCGAGGGTGTGGGCGACCAGGGCGTTGGCGTGGCCGTGACCCAGGCCGTGCTCGGACTTGAGCCACGAGACGAGTTCCATGTGCTTCGTCAGGGGGGAGGTCCGGATCAGGTCCTTCCATTCCGCGATCGGACGGCCGTACTTCTTCTCGATCGAGGGGAAGTACGCGGCACCCTGCAGTGAGTCCGACATGTCGTCCGTGCCTTTCGTTCGTTCCGGTGTGCGTGAGTGTTCGAGTGCGTGAGTGCCGGTACGGCTAGAGGCGCGCCAGCCGGGCTGTCACCGCGGCGAGTCCGGCCAGGCCGAGTGCCGCCCCCGCCGTGAAGGACAGTACGGAGGCACCGGATCCGACGAACCCGGCGAGGACGCCCACCGGGAGCAGGCGGCAGGCGAACGCCCAGCCCGGCTGCCCCTCGGCAGCGAAGCGGCGGGACAGGAGCAGGAAGGCGGCGCACAGCGCGAGGTAGCCGACCATGCCGCCGGCCATGTGGACCGCACCGTGCACGCTCAGCGCGGCGGTCGCGGAGTCCGGCGTACCGGCCGGGAAACCGGCTCCGGGGTCGGCCGAGCACACACCGCTGACCAGGAAGGACGCCCCGAACACCCCGACCAGCCACGGCGCCGCGCGGTGGGCGGGACCCTCGGACACCGATCGCCGCATACCGACCGCACCGGCGATCAGCAGGGCGCCGGCGACGAAGAAGTTGGTGATCTGGATCCACCCCAGGTCGCCGAGGCTCAGCTGGCTGATGGCGTTGCGCGTGAAGTCGAAGCCCTCACGCGTCAGGCCCTGGGCGATCCCCGCACCCAGGAACAGCGGCCCCGCCACCGCTGTGCCCTTCAGCAGCACCCGCGCCGACGAGTCGGACCCCGCAGTGGTGGAAGCAGAGGCGGAGACGGTGGCGGAGGCGCTGATCGTGTCGGTCATGGCATGCCTTCCTCATGTGCCGCACCCACCCGGGGGCCGGGCCTGCGGCGTTGGAATCTCGTTGCATGTAGGACCGTGACGGAGACCCGAACCCATCGACCCCGATCATGTGACCCATGTCACACAAGCAGGGCCGATGTCGCCGACGCAGGCTCAGGCGAACAGCTCGGCAAGCAGCTCGGGGCCGATGGCGATGGGAGCGGGGCGGTAGGCAGGAGGCTGGGCGCCCAGCAGCTCGCGGACCAGGAAGTCCCAGCAGCGTGTACGGACATAGGCCAAGTGGTCGATGAACGTGTGCTCGGCGCCGGGCACGATGAGCAGCTCGAAGTCCTTGCCGGCGGCGATGAGCCGGTCGGCCAGGCGGAGGGTCTGGTCCGGGTGGACCTGGTCGTCCATGTCGCCGTGGATCAGGAGCAGCTTGCCCGCCAGGCGGTCGGCGAGGTCGATGCTGGAAGTGCGGCCCCAGGCCTCGGGGTTGTCCGCGCCGTCGTAGGTCTCCACGAAGCCGGCGTTGAAGTGGCGGGCGTCGTGCGAGCCGGAGAGTGCGGCTCCCACCTTGTATGTCTCGGGGAAGTCCAGCATCGCGCGGGCCGCGGCGAATCCGCCTCCGGAGTGGCCGAACACGCCCACCCGGTCCAGGTCCATCCACGGCCGGGTCTCGGCCAGTTGACGCAGCGCCGCGACGTGGTCGGCCAGGTTGCCCGCGTCGGCCAGGTGGCCGTACGAGGCGTCGTGGAAGGCCTTGTCCCGGCCCGGGGTGCCGCGTCCGTCCAGTGCTACCGCTACGAAGCCCAGTGCCGCGAGGGGTTCCGCGTCGAGGCCCAGTCCGCCGGGGTCGAAGGACGGGGAGACCCGGTTGAGCTGCGGGCCGGGGTAGACGTTGTCGACCACCGGGTAGGAGCGGGCGGGGTCGAACTCCCGCGGCCGGTACAGCACTCCGTAGATGTCCGTCATCCCGTCGGCCGCCTTGACGCAGAAGCGTTCCGGCGGCGTCCAGCCGGTGGCGGTGAGCTTGCCGATGTCCGCGCGCTCCAGCTCGACCAGCACGCGGCCAGTCCAGTCGCGGACCGTCGTCACCGGCGGGGTGTCGACCGCGGACGCGGAGTCGACGAAGTAGTCCTGGTGGTCGGGGAGGGCGGCGATGTGGTCCTGGTCGTCGCGGGTGACCTTGGCGAAGCCGGAGCCGTCCAGGCCGGCCCGGCAGACCGTGCGCCGGTACGGGTCCCCGTCGACCAGCCCCGAGGCGGTGAAGTACACCACCCGCTCGGCCTCGTCGACACGCAGGATCTGCCGTACCGCCCACGGTCCGGAGGTGACCTGCCCAAGCAGCGCGCCGGTGCGCAGGTCGTACCGGTACAGGTGTCCCCAGCCGTCGCGCTGCGAGTACCAGAGCACCTCGTCGGCGAGCACCCGCACGATCGGCGGCTCGTACGCCCACTGGTTGGGCTCGACACGGGTCGCCCCGGTCTCGCTGAGCACCGTGGTGACCTCGCCGGTGGCCGCGTCCAGCCGGTACAGGGTGAGCGTGCGCAGGTCGCGCGGCCGGCCGAGGTAGTACACCGCCGAGCTGTCCGGGGCCCACCAGGCCCACTTGATCGTGATCGGCGACAGTGTCGGCATGAGCAGCGGCTCGGCCTGGGCGCGGACCACCGTGCCCGCGGCGACGTCCAGTACGACCAGTTCGGCCAGCGGTACGTGCTCGTCCCCGGGGTAGGCGAACCGCTGGGTGTGCAGCACCGGGGCTCCGCCGTCGACGGGCCTGGCCTCCAGCAGATGGGTCTCCCGGACCTCGCGCTCGTCGGTCCGGTGCGCCAGCACCTTCGTCGAGTCCGGCGACCAGGCCACCGCAGGCGGCAGGTACGGCAGGCCGATCTTGCGCAGCAGGGTGCTGTTCGCCGTGCACTCCGGGACGGTGCCGTACTGGTGGCCCGGCGCGCCATCGGCGGTCAGTGCCCACTCGCGGCCGTCGGACAGCGAGCGCGCCCACAGGTCGTGGCCCCGCCGGGACACCGCGAACTTCCCGTCGGGTGACGGTACGTCGAGGGGGCTGCCCGGCGGCGTGAACTCGGCCCGCTCGCACACGTAGTCGTCCAGGCGGCACCGCCAGTACTCGCCGAACGCATCGAACTCGACGGTGTTCCGTCCCAGTTCTATCGCCGAGGCCGGCAGGAACTCGGGGTCGACCTGCTGCCCGGAGGCGGCGGCCAGCGCGGCGGCGAGCCGGGAGTGGTCGAAGGCCGGCTCACGGGTTCCGGCCGCAGGATCGACCAGCACGAACCGCTTACCGACACCGTTGCTCACGGCGTACCAGAAGCGGGCCCCTCCGTCGATCCACTGCGGCCGGACCTTGTCGCCGACGACGAGCTCGCCGGGGCGGGCGGGCCGGCGCAGAAGCTGTTCCGCAGCCTGGTAGTCCTGAGTGGTGCTCATTCTTCTCATCCTTCTTCGGTGTCGGTTTGGGCATGGTGATGCCACGGTCGCGCCATCACGGCAGGGGTGATGTGGCTGAGGAGGGCTGAAGCGAGGGCGCCGGCCGTCTCGCGAGCCAGGCTGAGGTGAGGTGGGCTCAGTGTGCGCCGTGTCGGCGTCTGGAATCGCTTCCCGAGCGCGTCCTGCGAGGGGGGCGCGACGGGTTCATCCTGCAGCTACGAGCCTCTGCGTCGCTCTCCAGAGCACCTCGGCCAGGGATATTGCCGCATCGTCCACGTAGTTCAGTGCGGTGGCCGGAGGCGGCGTCGCGAGCTGCACGGAGCTTGCTCGTCATGTTCACCCAAGGGGGTGCCCGTTCGGAGCTACGGGGGTCAGAGGCTGCGGGCGGTGATGTCGCCGTAGGAGGTGGTCGCGTGGATGTTCAGGCCGGAGGCGGCACCGTCGGCGTTGTTGAGCGAGTTGTGGATCCGGCCGTAGCTGGTGCCTGCGTCCAGAGAGGCGGAGACCCCGCGGGCGGCGCCGACCGAGATCTCGCCGTGCTCGGTGCTCAGGGTGACCGTGCCGGTCATGGCCTCCGCGATGTGGATGGCGCCCTTCTGGGTGCTGATCTGGGCCGGACCGCCCAGGCGACCGACCGAGACATCGCCGGCCTGGAGGGTGAGGCGGGTGCTCGCGGTCTCGTCGAGCTTGACCGTGCCCAGCGCGCCCTCGAAGGCGACATCGCCGAGCCGTCCGACGCCCCGGAACTCGGCGCTGGCCGTCTTCGCCTCAATGCGGGAGTCGGCGGGCAGGTGGACGGTCACCTCGACGGATCCGGAGTTGCCGAGGATCTGGTTCTTCGCCTCAGGGGCCGCGATCCGCAGGACGCCGTCGCCGTACTCGACCGTGGTCTCCTTCGCCGCCTGCGCGTCGCGGCCCTTCGAGGCGTCCGCGGGCAGGACCTCGACGGTGGTGTCGGCGCGGGCGGCGGCGATGAACCGGATGCGTCCCGCGGGGATGTCGAGGACGGCGGCGATCGGGGCAGGGGTGTCGAACTTCTGCATTGCTCTGTCCTTGGAGTCGTTGTTTCCTGTGAGGGAAAAGCTACGTTGCGTTCAGAAATCCATCAACGCATCCATTGCGACAAATCACCATCACTGCAGGTGAAAACCGGGAAAATCGTTGCAACGATCTTCAGGGTTAACGCAACGACGGCCGCCCAATCGTTGCAATGAATGAAGGTGAACGCTAATAGCCTCAGCCAGTGATAGCCGGGACGCGCGGCGGCCGTACGTCAGGGTCCGGCGACCGTGGCGAACTGGTCCTGGGTCCGGGCGGCCTCCTTCGCGGCCGCTTCTGTCGCGCGGTTCTGCATGAGGAAGAGCGCCAGCACCGCGGCACCCAGTACCCCGCCGACACCGACCAGGAAGGTGGCGGACATCGCGGCGGTGAAGGCCTCCCGGGCTGCGGCGGCCAGCCCCTCGTCCCCGGTGCGTGCGGCCAGGACGAGCGCCTCGGAAACGGCATGACGCGCGGCCTCGGGCGCGCCGGCCGGCATCTCGGAGGTGTACGTGCTCGACAGGACTGCGCCCAGCACGGCCACACCGAGGGCGGCGCCGGCCTGCTGGATGGTGTCGTTGAGCGCGGACCCGACGCCGGCGCTCTCGGCCGGGACGGCCCCCATCAGGGCGCTGGTGGCCGCGGGCATCACCAGTCCGGCACCCGCTCCGATCAGGATCATCGCGGTGGTCAGCGGTCCCCAACCGTCACCCGAGGAGAGGCCGGTGAGGACACCGGATCCGGCCGCGATCAGCAGCAGGCCGAGGACCACCATGATCCGGGTGCCGGTCTTCGCCAGCAGCACGGCGCCAATGCCGTTGAAGGCGAGGGCGGCGACAGCGAGCGGGGTGAAGGCCAGGCCGGTCTCGGTGGGCGTGTAGCCGCGGACGAACTGCAGGTACTGGGTCAGCACGAGCAGCAGGCCGCCGTTGGCGAAGGTCAGCAGCACCAGCGACAGGCTGGAGCCGGTGAAGACCCGGTTGCGGAACAGCGACACCGGGACCATCGGATGTGCCGTACGGGTCTCCCAGACAGCGAATCCTGCCAGGCTCAGCACCGCCACCGCGAGCGTGACCTGGGTACTCGTACGCTCCAGGCCCTCCTTGGGCAGCTCGGTGATCGTCCACACCAGCGCGGTCATCCCGGCCACGGACAGCACCATGCCCAGCGGATCGGCCTTGCGCCAGGGCCCCTTCGACTCCGGCATCAGGACCAGCGCCGCGAGGATGGCCAGCGCCGCGATCGGGACGTTGATCAGGAAGACCGCACCCCACCAGTACGCGGCGATCAGCCAGCCACCGAGCAGCGGGCCGCCCACCACGCCGAGCATGGACACCGAACCCCAGGCGGCGATCGCCTTGGGACGCTCCTTCTCGTCGAAGACGGTGATCAGGATGGACAGCGTGCTCGGCATGATCAGCGCGCCGCCGACGCCCATCAGCACACGGGCCAGGATCAGCTGGGCGGGACTGTCGGCGATGGTCCCGAGGACCGAGGCCGCGCCGAACAGCGCGAGCCCGATGACCATCACACGGCGCCGGCCGAACCGGTCGGACAGGCTGCCCGAGGTGAGCAGCAGCCCGGCGAAGACCAGGATGTAGGAGTCGATGACCCACTGGATCTCCTGCGCGCTCGCCCCCAGGTCCTCGGCGAGCGGCGGGATGGCCACCGTGAGCACCATGTTGTCGATGACCAGCACCAGCGTGCTGAGGCACAGCACGACCAGGATGAGCCAGCGGCGCGGATCGGGCCGCTGCGACTCTCTTATCTCGTCCACGAAAAACTGAAACCCTTCGACTAGATGCGTTCGGGGGCGCCGACCGGCGGCACCCATTGGGTGAGCCGGACCACGACGCCATTGGGATCGGTGAGCTGGAACAGCCGCTCACCCCACGGCTCTTGGCGGATCGGGCCGGTGACGGGGGCGTCTTCCCGGCGCAGCCGTTCGTACTCGGCCGCGACATCCGTGACGGTCAGGGTCACGGCCAGATCGGCCAGCCCCTGGCCCCGCCACGCCTGCGGCGGCAGCTCGGGGTCGCGCTCGGACAGGGCGATCTCGGCGGAGGTGTCGTCCCGGCGGAGGCAGACGTACCCCTCGGCCGACTCGACCTCACGAAAGCCCAGATGGGTGGTGAAGAACCGGCTGGAAGCGCCTGCGTCCTCCACGGTCAACGACACCTTCGTAGTGACGACGTTCATGCACTGAGCATCCGGCGTGGACAAGTTGATCATCAACGGTCGATCATGCAACGTTGGTTAAGTCAGGGGTTAACGAACAAGCGGGGGGGTGGGGGCGCGTGGAGCTGCGCGACATCGAGATCTTCCTGACGTTGTCGGAGGAGCTGCACTTCGGACGGACGGCCGAGCGACTGCACGTGTCAGCGGCGCGGGTCAGTCAGGCCATCAAGAAGCAGGAACGGTCCATCGGGGCGGAGCTCTTCGAGCGGACCAGCCGCCAGGTCCGGCTCACACCGGTGGGCGAACAGTTGCTCGGTGATCTGCGGCCGGTATTCCAGAGCCTGAAGGCGAGCGTGGCGAGGGCGCGGCTCACAGCCCAGGGCAAGACGGACATCCTGCGGATCGGCCTGATGGTCACCAACGGCCACGAACTGCGGCCCTTCTGGGACGCCTTCCGTTCGCAGCACCCGCAGTGGGGTCTGCGACTGAGCCACAACGGCTACATGGACCCGTTCGCCCCACTGCGCAACGGCGAGATCGACCTGCTGCTGTCATGGCTCCCGGTCGAAGAGCCCGATCTGACCGTGGGGCCAGTGCTCTTCGACGAGCCCAGGGTCGCACTGGTGGCCGCCGACCACCGGCTGGCCGGCCGCTCGTCGGTCACCTTGGAAGCGTTCGCGGACCACGGTGTCGTGGGGCCGGACGGACTCCAGCCCGAGTACTTCGAGAACGCCTTCGTCCCGTTCTCCGCGCCCAGCCGACGTGACATCGAACGGAAGTTCCTGGTCACGACGCTGGACCAGTTGTACACGTACGTTGCCGACGGGGAGGTCATCCACCTCCTTGGCAATCAGGTCACCCGCTTCTATGCCCGCCCCGACGTCACGTACATCCCCGTTCGTGACACGCCCCTCCTGCGGTGGGGCGTGGTCTGGCGCTCGGACAACGACAGCCCGATGGTTCGGGCGTTCGTACGCATCGCCCGGGAACTCGGGACGATGTCGCTGTGAGTGACATGCAAGTTGATGATCAACGGCCGACCGTGTAGAGCCGGTTGAGGCCAGAGTCAGTGAACAGATGGGGCGTGGGGGCGCGTGGAACTGCGCGATATCGAGATCTTCCTGACATTGTCGGAGGAGTTGCACTTCGGGAGGACGGCAGAGCGGCTGCACGTGTCGCCGGCACGGGTCAGTCAGGCCATCAAGAAGCAGGAACGGTCCATCGGGGCGGAGCTCTTCGAGCGGACCAGCCGCCAGGTCCGGCTCACGCTCGTCGGTCAACAGCTGCGCGACGACCTACTCCCCGTCTACCAGGGGTTGAAGGCGAGCATGGACCGGGCGCGGCTCACCGCCCAGGGCAAGACGGACATTCTGCGGATCAACCTGTTGGTCTCCAACGCACACGAACTGCGGCCCTTCTGGGATGCCTTCCGCTCCCTGAATCCGACGTGCGGGATCCGACTCCGCTACAACGGCTTCATCGATCCGTTCGGGCCGCTGCGCAGGGGCGAAGCGGACCTGCTGCTCGCCTGGCTCCCCGTCGAGGAACCGGATCTCACCGTGGGCCCGGTGCTGTTCGAGGAGCCTCGGGTCGCAGCCGTGGCCTCCGACCACCGACTGGCGGTCCAGCCGTCGGTGTCCCTGGAGGTGTTCGCCGACCACGGCGTGATCGGCGGGGAGTCACTGCAGCCCGACTACTGGGAGGACGCGTTCATGCCCTTCTACACCCCCAGCGGCCGGACGATCGAGCGGAACATTTGCGTCGCCACTGATCTGGACTCGCTGTTCATGATCATCTCCTCGGGTGAAGCCGTCCACTCCTTCGCCGCCCAGGTCACCCGCTTCCACGTCCGCCCGGACATTACGTACCTGCACCTGCGCGACGCCCCGATGCTGCGCTGGGGCCTGGTCTGGCGTTCGGACAACGACAACCCGATGGTCCGGTCGTTCGTAGCCGTCGCCCGCGAGCTCGGCACGATGTCCTTGTGAGGGGCTTTCGGCCAGCCTCACGCCCCCCGCGGAGTCGGTGTGCCCTGAGCTGGGGTGCGTCAGGATGCTGAGACACCTGCCTCCACAGTTCTCAGTGAAGGTGGCAGTTCCTGGTTGCCTCGCCGAGGCAGGGCTTGGCCGCAGTCGGAGGAATTTCGTACGCAGTCCGAGGTGATCGCTTCTAATCAGGCGTGCTTGGGCCAGATCGGGCCCTGGTCGGTCCAGATGACGCCCTTGTTGCGGCACAGGCAGAAGGGGTGGCCGATCGGGTCGGTGTAGATCTGCCAGCCGTAGCCGTTGGGGCCGATGAAGTCCTGCCTTAGCGTCGCGCCGAGGTCGAGGACGCGGCGCTGCTCGGACTCGATCTCGTCCACTTCGAAGTCGAGGTGGAACTGCTTGGGGTGCTCGCTGTCGGGCCACTGCGGAGCGCGGTAGTCGTCCACCCGGATGAATGCCAGCTCGATCTCGCCGAACTGGATGCCAGCCCAGTCCTCGGAGCTGCCTTCCTTGATCGGACGGCCCGTCACCTCGGAGTAGAAAGCCGCCAGCTTCATGGTGTCCGGGCAGTCGATAATGAAATCGGTGAGTCGCAGCATCCCGCGATCTTGTCACAAGCTCACACCCGACTTCGAGACAGGCCCTAAGCAGCTCCGCCGAGGTCGGCCGCCCTGCCCCCGCCGCTCCGCGGCTCCCCCTGATCGTCCACACCGAGACGATGCCCACTGGGTTGAGACAAGCCACCTGAACCGAGACAAGAGCCACCCCAAAGCGGGACACCGTCTCACTCAAACCTCTCCTGGCCCCGTGCACGCCAGTCAAACTTCGTTGAGACTCGCCAAACTTCACTGAGACAGGTCACCGGCTTCCAGCCAGGTGGTGACAGCTGCCTCAACACCGCCCTCCGGAAGCGGAGGGGCGGCGAGGCCACTACACCAGGCTCCGCCTTCAGGACATGCGCGCAGTTCAGCGCACTCTTCCCCTAGCCTTCAGGCGGGTCACGGGGAGTTCAGGGGCCGGAATCGGAGGGCCGTCGTAGCCCTTCACTTCGCCGTAGCGGGTGCCGTTCATCCAGCCCTCGCGGAAGCCTTCGATATCCTCTTGGGACCGCCCGATCCAGTTCCAGAACATGACGATCTCCTCCTCGAACGGTTCGCCGCCCAGGAGCATCAGGCCCGCGTCCGAAGTCGCGCGCAGCGGGAGGTCCGTGCGGCCGCAGCCGAGGTAGAGCATCGAGCCCGGGAGGACCGGGACGCCGTCGACGTGGGCCTCGCCCGACATCGACAGGACCGCATACTCGAAGTCCGGGTCGAGCGGGAGGCGGGTCTCGGTGCCCGCCGCGAGGGCGAGGTCCGCGCCGACGATGGGGCTGTAGGCCGTACCGGGCGAGGTGGCCGTGTCCAGGGTGCCCAGGATCACGGTGGCGGTCAGCCCGGGGGCCGTGACGTGCGGGAGCTCGGCGTGGTGCTGGAAGTGCGGCTCCACGTCGCGGTGGGCGTCGGGGAGGGCGACCCATAGCTGGGCGCCGTGCAGGAAGCGGGCGTGCGCGCGCGGGCTCTCCTCGGAGTGGCTGATCCCCCGCCCGGAGGTCATCAGGCCGAGCTCGCGCGGGCGGACCGTCGCCAGGCTGCCCACGCTGTCGCGGTGCAGGACCTCGCCCTCGTGCAGCCAGCTCACCGTCTGGAGGCCGGAGTGCGGATGCGGGGCGACCTGCATGCCGGGCTCTCCGGCGATGTCGTCCGGGCCGTAGTGGTCGACGAAGCACCAGGCGCCCACCATGCGGCGGCCCAGGTTCGGCAGGAGTCGGCGGACCTCGGTGGATTCCCCCAGCTTGACCGTGCGCGGGCTGAGGAGCTCCCGTACGGGTTCGGCCACGACGAAACCGCGGCCGCCGCAGGCGGAGAGAGCGGGCTGGCGATCGAGATTGCTCATAGCGCCCAACTTAGCCCCGCCACCGCCCCCGCGTTCCGTGGAATGTTCAGCCCGACCGGCGTGTTGGAGCGGGCGGACAGCACCGGACGCATCGTCCGGGCGCGCCACCCGAACGGCGGAAGGGACGCGATGAGCACGCCGACGACCTACTTCGAGCACGGGACGGCAGCCGAGCGCTGGGCGCGGGCCCAGCTCTTCTTCGACGCGAAGGAGTACGCGACGGCCGCCCGCATCCTCGACCCGCTGGCCGAGGAGGCCCCAGAGCAGCTCGCGACGCGGCTGCTGCTGGCCCGCGCCTACTACCACTCCGCCCAGCTCGCCCGCGCCGAACGCGAGCTGCGCGCCATCCTGGAGCGCTGGCCGGTGGAGGACTACGCACAGCTGATGCTCGGCCGCACGCTGCAGCGCCAGGGCCGCGCGGCCGAGGCCGGCCCGTACCTGCGGATGGCCGCCGCCATGGCCGGGGAGTTCCAGGACTGAACCGGTGGACGGTATCCGGTCGGCGCCAACCGGTCGGCGGTCCCCGGCCCCGCTCATGCGGGACCGGGGCGCCCGCTCGGTTAGCCTGGGGGCAATATGAACCGTCTGACCACGCCCTTCGGCTCCTACGAGCTCACCCGCTTCCCCCAGGACCCGCGCGACCGGCTCCGCGCCTGGGACGCCGCCGACGAGTACCTGCTGCGCCATCTCGAATCCGGTACGGGAGACCGCGGCCCGGTGGACCTGGCCGGCGCCGGGCAGATCACCGTGGTCGGGGACCGCTGGGGGGCGCTGACGACGGCGTTGTCCGCGTACCGCCCGACGCAGATCACCGACTCCTCGCTGAGCCGCTCCGCCACCGCCGCGAACCTGGACCGTGCCGGGATCGGGACCGCCAAGGACACGGTGACACTGCTCACCACGCAGGACCCGCCGCCCGAGCGGATCGACGTACTCCTCGTCCGGGTGCCCAAGAGCCTGGCGCTGCTGGAGGACCAGCTGTACCGGCTGGCCCCGCACGTGCACGCCGGCACCGTCGTGGTGGGCGCGGGCATGGTCAAGGAGATCCACACCTCCACGCTGCGGCTCTTCGAGAAGATCCTGGGCCCCACCAAGACCTCGCTCGCCGAGAAGAAGGCCCGGCTGATCTTCTGCACGCCCGGGAACCCCGGGGCCGTGCACCCCACGACCCCCGGGCCGTGGCCGGTGACGTACACCGTGGACCAGGAGGCGGGGTCGGGATCCGGTTTGACGGTCGTCAACCACGCCGGGATCTTCTGCGCGGACCGCCTCGACGTCGGCACCCGCTTCTTCCTGCAGAGCATCCCGACCAACACCGACGGCGCCCGGGTCGTGGACCTGGGCTGCGGCAACGGCATCGTCGGCACGGCCGTCGCGGTGGCGGACCCGGAGGCCGAGGTCATCTTCACGGACGAGTCGTACCAGGCGGTGGCCTCGGCCGAGGCCACGTACCGGGCCAACGTCCAAGGGCGCCTGGACCGTGCGGAGTTCCTGGTCGGCGACGGTGTGGCGATGCTCCCGCCGGGTTCGGTGGACCTGATCCTGTGCAACCCGCCGTTCCACTCCCACCAGGCGACCACCGACGCGACGGCGCTGCGCATGTTCGCGCAGTCGCGCAAGGCGCTGCGGCCGGGCGGCGAGCTGTGGGTGGTCGCGAACCGCCACATGGGCTACCACACCCACCTGAGGCGCCTCTACGGCAACAGTGAAGTCGTCGCGAGCGAGCCGAAGTTCGTGGTCCTGCGCGCGGTCAAGCGGCGGGAGCAGCAGCGCCCCATGTGACCTGCCAGTACGTCCTACACTCGGCCGGATGAGCAACAGCACTGACAGTCCTGGTCGCTACCGCCGGGAGGACGTGGCCCGGGCGGCCGGGGTCAAGGTGCGCAACCTGCGCTACTACCAGGAGCGCGGGCTGCTGCCGCCGCCCCGCCGCGAGGGCCGGATCGCCTGGTACTCCGACGACCACCTGGTCCGACTCCGGCTGATCAGCGACCTGTTGGGCCGCGGCTACACCGTCAACGGCATCGCGGAGCTGCTCGCCGCCTGGGAGCAGGGCGGCGGCATCTCCCAACTCCTTGGCCTTGAACGGGAGATGACCCGCGACTGGGAGCAGGAGGAGCCGGTCACGATGACCCGGGCCGAACTGCGCGACCTGTTCGGCCCGACGGTCACCGCCGAGGACACCCGGCGCGCGGCCGAGCTGGGCTACGTAGAGATCGACGGGGACCGGGTCACGCACCGGAGCCGGCAGCTGCTGGAGGCGACGCTCGCGCTGGTACGGGCGGGCGTGCCGCTCGCGGAGATCCTGGACGCGGGGGACTTCGTACAGACTCAGGCGGCCGCGCTCGCGGACCGCTTCGTGGCGCTGTTCCGGCTCCACGTGATCGGCCCGGAGGGGCTGGAGCGACTTTCGGCCGCGCAGCTGGGGCACATCACGGAGGCGGTGGCGGCGCTGCGCCCGGTGGCGGGCCAGGTCGTGGCCGCGGAGTTCGCGCGGGCGATGGCTCGGCGGGTGGACGCGGAGGTCGCCGAACTCCTGCGTACGGAGCAGTAGGAGTCGGCCGAAAAGGCACGCTCGAGCAACCTTGCCAACCCCCATTGGCACTCTTACATTCAACTCGTCGGTAACAACGGTGCACAGCCGATTAAAGGGTTGATCTCGTGACAGATGCCCCGAACCCGAACTTACCCGATTCCTCCGAGCCTTCCGGGCCCCCCGGCGGCACGGGCCGTGTCCGCTGGCGCCGGTTCGCCGTCCTGACCGTGCCCGCCGTCGCCGTGACCGCGGGTCTCGGCATCGCCCTTGCCCAGGGCGCGCTCGCGGCCTCCTTCGCCGTCTCGGGCCAGCAGTTCAAGGTCTCGGCGAAGAGCCTGGAGGGCGAGGGCTTCGCCCAGTACGGCAGCGTCGACGTCAACGCCCGCGAGGAGCTCATCCCCGTGGCCGTCACCGCCATCCGGGAGGCGAAGCTGAACAGCCTCTGCCAGTCGGTGGTCACCACCCTGCCCATCATCGGGGACATCTCGCTCAACCTCACCGCGGGCAACAAGAGCCCCGTCGAGGCGAGCAACCTGTTCGTCGACGCGACGCAGCTCTCCGGCGACGCGGTCTTCACCAACATCGAGATCGGGCGCGACGCCTCCACCCTCGACAAGGGCCCGACGGAAGCCGTGGGCATGCAGGACCTGTTCGCCCAGCAGGCGGACACCGTCAGCATCACCGATCTCCGCCAGACGGCCTGGGCGACCAACGCCGGCACCTTCAAGCTCTCCGGGCTGAGCATGAACATATCCAAGGGCAAGAAGGAATGCTTCTGAGCCGCTGGCGGCGGTGGCGGCGCAGCCGGCCGTTCTGGGGCGGGCTCCTGGCCATCCTCGCCGGGGCCGAGATATGCGCCCTGCCGCTGGCGCCGCTGAAGATCATGCTCCAGCAGGGAGTGGCGGGGATCCCGTCCGTCCTGATGGGGATCGTCATGATCGTGCTCGGGCTCACCGCCTGGTTCTCGCCCCCGCAGCGCAGCCTGGCCGGGGTCCTCACCACGCTCATCGCCACCTCCGCGCTGGTCCTGTCGAACCTCGGCGGGTTCCTGATCGGCACCCTGCTCGGCATCCTCGGCGGCGGCCTGATGTTCGCCTGGCAGCCGTACGCCGCCCCGCGCGCCTCCGCCGAACGGGACCCGGAAGCGCCCCCGACCACCGCACCCGCCCCGCTGTCCGCCACACCCGCGACACCCCCCTCCCCCACCCCGCACCACGATCCCCAAGGAGCACAGCCATGAGCCGTTCGCGCACCGCGCTCGCCCTCGGGATGGCCGCCGCCGGAGCCCTGACGCTGGCCTCGGTCTCCGCCACCGCAGCGCCGTTACCCCTGGCCGGGTCGACCACCGTCACCCCGGCCGGACACTCCTTCAACGCCACCCTCAGCGGGAAGGCCACCCTCAAGGCCGGATCGGTCACGGTGACCTGCTCGGTCTCCGTCGCCACCGGCGCGGTGCCGGCCGCCCCCGGCAACCAGAACGCGGCCGGGCCGGTCTCCTCGCCGATCTCGCCGCCGACATTCAGTTCCTGTACGGCCAGCCTGCCCGGTGTGACCCCCACGGTCACCACCAGCGGCCCCTGGACGGTGTCCATGCAGAACGGCTCGCCCATCGCCGCCACCATGGGCGTGCCGGTCGGCGGGCTCGTACTGAAGACGTCCGGGCTGGCCAGTTGTACCG
This sequence comes from Streptomyces sp. NPDC037242, assembly GCF_055604165.1. Lineage (NCBI taxonomy): Bacteria > Bacillati > Actinomycetota > Actinomycetes > Kitasatosporales > Streptomycetaceae > Streptomyces > Streptomyces sp. NPDC037242. The sequence continues at coordinate 155,156 of NZ_JBVJUY010000014.1, forward strand.
TCGTCGCCGCGCCCACGGCACCGGCCGGTGTCGGCGGGACCTGGACGAACGGCGCCCCGCCGAGCCTGGCCTTCACCAACGCCTCCGTGCCGGTCAAGGTCACCGGCGGCTTCGGCTGCCCGACGAGCGCGACCTCGTCCACCTTCAACGCCGTGTACAAGGTCACCGACACCACCGACCCGGCGCAGCAGATCACCGTCGGCCCCTGAGGCCCTCCCCCGCACGGCGAGGCTCGCCGGCCCCGGAGCGATCCGGGGCCGGCGGGTCCTTGCGCGCCCGGAGCCTCAGCGGTGCGCCGGGAACTCCACCACCTGCTGGTAGGTGGGCCGGTTCTGCCAGTTGATCTGCGGGTGCTTGAGCCCGCCGACCGGACGCTGGACGATCGCGTCCGCGCACCACTGGTTGCCGGCCGCGCAGGTCCCGTCGGCCGGGTACACGGCCGCAGGGGTGGCGGCCGCCGCCTGCTTCAGCGTGGCGGCCATCGCGTCACGGCACGCGGAGAGCGAGCCGCCTCCGCAGTAGACCTGGGACGGCGGCTCGGCCACCGGCCGGCCCAGCACCATGCGCAGGTCCTCGTCGGCGTAGCTCCACCAGCCGTACTGGAAGGCCGAGCCGGCATGCGAGCCGGTGGGCCCGTGGCCCGCGTTGGGTGCCTCGTCGACGGTCAGCGAGGCGCGCAGGGCGTCGTAGAGCGGGGCTCCGAGACCCTGCTTGAACTCCGCCTCGATCAGCAGCGGCCACCAGGCGTCCATGATCCGGACGGCGTCCGCGTGGGCGTAGGTCTTCGAGCCCTGCGAGGTCTCCTTCCTCTTGGCGCCGGCCGCCTGCCACGCGGCGAGCTTGTCGATCGCGGCGGTCACCGCCGGGTCCCCGCTCGGGGCGCTGCGCAGGACCGCGAGCAGTTCGGGCAGCAGGTTCTCGGCGCGCAGGTCGGTGACGGCCGCTTCCGCCATGGCCCGGGTGAGCGAGGCGCGGGTGACCCCGCCCGCCGCGACGAGGGGCCGCACCCGCTTGTCGAGGAGGTCGCCGCGGTGGACGGCGCCCATCCCGAAGCCGGCCGCGGCGTAGCCCTTGGCCTGCTTGTTGTTCCAACTGATGTAGTAGTCCTGCCCGATGGACTGCGGGTGCTCGGCGGGCGGGGTGTAGGCGGCGGTGTTCGCGGCGGGGTCGAAGCCCTGCCACTCGTACTGCTGCTCCGCCCGCACCGGGAGGGCGGGGTCGACCCCGGCGGGGCGGATCGGGTTCGAACCGCTGTTGTAGTACGCCGCTTCGCGGGAGTCGGCGTAGAACCAGTTGAAGGCGTAGCCGATGTGCTGGGTCGCCTCCTGGAAGGTGCGGGCGTCCTTGACGTACGAGGGGTCGTTCAGCATCTGGAAGCCGATGATCGAGTCGGCTTCGTGGCGGTACGTGGAGCGCAGCGAGGTGTAGGCGACGGGCTTGGCGCCGACGGTTGCGCGGTGTGTGACGATGCCGTAGTTCGTGCGCCAGACCTGCATCCGGTAGGAGCCGTCGGGGGTGGGGTCGGCGACGGAGGACTTCCAGGCGTTGGTGTGCTCCAGCTTCTCCATGGGGGTGCAGGCGCCGCGGTACACGTACGAGGTGCTCGCCTTGGTCGGGGCGCCCCCGCCGGGCTCGCACAGTTGCACCGCGTAGGTGTCGGTGATGTCCTGGCCCGCGGAGGTGGCGCTCCAGGCGTAGTCCTGGCCGCGGCCGAGCTGGACGTACATGCTCACGCCGGCGAAGGAGGCGCCGCGGGCGCTGATGCCGGGGCCCTGGAGCTCCTGGAGCATGAGGAGTTGGGGCGCGAGGTAACCGGTCTGCGGGCCGAACACGGCCACGGGGTGGCCGCTCGCGGTCTTCGCCCCGGAGACGAGCAGGGCGTTGGACATGCTCTGCTTGACCGGCTTCGGCGGATTGGCGGCGGCCGCCGTGGCCGCCGCGCCGGTACGGTCGTACACGAGCGGTTCGGCGGTGACCGATCCGGCGTCGGGCAGCGCCGTGCCCTGCGGGTCGGCGGGCTTCTGGGCGTAGGGGAAGCTCGTGCCGTCGTGGACGGTCAGGACGGCCTCGGAGTCCTCGCGCTGGCGGAAGGACTCCCAGACGCGGGTTCCCTCCTCCACACCGTACTTCTGCTGCGCGGCGAGCAGCGAGAGCGCGGCCTGTACCTCGCCGCCTCCGCCGCCGCCGAACAGGCCGCCGACGACGGAGGCGAGGGCGATCAGGTCGGTGATCTTGAAGGGCTGTATCTCACCGGCGTTGGTGATGGAGTTGATGTGGCCGGTGAGCACGTACTCGCCGGGGAAGTAGCGGCCGTCCTTGGACTGGGTGCGGTAGGTGTTGATGCCGTCGATGTAGGCCTGCGCGTCCTCCATCGCGAGGCGCCCGCGCTCGCCCTCGGTGGTGCGGATCCGGTCCACCTGGGCCTGGAGATCGGCCTCGGTGTACGGGGCCTGCGGCCAGAACTGCTGCTCCAGGCCCTGGTTGGCGAGGGCGCCGCCGGCGAAGGGGGTCAGGTCGCCGCGGCCGACGTGGCGGAAGAGGTCCATCTGCCAGAGCCGGTCCTGGGCGGCGGCGTAGCCCGCGCCGAAGGAAGTGCCGTAGCGGGTGGTGCCCTTGATGTGCGGGACGCCCGTCTTCTTGTCGCGGGTGATGGTCACGTCCGGGCGCGGACTGGTGGTGGACTCGACCTGGTCGGCCGGGACGCCGAAGGAGGCGTCGTTGAAGAAGTCGTTGACCTTGGCGTCGGTGAGGCCGGGATATCCCGCCACCAGGGCGTCGTAGCGGGCGAGTTGGTCGGAGGCGTGGCCGGGCATCGTGCCGAAGGCCTGGTGCAGGAGGATCTGCGCGAGGGTGGCGTTGCCGTTCTGGCCGGGCGGCAGGATGTCGCTGCACCGGTTGCCGCAGTAGTCGGCGACGGGGAGCGGCACCGGGGCGTCGCCCGGGGCGGCGGAAGCGGGCGCGAGGGGGGTGAGCAGGGCGGCGCCGAGGGCAACCAGTGCAGTGGCCAAGGCTGTTGCGAGGCGGGCGGTGGGACGTCTCATACGTGCTCCTCCGTGGGGCAGGAACCGGGTCACGGGGAGGGTACTGGCGCGACTACCACTCAGTAAGGTGAGCGACCGTCACTTTTTCAGGGTCCCGGAAATTCCGTTGCCCCGGGCGAGGCTGCCGGGTGAAGCTCGCAGGCATGTCACAGAGCACCGATCACCAACAGCCGTCCGAACCCGGCGCGCGCGTCACCACGGAACGCGTCACCGCCGAACGTGCCACCACGGCCCGCGGCGTGTCCGACCTCTTCTCCGGCGGCCGCCTCACCGCGATCCCGCGCAAGGCCGCCCGGCGCGAGCAGTTGCTCGCCCACCTCACGGAGACCCTCTTCGCGACCGACCGCGACTACTCGGAGCCCGAGGTGAACGACGCCCTGCGCACGGTGCACGAGGACTGCTCGGCACTGCGCCGCTATCTGATCACCTCGGGCCATCTCACCCGGACCCGGGACGGCAGCAGCTACCGGCGGGCGACCACCACCCGGTAGTGCGTCGTCAACCGCCCGTCCTCGCCCAGTACGTGGAAGGCGACCACCGGCGGCTCGTCGAGGTGCAGGTACTCGCTCGCACCGGTCGCCGCCTCCCAGGGCAGCTTGCACGTGGACACCACACCCGGCGCCACGAGCAGCGGCCGCCCGGCGAAGGTCGTCGCCGCGCCCGTGTGGGCGTGCCCGCACAGGAACGCGGTCAGGTGCGGGTGCCGCTCGGCCAGCGCCGCCAGCCGCTCCTCACCGAACTGCCGGACCTTGTCGACGTACGGGATGTGCAGCGGCACCGGCGGGTGGTGGAAGGCCACCAGGACCGGCACGTCGCGCGGCGTCCCCTCCAGGACCGCGTCCAGCCAGCTCAGCGTGGAGTCCGCCAGGAAGCCCCGGTGCTCGCCGGGGACCGAGGAGTCGCACATCGCGAGCACGAAGCCGTCCCCGCGGAGCACCCGGTCGACCGGGGCCGGGGACGCCTGCCGCTCCCCCAGCAGGCCCCGCCGGAAGGCCGCGCGGTCGTCGTGGTTGCCGGGGCACAGGGCCACGGGATGGCGGGAGTCGAGGATCTTGCGGGCCTCCTCGTACTCCGCGGCGGTCGCGTGGTCGGTTATGTCACCGCTGACCAGCACGGCGTCGAGGTCGTACGGGAGCCCGTCCAGGTACTCCATGACGGCGCGGGCACGCCCGGCGGCCCGGCTGCCGCCGTCGAGATGGGTGTCACTGAGGTGGGCGATCACGATCACGAGTGGTGACTCCGTTCATCGCTGTCGGTGCCTCACTGGCCCTGCCAGTCCGGCTAGTCCTGCCAGTAGAACAGCAGCGAGTGAACGTCCAACGGGTCGCGCCTGCCGAAGTAGTAGACCCCCAGCCCGGTGACGCGGACGGCGCCGAGCTCCGCGTCGATCCAGCGGAAGCCGGCCGACTCCAGGGCGCGGCGGACGGCCGGATTCTCGTCGTGATCGGCGGCGAACCGGCCGAGCGTACTGATCCACACCTCGCCCCCGCCCCCACTCTCGCTCTCCCCGTAGCCGATCACGTCGTACGTCCCGTCCCCCTGACGGTTGGCCGCTCCGCAGGAGACGGGCGCCTTCGGCGCGAGCCCCGCGGCGGTGAGCGCGGCCGTGGCCCGCAGCAGCTGCGCGGCCCGGTCGCAGGCCGGCGGCGGCTCGGTGCACAGGGCCTCCATGCGCCACCGCGGATCGCTCCGCTCCGCGCACTCGGGCCCGTACTCGTGGACGATCGCCGCGCGCAACTCCTCGTCCAGACCGGCCACTTCGGTACGGGGCCGCCCCAGCGCCCCGTACCACCTGCGGGTCTCCGCGGTGTCGCCGGTCAGACCGTGCAGCGCGTACACGGCCCACACCCTCGCCTCCTCCGTCGGCGCCTCGGCGACGCAGCCGCGCAGCCGCTCCGGATCGGTCACGAGCGTGAGGGCGAGGTACGCGACGCCCCGGTCGGGGTCCGCGAGCGCGCCGGTCACGTCCTGGCCGGCGCGGTGGCGCATCCGGACGCCGAAGGCGCGGTCCTCGGGCCGACCGCCGCCGAGTTCGGCCAGCACCGCCTCGACCCCGTACCGGTCGGCCAGTTCGTCCAGCGCGGCCTCGCCGAGCTCCCGCCGGTGGCGCCACGGGCTGAAGGCGAGCGTCGCCAGGGCGCCCGCCGCCGTACGGTCGCCGAGCGCGGCGCGGGTCTTGAGCACCGCCTCGGTCATGCCGTACGCGTTCTCCTGGAGCCGGTCCTCGTGCCTCAGCCAGGGCAGCAGCTCCGGGCGGTCCGCGAGGAGGTCCAGCAGGGCGATGCGCACCGAGCCCGCGTCACCGGTGTCCTGGAGGCAGCCGATGAGCTCGGCGACACGCCGGGGCGGCACCCGGCCGGCCAGCGCCTGCGCACAGGCCTTGCGGCGCCACCACGGCTGCGCCGCGTCGACGGCGCACAGCGCGAGGGCGTCCGCGTCGTACCCGCGCAGGCCCGCGGTGTCGGTCCGCCCGGCTTCGGGGCTCAGCGTCTCGATCGTCTTCGGCATCCCGGGATGCTACTCGGCGGCTACGTGCGGCCTCGGACGAGCTCCCGAGGTGGAGGAGGGTCAGTGCCCGCTGCCGGTGGCCTTGAAGTCGCGCGGCACCATCCACAGCACCAGCGCGGTCACGACCGCGACGATCCCCACGGAGACGTACGAGGTCACGGTCAGGGCGCTGTCGAAGGCGGACCGGGCCGCCTCCATCAGCTGCTCGCCGGCCGCGCCGGGCAGCGCCTCGGCGGCCTCCTTCGCGCCGCCGATCGACTCGTGGGCCAGGGCGGACGTGGAATCGGGCATCCGGCCGGCGTAGACGGCTCCGTGGATCGAGCCGAGCAGCGCGACGCCGAGGCCCACCCCGAGCTCGTACGCGGTCTCGGAGACGGCGCCGGCCTGGCCGGCGCGTTCGGCGGGCACGGCGGAGACCAGTACCGAGGCCGCCGTGGTGATGGCCAGCCCGTCACCCAGTCCCAACGTGACGAGAAAGACGGCGACGTACCCGTACGAGGTCGGCTCGGGGGACATCGCCAGCACCAGGAAACCGGCCAGAAGGCCCGCCAGCCCGGTCCCCATCACCGCGCGCACCCCGATGGTGTGCATCAGCCGCGGCGCGAGGAGGGACCCGACCAGCATGGCGATGGCCACCGGCAGCATGCGCAGGCCCGCCTCGAAGGGCGAGTACCCGTGGACGTACTGGAACCACAGCGACACCAGGAACAGCGCCGCACCGGCGGCCAGCATCGCCATGAGCGTGACCAGAGCGGCAGCGGTGAAGGGCTTGGCCAGGAAGAGCCGCACGTCGAGCAGTGGGTCCGGCAGCCGCAGCTGGCGGCGCGCGAACCAGGCCAGGACGGCCAGGCCCAGTACGAGGATCAGCAGGTCGGTGGGGGCCAGGCTGCCCTTGGCCACGTGCTTGATGCCCCAGGCGAGGGCGACGATGCCGACGACGGACAGCACGGCGCTGAGCCAGTCCAGCCGGTGTGTGCCGGCGGCCTTGAACTCGGGCAGCAGCCAGATGCCGACGGCTACGGTCAGGATGACGACCGGAACGTTGACCCAGAAAGCCGCGGACCAGCCGTACGCCTCGACGAGCAGTCCGCCGACCAGCGGGCCGATGGCGGCTCCGGCCCCGGCGACGGCGGCCCAGATGCCGATGGCGAGGGAGCGTTCTCGCGGGTCCGTGAAGATGTTCCGGATCAGGGAGAGGGTCGACGGCATGACCAGGGCGCCGCCGAGGCCGAGCAGCACCCGGCCGGCGATGAGCTGGGCGGGGGTCGTGGCGGTCGCGGCCAGCACCGAGGCCACGCCGAACAGGACGAAGCCGATCAGGAACAGCCGCTTGCGCCCGAACCGGTCGCCGATGGCGCCGGTCGTGACCAGCAGTCCGCCGAGTACCAGTCCGTAGATGTCGATGATCCACAGCTGTTGCAGGGCGGAGGGGCGCATGTGGTCGATGAGCGACGGCAGCGCGACGTTGAGGATGGTGGCGTCCATCGCCACCAGCAGGAGGCTGGCGCACAGCACAGCGAGCATCGCCCAGCGTCCGGATCCGGACGTGGAGCGGCGTTCCGCGGCGGGGCCTGTGGGAGTCACGGCTCGGGCCACGGGATATCTCATCCCTTCGGGCGGGCCCCGGGAGGCGGGGCCGCGGAATATGGGAGCATGAGCCCGTAATGTACGAGCTTGTCCAGATATAAGACGCGGTTACCGACCTCGCAAGCCGAGGTCCGGCGCGTTCGCGCCGTTCGGGAATGACCGTGCGCAGGCGTGCATGGTGGGGTTGTGCACTACGGGGAGCGGTGGACGCGGGCGAGGACGAGAACCGTGTCGTCGGCGGGCGGGGTGGGCAGCAGGCTCGCCAGGATGCGGTCCGCCATTGCTTCCAACGGCCCCGGGGATCTACCCAGTTCGGCGCGCAGTGCTTCCAGACCGGCCTCGATGTCCCGGCCGCGTGCCTCGATGAGGCCGTCGGTGTACAGGGCGAGGGTCGCGTTCCCGGGGAGTTCGATCTCGGCCGTCCGGAAAGGGAAGCCACCGACGCCGAGGGGAACTCCCAGGACCTCGTCGATGGTCTCCACCGTGCCGTCCGGCCGGAGCATCAGGGGCGGGGGGTGGCCGGCGCTGGCGATGCGGGCGCGGCCGGTGTTGGGGTCGTAGACGATGTACAGGCACGTCGCCAGCTGGATGCCGGCCTCCTGGGCGCACGCGTCGAGCTCGGTGAGCAGGTCGGCAGGCTCGCTGTCGTGCCTGGCCAGGGCCTTGGTGGTGATGCGGAGACGGCCCATGGCGGCGGCAGCCGACACTCCGTGCCCCATCACGTCGCCCACCACGAGAACGACCCGGCCGTCGGGCAGGTTGATCACGTCGTACCAGTCGCCGCCGACCTCGGTGATCCGGCTGCCGGGCACGTACCGGTGGGCCACGTCCACGTACGGACTGGTCGCCAACACGCTGGGCAGCAGGGCCCGTTGCAGTGTGAGGGCGATGTCCTGGACGCGGCTGTACAGACGGGCGTTGTCCAGGCAGATCGCAGCGCGTGAGGCGAGCTCACCGGCAAGGCTGACATCGTCCCGGGTGAAGGCCGGCCGGTCCCGGGACCGGCCGAACATGGCGATTCCCTGGACGGTGCCCCTGGCGATGAGCGGGGCGACGAGGACGCAGGCCAACCCGCTCTCGGCGAAGAGTCGTGCGCGTGATTCGATGAGGACGGTCCGGGCCAGGAACTCCTCGTTCACCGCGGCGGAGATGGCGCGGCCGGTCCTCAGCATGTCGTGGATGACGGAGCCGGGCGGATACCGCACCTGCTCCACTCCGCTGACGAGCTCGGTGGCCGGCGGGGGCAGGATCGTCCCGGAGGCGATCCTGCGGGTGAACAGCGGCCGCGCCGGGTCAAAGACCTCTGCCTCGTCCATCCACTCCACGACTTCGACCACGGCGCCGTCGCAGAAGTCCGGCATCGACGCGTCGACCAGCTCCTGAGCGGTGAGGTTCACGTCCAGCGTGGTCCCGATGCGAGTGGAGGCCCCGTCCAGCAGAGCCAGCCGCCGACGGCTGGCGGTGGCCTCCAGGATGGCCAGTTCCCGGTCCGTCACGTCCACCATCAGCCCACCCACTCCGGGGCGCGAGCCGACCGCCTGGCTCAGGGGGAAGAAGCTCACCGACCGTACTTGGTCGCGGTCCGGATGCCCGCGCGGGCGCATGCCCACCAGCGCCCCCACAACCGGCGCTCCGCCCAGGGCGACGGCCCGGAGCATGCGCTGGTACTCGCCGCCGTCGGACATGATCATGACCTCGTCCATGCGCCGCCCGAGGTGCGCCTCGATCGGAAGGCCGTCCATGTCGGCGAGTGCCTGGTTGAGGTGGACGTACCGCAGGTCCGGGTCGAGCATGACCAGGCCGATGGGGCAGGTCTCGAAGAGGGCGTCGAGGAAGGCGAGGTTGGTCTTGACCCGATCGAGCTCGCGGCTGCGGCTCGCCAGGATCATCACCTCCGAAGACCCTCCGGCTCCGGTCACGGAAAAGACCCGAAAACCGCATTCGAAGAACGTGCCGTCACGATGCCGTGCCGTCAGCCGGCCCCTCCAGTACCCGAGGGTCCGGCCTCGCTCCGTCAGCCGGGCGCAGGATTCGGAGCCGCTCCGAGACCCGTCGGCGAAGAGAACGGCCCCGGGCTTCGACAGGACGTCGGTGGAGTCGTACCCGAAGAGGTCCCGCGCGCCGGGCCCCCAGTAACAGATCGTGTCCCCGTCATCGACACCGAAGACGGCCACGGGCACGTGCTCCAGCAGCGTCCCCGGTTCGGACCAGAACGGGCCGTGAACATTCTCGCCCCCCGGCAGAGCCGATGGCACGAGACGTCCCCTTCCACCCGCCGTTCCATCCATTATGCGGGCACCATCGGCGGCGCGCGGCGGGAAGCGTGCGGTGGCGAAGACGGACCGTCGGCGTCGAGCGGCCTGCCGCGCCGCCTCACGGCGCCGTATGACGAGTTGCCCGGTCAGGTGCGCAAGGTCCGGCTGGACCGGCCCGCCGACGTGCCTGCCTGGGGCCCCGGGAACCGGAAGGGCTTCGCCCGCCCGCCCCGGGGGAAGGGACGCGAACACCGGTGCGACGGGGGCCGCGGCGCGGCGGACGGGGTAACGGGGTGCGGGCGCCGGCGGGGCCGCGGGGCGGATGGCGGCTCCAGGCCCGGGCCCAGCCACGGGCATGCCGGGGCGCCGGGCGGGCTCAGAGCCCGTCGGGTGGCCGCGGGTCGACGGTGAGTGATCGCGGGGCGGCGGAAACCTACGAGGCAGCGCCCACACCCGCCGTAGGCACTCCGGTCACGCCTCCCCCCACACCATGCCGGGAGACCTTCGCCGCTCGTACTTGGCGGCGGTCGCTATCCCCTGTACTCCTCCAGCAGCCTCAGCCAGATCTCGCTGATGGTCGGAAAGGCCGGGACCGCGTGCCAGAGCCGCTCGATCGGCACCTCCCCCGCGACCGCGATGGTGGCCGCGTGCAGGAGTTCGGCGGCGCCCGGACCGACGAAGGTGGCGCCGAGCAGGATCTCGCGGTCGAGGTCCACGACCATGCGCGCCCGGCCGCGGTACCCGTCGGCGTACAGCCCGGCGCCCGAGACCCTGCCGAGGTCGTAGTCCACGGCGCGGACCCGGTGCCCGGCCCGCTCGGCCTCCGCGAGGGTCAGGCCCACGGCCGCGGCCTCGGGGTCGGTGAAGACCGCCTGCGGGAGCGCTTGCGCGTCGGCGGTCGCCGCGTGGGCGCCCCAGGGGGCCGTGTCGAGCGGTGTACCGGCGGCGCGTGCGGCGATGGCGGCGCCCGCGATACGTGCCTGGTACTTGCCCTGGTGGGTGAGCAGTGCCCGGTGGTTGACGTCACCGACCGCGTAGAGCCAGTCGTGTCCGGGGACCCGGCAGCTGTCGTCCACCGCGATCCAGTCGCCGGGGGTCAGCCCGACGGTGTCCAGCCCGATGTCCTCGGTCCGCGGCGAGCGGCCGGTGGCCATCAGCAGTTCGTCGCCCTCCAGGCTCTCGCCGCCGGCCAGCACGACCGTGACCGGCCCGGTCGGCCCGTCCCGTACGACGGCCTCGACCTCGACCCCGGTACGGACCACCGCGCCGGCCTCGCGCAGCGCCTCGGCGACCAGGTCCCCGGCGAAGGGCTCCATGCGCGGCAGCAGCCGGGGGCCCCGTACGAGCACGGTGACCTCGGAGCCCAGGGCCTGCCAGGCCGTGGCCATCTCGGCGGCCACGACCGAACCGCCGACGATCAGCAGCCGGCCGGGCGCCGCCTGCGCGGAGGTCGCCTCGCGGCTGGTCCACGGCCGGGCCCCGGAGATGCCGGGGAGCTCGGGGACCACGGCCCGGGTGCCGGTGGCGACGACCACGGCGTGCCGGGCGGAGAGCACGTGGTGCTCCCCCTCGGGGCTGGTGACGGCGACCTTGCGGACCCCGTACAGCCGGCCGTGGCCGCGGTAGACGTGCGCGCCGATGGAGTCCAGCCAGTCGACCTGGCCGTCGTCCTTCCAACTGCCGGTCCAGTAGTCCCGGTGCGCGAACACCGCGGCCGTGTCCAGCGGCCCGCCGACGGCCCCGGCGAGGCCGGGCACCCGGCGCGCGTCGGCCCTGGCCAGGGCGGGGCGCAGCAGGGCCTTGCTCGGCACGCAGGCCCAGTACGAGCACTCGCCGCCGATGAGCTCGCTCTCCACCAGGGCCGTACTCAGCCCCGCGGCGCGGGTCCGGTCGACGATGTTCTCGCCGGCCGGACCCGCGCCGATCACCACCACGTCGTACTGCACCGCTTCAGTCATACGGGCCAGTGTCACCGGCGGCCGCGGGCCCGTCACGTACTCAGGCGTCCGGCGTGCCGGGGTCCTCGGGCTGCTGCTGCGCGGCGATCTTCGCCCGTACCTCGTCCATGTCCAGGGCGCGGGCCTGTGCGATCAGGTCCGTGAGCGCCGCCTCGGGCAGCGCGCCGGGCTGGGAGAAGATGGCCACCTGGTCCCGGACGATCATCAGCGTCGGGATGGAGCTGATCTGGAAGGCGCCGGCCAGCTCCTGCTGGGCCTCGGTGTCCACCTTGGCGAAGACCAGGTCCGGATTCGCCTCGGCGGCCTTCTCGTACACCGGGGCGAACTGCAGGCAGGGGCGGCACCAGCCCGCCCAGAAATCGATCAGAACGAACGGGTTTTCGCTCACCGTCTGATCGAAGTTCTCCTTGGTGAGTTCGACAGTAGCCACGGTTCTCCAGACCTCCTGAAATGCTGCTTGTGCTCCTTGAACGAACGACCCGCCCGCAGCATTCCTGGCGGGTCAGAACGGGTGACCGCCGGGCGCTGCGCGCAGCGTGGTCCAGCGCAGCTCCGTGAAGGCGTCGAGGTTCGCCTCGCCGCCGAAACGGGCGCCGGTGCCCGAGGCGCCGACCCCGCCGAAGGGGGCCACCGCCTCGTCGTTCACCGTCTGGTCGTTGATGTGGACCATGCCCGTCGGGATGCGGGCCGCCAGGTCCAGCCCGCGTGCCGCGTCCCGGGTCACGATCCCGAGCGAGAGACCGTACGGGCCGGCCGCGGCCAGCGCCACCGCCTCCTCCTCCGTCGCGAAGGACCGTACGGGCGCCACCGGGCCGAAGACCTCCTCGGTGTAGGCGGGGGTGTCGTCCCCGACGCCCGCGAGCACCGTCGGACGGTAGAACAGGTCCTGGTGCGTGCCGCCCGCGACGAGCTTGGCCCCCTGCTCGGCACTGGCCTCCACCAGGGCGTGGACCCGCTCCAGCTGGCCGGCGTCGATCAGCGGCCCCAGGTGCACCTGCTCGCGGTACGGGTCCCCCACCGCCAGGGCCTCGGCCCGCGCGGCGAGCCGCTCTACGTACTCGTCGTACAGCGAGGCGTGCACGAGGTGCCGGCCCGCCGTCATGCACACCTGGCCCTGGTGGAAGAAGGAAGCCCAGGAGGCCTGCGCAACGGCGGCCTCGACATCGGCGTCCCGGAGTACGACGAGCGCCGAGTTCCCGCCCAACTCCAGGTGAGCGCGGGTGAGGTGACGCCCCGCCAGCTCGGCGACAGCGCGGCCGCTCTCGGTGGATCCGGTGAAGGAGACCACCCGGACCAGGGGGTCGGCGACGATCGCGGCCCCCGTCTCCGCCCCGCCGGGCAGCACCTGGAGCAGCCCGGCCGGCAGACCGGCCGCCGCGAGGACGGCGGCGAGCGCGAGCCCGCCGCACACCGCGGTACGCCGGTCCGGCTTGAGCAGCACCGCATTGCCGAGCGCCAGCGCCGGCGCGACCGAGCGGACCGCGAGGACCAACGGGACGTTGAACGGGGCCACGACCCCGACCACCCCGGCGGGCACGCGCCGGGTGAAGGAGAGCCGGGGCTCCTCGCTCGACAGCACCTGCCCGGCCGGGCGCGAGGCCAGCGCGGCGGCCTCGTAGCACTCCTGCGCGGCGACGTGGAGCTCGAAGGCGGCCTTGCCGGGGATCGACCCGGACTCCCGAACCAGCCAGTCCCGCAGCTCGTCGGCGTGTACGGAGAACAGGTCCCCGGCGCGGCGCAGCACGGCGGCGCGCTCCAGGTGGGTGGCCCGCGCCCAGTCCCGCTGCGCGGCCCGGGCCCGTACGGCGGCCTCCGTGACGTCGACCGGGGCGGCCAGGTCGATGGTGGCCAGGGTGCGGCCGGTGGCGGGTTCGACGACCGGGGCGGTGCCGCCGGTGAGGGTGGGTCCGTCCTGCCAGAGCGTCGGATCGAGGAGTGGCATGGCGCGGGGCCTCCGGGTGGGGATGGGCGGGCATGGGGCGGGGGCGGCACGCGCCATCGTGCCAGACCGGAGGCGCCACTTCTGTTCAGTTATTGGGCAGTTGACGGTTCATCATGACTGGAAACGATCGACGACCGGATGACTGCACCCGCCGCCCGAACGGCGTTCAGCGTTCGAGAACGAGGGCGATGCCCTGTCCGACGCCGATGCACAGCGCCGCCATGCCGGTTCCGGAGCCCGCTGCCGCCAACTGGTGCGCGACCGATCCGGCCAACCGGGCACCCGAGGCGCCGAGCGGGTGGCCGATGGCGATGGCCCCGCCGCGCGGGTTGACGACCTTCGGGTCCAGCTCCGGCCACGCCGCGAGGCAGCCCAACGCCTGCGCCGCGAAAGCCTCGTTGAGCTCGAAGGCCGTCAGGTCGGCCAGGCCCCGGCCGGCCTTGGCCAGCGCCCGGCCGACGGCCTCCACCGGGCCCAGCCCGAAGAGCTGCGGCTCGATGCCGGTGACGGCCGACGCGCTGATCCGGGCCAGCGGCTCCCGGCCGGTGGCCGCCAGCCCCGCCTCGTCGGTCAACAGCAGCGCGGCGGCCCCGTCGTTGAGCGGGGAGGCGTTGGCGGCGGTGACCGTGCCGCTGCCGTCCGTCCGGAAGGCGGGCTTGAGGCGGGCCAGCGCCTCGGGCGTGGACCCCTCCCGGATGGACTCGTCCCGTACGAGGTCCACACCGGGGTACGCGACGACCTCGTCGTCGTACAGCCCGGCGGCCCAGGCGGCCGCGGCCTTGTGGTGGCTCTCCAGCGCGAAGGCGTCCTGCGCCTCGCGGGTGATGCCGTGCTTGTCCGCGATGAGCTCGGCGCCCTCACCGAGCGAGCCGGTCCACTCGGCGGGCATGCGCGGGTTGGTCATCCGCCAGCCGAGGGTGGTGGACCACATCTGCTGGTGACCGGCCGGGAAGGACCGTTCCGGCTTCTGGACCACCCAGGGGGCGCGGGTCATCGACTCGACGCCGCCCGCGATCGCGACGGAGGCGTCCCCGAGCGCGATGGCCCGGGCGGCCTGGATCACGGCCTCCAGGCCGGACCCGCAGAGCCGGTTGACGGTGACGCCCGGCACGGTCGCCGGCAGGCCGGCCAGCAGCACCGCCATCCGGGCCACGTCCCGGTTGTCCTCGCCCGCGCCGTTGGCGTCGCCGAAGACGACGTCGTCGATGCGGGCCGGGTCGAGCGCGGGCGTACGGTCCACGAGCGCGCGCACCACGTGGGCGGCCAGATCGTCGGGCCGGACCCCGGCGAAGGCGCCGCCGAACTTCCCGATCGGGGTGCGGACTGCGTCGACCACGTACACGTCGCGGACGGTGCGGATGCTCATGGGGGCTCTCCTGGGCGGATCCGTACGAGCGGCGGCGCCCCGGTACCGGTGTCGGCACCGGCGGACGCCCCCGGGCACGCCCGGTGGGGCGCGCCCGCAGTCTCCGTCCGCCCGTCACCCGCTGTCAACGGGCTCCCTGCGGCGCCGGGTGCGGGGCGGGGTGCAGGGCGGGGCGGGGCGGGGCGGGGCGGCCGCCCGGGTCGGTCAGGTCGATTCGCGGTGCAGGGCGACCGCCGCCATCAGGTCGTGGCGCTCGGTGACCTCGCCCGGCTCCCGGACCGCCTGGTCCACGAGGGACGCCAGGTGGTCACCGGTCGGCAGCTCGATCTGCACCGTGCTCAGCCGCGGCCGCAGCAGCCGGCCGATGAGCAGGTCGTCGGCCCCGATGACGGCGACGTCCTCGGGGATGCGCAGTCCCGCGTCGAGGAAGGCCCGCATCAGCAGCATCGCGTACTCGTCGTTGTACGCGAACACCGCGTCCAGGCCGAGCGAGCCCCAACGGGCCGCGAGGGCCGCCGCCGACTCCTCCGAGTACGCCATCGGGAGCGCCACGACCCCGGCTCCCGCGACGGAGCGGGCGCCCGCCAGCCGGGGCACGGAGAACAGCTCCAGGCCCGCCTCCTCGGGGACCACCACGCCGATCCGCCGCCGGCCCCGCTCCGCCAGGTGCGCGGCGGCCCGGACGCCGACCTCCGTCTGGTCCATGACCAGGGCGTGCGCGCCGGGAACGCTGACCGGGCCCATCGTTATCACCGCCCGGGCGCCGGCCCTCTTGAGCGTGGCGACGTTGTGCGCGGACAGGGTGATCTCGCCGAGGGAGATCACCGCGACGGGCCGCAACTCGGCCCAGGCCCGCGCCGCCTCGTCGCCGCTGAGGCCGAGGCTGCCGTACTGGACCACGGTGTAGTCGAGGCGCCGCAGGGCCCACTGGAGCTCGTTGAGGAAGGCGCTGTACAGCGGCCCGATCGGCACGTGGGAGGTGGGCAGCAGCACGATCCGGGTGTGCCCGGCCCGCAGGCTGCGGGCGGCGGCGTGCGGTACGTACCCGAGCTCCTCGGCGGCCTGGCGCACCTTGCGGCGGGTGGGCTCGCTGATGCGTACGGCCTCGGCGTTGTTCAGGACGTACGAGACCGTCGCGCGCGACACGCCCGCGAGTCGGGCCACGTCGGCGCTGGTCGGCACGGGGGCCGGGGTGAGGGGCTGTGGCGGCCCCGGGGGCTGCTTCGGCGGCTTCGGCGGCTTCGATGACTGTGACATTGCGGTGGCATCTTTCCAGACCGGTTGCACCCAGGGGCTAGCGGATGGCCGGAAACGAATGCTACACAGTGGTTACACGATTCATTGACACGTGTAACCAGGCGTCGGGCCCCCCATCGGAGGTGCCTGCGCACGTGTCCAGCCGTGCCGCCGACCCGTCGCGTTCCGTCGCACCCCCGCCGTCGCGACGGGGCGGCGCGCACCCCCTCCCACCTCCGCCGCAACCGGTCGTACCCGCACGCCTCGTACGCCTCGCACTCCTCATCCGCCATACATCCGCCATGTCACCCGCACGAGAACATGCCCAGGAGGGCACCGTGGCCCTTTCCTCCTCCGCCACCACCACCGACGCAACCGCAGCGCCCGTTCCCGGACGCGGCCTGCTCCCGCTGCTGCTCGTCGGCAACAGCGCCATGTACGCGCTCTACGTCGGCGTCGCCGGCGTCCTGCTGGCGCTCCAGGTCGAGCACGTCGACCCGGCGAACAAGGTCTCCAACTTCGGCCTGATCGCAGGGGTATCGGCGATCTTCGCGACGATCTTCAATCCGGTCGCCGGAGCCCTCTCCGACCGCACCGGACGGCGCAACCCGTGGATCCTGGGCGGCGGACTCGCCGCCATACCGGCGATGTTCCTGCTCGGCTCCGCGAACACGATCCTCCTGATCACCATCGCCTGGTGCCTCGGCCAGGCCGTCATGAACGTGTACCAGGCGGCCATCACCTCAGTGGTCCCCGACCGCGTGCCCATGAGCGCCCGCGGCAAGGCCTCGGCCGCCGTCGGCCTGGGCCTGCCCTTCGGCTCCACCCTCGGAGCCCTGCTCGGCGCCGCCTACTCCGAGGACTACCGCACCGGCTACCTCGTCTTCGGCGCGATCGTCGCCGGCGCGGCGGTGCTGTTCACCTCGTGCACCCGCGAGCAGCGGCTCCCGGCGCGCGCGCCGATGCCCGTCAAGGCGCAGCTCGCCGCCTTCACGAGCGCCCTCAAGGACCACGACTTCCGCTGGGCGTTCATCGGGCGGGCCCTGCTCGTCCTCGGATACTTCGCGGTGACCGGCTACCAGCTCTACATCCTCCAGGACCACACCGTGCTGCCGGACGGCATGAAGCCGGAGGAGGCGGTGGCCGTGATGATGCCGCTGACCAGCGTGGCGATGGTCCTCTCCACCGTGGTCGGCGGGTACCTCTCCGACCGGTTCGACCGCCGCAAGCTCTTCGTCGGCGCCTCGGCCCTGCTGTCGGCCGTCGCGCTGGTGATTCCGGCGGTGTCGACCAGTTGGAGCGCGATGCTGGCCTTCGCCGTCGTCAACGGGCTCGCCTTCGGCTGCTACATGGCCGTGGACACCGCCCTCGTGACGATGGTGCTCCCCAAGGCCGAGGACGCGGCGCGCGACATGGGCGTGCTCAACATCGCCAACGCCGGTCCGCAGATCGTCGCGCCGTTCATCGCCTCGGTGATCGTCTCCGTCAGCGGCGGCTACACCGCGCTGTTCGTCGTCGCGGCCGTCCTGGCGGTGGCGGGGGCGCTGGCGGTGAAGCCGATCAGGAGCGTCCGATAGGGCCCCGGGCATACCGCCACCGGCCCGTCAACCCCGGCTGCGGCGGGTCTTGAGCGAACGTCCGCCCGACTCCGGGCATTTGCCCTGCCCTTCCCTTCCGACCCTCCAGAAAGGCACCACCGTGCAGCTCCACACCGAGACCTGGGGCGAGGGCGACCGCGTCGCCCTCCTGATCCACGGCATCATGGCCGACCACCGGACCTGGCGCCGGGTGGGTCCCGCCCTCGCCGACCGCGGCTACCGCGTCATCGCCGTCGACCTCCGTGGCCACGGGGCGAGTGGCCGGGGCGAGTACAGCCCCGAGCTCTACGCCGACGACGTGGTCGAGACCCTGCCGGTCGGCGCCGAACTCGCCATCGGGCACTCCCTGGGCGGCCTGACGCTCTCGCTCGCGGTGGCGCGCCTGCGGCCGGAGCGGGCGGTCTTCTCGGACCCCGGGTGGTACCTGACCAGCCCCGATCCCGATTTCGGGCTGGAGGCGCTGGCCCGGTTCAAGGCGGCGTCCAAGGAGCAGATCCGTGCGATGAACCCGCGCTGGGAGGAGGCCGACGTGGACATCGAGCTCGCGACCCTCGCGGTGTGGGACGAGAGCACCGCGCTGAGCCTGGCCCCGCTGATCGGCGCGGACCTGATGCCGGCAGCGCCGATCGTGCCCTCGCTGGTACAGCTCGCCGACCCCAGCTTCCTGATCACCGAGGAGCGGGCGGCACTCCTCAAGAAGCGCGGCTTCGAGGTCCGTTCGGTCGCCGGGGCCGGACACACCATTCACCGGGACGACTTCAGCGGCTTTATGGCGTCCTTGGAGGGATGGATCTAGTAGGTCTCGACCGGGCCCCTTTACCGTCTCTTTCTACCGAGCGGTAATGGGGAGGTTCCGGTGTCGGTTACTTCGATTTCCACTGTTTCCATTGGTTCAACAGGCTTAGTTCCTTCGAGTCCATTCATTCCGAGGCCCTCGTCCACCGCCATGCCGACCGGGCTGGTGGAGATGGCGGCCGCACTCGCCGAAGGCAGCGTCTCCGCCCGGCAGTTGACCGAGCGGGCGCTGCTTCGCATCGCCGCCGCGCAGCCGGAGCTCAATGCCTTCCGGATCGTCCGCACCGAGGCCGCCCTCGCCGAGGCCGATGCGGCCGACCGGCGGCTCGCGGCCGGTGAGCGGCTGCCGCTGCTGGGCGTGCCGATCGCCGTCAAGGACGACATGGACGTGGCCGGGGAGCCGACCGCGTTCGGCTGCGGCGGGGAGTTCGAGCCGAAGGCCGCGGACAGCGAGGCGGTACGAAGGCTGCGCGCGGCCGGAGCGGTCATCATCGGCAAGACCCAGACCCCGGAACTGGGCCAGTGGCCGATCACCGAGAGCCGCGCCTTCGGCGAGACCCGCAACCCCTGGAACCCCGGCTACACGCCCGGCGGTTCCTCGGGCGGCTCGGCGGCAGCCGTGGCCGCCGGACTGGTCCCGGCCGCACTGGGCTCCGACGGCGCCGGGTCGATCCGCATCCCCGCGGCCTGGACGCACCTGATCGGGGTGAAGCCGCAGCGCGGACGCATCTCCACCTGGCCGGAGCCCGAGGCCTTCCACGGCCTCACGGTCAACGGCGTGCTGGCCCGGACGGTCGCCGACGCGGCGCTCCTGCTCGACGCCGCGAGCGGCCCCCACGCGGGCGACCTGCACCGCCCGCCGAGCATCTCGGCGGTGGAGGCGACCCGCCGCGCACCGCGGCGGCTGCGGATCGCGCTGTCGTTCGGCATGCCGTTCACGGCTACGCCCAAGTCCCTTGACCCCGAGGTCCGTTCGGCGGTGGAGCGGCTGGCAGGGCGCCTGGAGTCCCTGGGCCACGAAGTCGTCACCGAGGACCCTCGGTACGGCCTGATCGGCCTGAGCTTCGTGCCCCGCGGAACCGGGGGCGTACGCGAATGGGCCTCGCGGGTCCCGGACCCCGCCCTGCTGGACCCCCGTACCCGGGAGTCGGCGCGCACGGGCCGGCTGCTGAGCGGCCTGCCGCTACGGCTGTCCCGCCGGGCGGAGGAGGGCCTGCGCAAGCGGGTGGGCCGCATCTTCGGCCGGTTCGACGTGGTGCTCACCCCGACCACGGCCACACCCCCGCTGCGGATCGGAGCCCTGGCGGGGCTGGGAGCCATGGCCACGGACCGGGCGATGATCGCCGCGGCCCCGTACGCCTGGACCTGGAACGTCCTGGGCTGGCCGGGAGTCAACGTCCCGGCGGGCTTCACCAGGGACGGCCTCCCCCTCGGAGCCCAACTCCTGGGCGGCTACGGCTCGGAACCGCGCCTGCTGAGCCTGGCCGCGGAACTGGAGGCATCGGAAGGCTGGGCCACGAAGTGGCCGAGCGTGGCGTGATGCCGGGTACGCCGTCCACTGGGTGGCGTTGACGGCGTCCGGGGGCGTCCCGTCAACGCCACCGAGCACACGGCGTACCCGACATCACCCCCGAGTCCCGTCAACGCCCCCGGTACCGGGCGTCGCCCCACCCCCCGCCACCCAGTAGCCTCACCCGGATGACGGCACTTTCACACCACAGCTCCGGCCCCATCGAGCAGCCCGGGCGGGACGGGAGCGGCGCTACCGCCGAGGCCGATCCGCATGCCATCGGGCCCGTGCAGACCTCGTACGCTCCCGATCGCGACGGGGATCCCGACCCGGGCGAGATCGTGTGGACCTGGGTTCCCTTCGAGGAGAACGACGGGCGGGGGAAGGACCGGCCGGTGCTCGTCGTCGCCCGGGAGGCGGGCGGGACGCTCCTCGCCGTCCAGCTCTCCAGCAAGCGGCACGACCACGACCGGGAGTGGGTCCCCATCGGCACCGGGCCCTGGGACGGCGCCGGCCGGGAGTCCTGGGTGGACGTGGACCGGGTGCTGAGGGTCCACGAGACGGGCATGCGGCGCGAGGCGTGCGCCCTGGACCGCGGGCGGTTCAACCTGGTCGTGGAGCGGCTGCGGGAGCGCTACGGCTGGCGGTAGCCCCCTCCCGAAGGCCCCCAGGGCCCCGGCAGCCCGAGCCCTCAGGCCCCCACCCCGCGAACGCGTGCTCGAACGCCTCCCGTGTCTGCGGGTTGCGGTCGAGCACGCCGAACACCACCCGCTCGAACACCCCCGCGAAGCGCCCCGCCAGCAGGGACCGGAAGGCCTCCGCCACCTCGGCCGGGTCGTTCTGGAAGACCCCGCAGCCCCAGGCGCCCAGCACCAGCCGCCGGTACCCGTGCAGCGCCGCCACCTCCAGGACGAGTCCCGCGCGGCGGGCCAGTGCGCCCGGGATCTCGGCCACCCGTTCCGGTTCCTGGCGCCGGATCGTGCCCGCGTTCGGGGCCGGGGAGGTGAGGAAGCCGACGCGGAACGGCGCCTCCAGCAGTACGCCCCGGTCGTCGCGGAAGACGGGTACCCCGGGCGAGTGAATCACCCGGTCGGTGTAGAAGGTGCTGCGCTCGGCGCGGTGGACCTCGTAGTACTCCGGAGCCTCCAGCAGGGTCTCGTACAGGGCCGAGGCGCGGCACAGCGCCTCCTCCTGGGCCTTGGCCCCGCGGACGTAGCCGCCCCCGGGATTGCGGGCCGAGGCGAAGTTCAGCACCGCCACCGGGGAGGCCTCGGGCCAGTCGGCGGCGAGCCTACGGGCTGCGACCGTACTGCTCTCGTCCGTGACCTCGACGGCCGTCGTCCCGACCCCAGCGGGCAGGTTTTCGTCTGGAATGGCCCGGTTTGGTCCATATATCCTGGTTCCTGCCTTGGCCTCCGCCACGGCGGCGGCGAGCGACAGCCGCCGTCCCGACGGCGTCCGGTACCCCCCGGCCGCCACGATCTCCGCGTTGTCCCGCGCGATCTCGCGCAATCTGCTGCTCATGCCGTGATCTTCCGCACCATCGGCGGGCGGCAGCAAGGGAATTTGTGCCTGAAGGGAAGGGTAGGCACGGGTGATGCCACGGCCGACGACGGAAGACGAGGACCCGGTCATGTCCCACGACCCACCCGCGCCCCACGCACCGCCGCACACGCCCTCACGCACACGCACCAACCACGCACTGCTCACGGAAACCACTGCCGAGGACCTGGTCCACGGCATCTGCTTCAAGACGGGCCCGCCCCGCCTCCTCGGTGCCGAGCTCGAATGGATCGTGCTCGACGCCGAGCGGCCCGGGCAGCCCCTGTCCCATGAGCGGCTCGCCGCCGCGCACGACGCGGCCAGCGCCCTGCCGCTGCACTCCCGGGTCACCGTCGAGCCCGGCGGCCAGCTGGAGCTCAGCTCGGCCCCCGCCGCCTCCCTCACCGAGTGCGTGGACGCGCTCCAGGCCGACCTCACCGCCGTACGGGCCACCCTGTGCGCGCAGGGCCTGATCCTGCGGGGCCTCGGCCAGGACCTGCGCCGCCCGTACCGCCGGATGCTGACCAACAGCCCGCGCTACGAGGCCATGGAGGCCTACTTCGACCGCACCGGCCCGGCGGGCCGGGCCATGATGTGCGCCACCGCGTCCGTGCAGGTCTGCGTCGACGCCGGCCAGGAGGAGCCGGGCCCCCTCGGCCACGGCCGGCGCTGGCGGCTCGCGCACCTCGTGGGCGCGGTCCTGGTCTCCGCCTTCGCCAACTCCCCCGCGCACGAGGGCCCGTACGCCGGCTGGCGCAGCGCCCGCCAGGGGATCTGGAGCGACCTCGACACCCGGCGCGCGCTCGCCCCGCCGCTCGACGCGGAGCCGCGGGCCGCGTGGACCCGGCAGGTGCTGGACACCGAGGTGATGTGCATACGGGCCCCCGACGACCGGCCCTGGACTGCGCCCCGGGCGATGACCTTCCGCGACTGGCTCCGGACGGGCCGACCGCGACCGGCCACCGCCGAGGACCTGGACTACCACCTGACCACGCTGTTCCCTCCCGTACGCCCCCGCGGCCACCTCGAACTGCGCATGATCGACGCGCAGCCAGGCGACGACGGCTGGCTGGTCCCTGTGGCCGTCGTGCACGCGCTCTTCGACGACCCGGAGGCCGCCGAGGCCGCGTACCGCGTAGCGAAGGCACTGGCCGACACCTACGGGCCGCACCCCGCGCCCCGCAATCCGCTGTGGCGCTCGGCCGCCCGCGACGGCCTGGCCGATCCGGAGCTGCGCGCGGCCGCCGCCGTATGCTTCCGGGCCGCGGCCGAGGCGCTGCCCCGGCTGGGCGCGAGCACTCATGTCCGGGACGCCGTCGCGGAGTTCGCCGACCGCTACGTACTGCGCGGCCGATGTCCGGCCGACGACCCGCCCCCGCACCGGCCGGCCGGCGAGGAGGCGCTCGCATGACCACCGAACCGGAAGCGCTGCGCGAGCGCGCCGTGCGGGCCCTGACCGAGGCCCGCGCCCGGACCGCCGGGCTCACCGACCCCGTGTCCGACCAGGACCTGACCGCCCAGCACTCCCCCCTCATGTCGCCGCTGGTCTGGGACCTGGCGCACATCGGGAACATGGAGGAGCTGTGGCTGCTGCGGCACGTGGCCGGGCGCGAGTCGATGCATCCGGAGATCGATCCGCTCTACGACGCCTTCGAGCATCCCCGCGCCGAGCGCCCGAAGCTGCCCCTGCTGGGGCCCGAGGAGGCCCGCCGGTACGCGGCCGAGGTGCGCGGCAGGGTCTTCGACCTCCTGGAGCGCACTCCGCTGGAGGGCACTGCGCTGCTGGCCGACGGCTATGTCTTCGGGATGATCGCGCAGCACGAACAGCAGCACGACGAGACCATGTTGATCACCCATCAGCTGCGGCAGGGCGCGGCGGTTCTGACGGCCCCGGATCCCGGTGCCCCGCAGGGCCCCGGGGTGGCGGCGCCCGAAGTACTGGTGCCGGGTGGCCCGTTCACGATGGGGACCTCGGCGGAGCCGTGGTCCCTGGACAACGAACGCCCCGCCCACACCCGGGAGATCGGTCCGTTCTGGATCGACACGACGCCGGTGACGAACGCGGCGTACCAGGAGTTCATCGCGGACGGCGGCTACCGCGAGGAGCGCTGGTGGGCCGCGGAGGGCTGGCAGCAGATCCGCCGGGGCGGGATCGAGGCCCCGCTGTTCTGGCGCCGCGAGGCGGGCGAGTGGCTGCGCCGCCGCTTCGGGGTCAGCGAGCCGGTGCCGGGCGACGAGCCGGTGCTGCACGTCAGCTGGTACGAGGCGGACGCCTACGCGCGCTGGGCCGGGCGCCGGCTGCCGACGGAGGCGGAGTGGGAGAAGGCCGCGCGGTTCGACCCGGTCACCGGGCGCTCCACGCGCTACCCGTGGGGCGACGCCGATCCCACTCCCGCGCACGCCAATCTGGGCCAGCGCCATCTGCGCCCGGCCCGTGCGGGCAGCTATCCCGCCGGGGCCTCCCCGCTCGGGGTGCGCCAGCTGATCGGCGACGTATGGGAGTGGACTTCTTCCGATTTCCTGCCCTATCCCGGGTTCCGGGCGTTCCCGTACCGCGAGTACTCGGAGGTGTTCTTCGGCCCCGAGCACAAGGTGCTGCGCGGCGGCTCCTTCGCGGTGGACCCGGTGGCCTGCCGGGGCACGTTCCGCAACTGGGACCTGCCGGTGCGCCGGCAGATCTTCTCCGGGTTCCGGACCGCACGGGACGGTGGTGCCTGATGTGCCGTCACCTCGCCTACCTGGGGCCGGTGGTTTCCCTCGGTCGGCTGCTGAGCGAGCCCGAGCATTCGCTGGTGCGGCAGTCCTGGGAGCCGCGCCGGCAGCGGTACGGCACCATCAACGCCGACGGCTTCGGCATCGGCTGGTACGCGGAGGGCGATCCGGTGCCCGCTCGCTACCGGCGGGCCGGGCCGATCTGGGGGGACCTCACCTTCGCCGACCTCGCCCGGGTGGTGCGCAGCGGCGCGCTGCTGGCGGCCGTACGGGACGCCACGCTCCCGGGGGCGGACGGGGAGGCGGCGGCGGCGCCCTTCGCGTCCGGGCAGTGGCTGTTCAGCCACAACGGGGCGGTGCGGGACTGGCCGGACGCGGCGGCTCGGGTGGCGGCCGCGCTGCCGCCCGAGGAGTTGCTGGCGCTGGCCGCCCGTACGGACTCGGCGCTGATCTGGGCGCTGGTCCTGCACCGGCTCCGGGGTGGCGACGATCTCGGTCCGGCACTCGCCGGGCCCGTGGCGGAGCTGGCCGGGGCTGCGCCCGGCTCGCGGCTCAATCTGCTGCTGACCGATGGCACGGCCGTCGCCGCAACGGCCTGGGGGGACTCGCTCTGGTACCTGGCCGACGTGCCGGGTCAGCGCACGGTGGTGGCGTCCGAGCCGTACGACGACGATCCGCGCTGGTGCGAAGTACCCGACAGGACCCTGCTGACCGCCACCCGGACGAGGGTCGAACTGACCCCTCTCAAGGAGGCCGCATCGAAGGAGAACATGCCCCGTGAGTGACTTCCTGCTGACCCGGACCCTCGACGAGCACGCCGCGGACACGGCTCTGCGCCACGACGTGCTGACCGGGCTGACCCGGTCCCCCAAGGCGCTGCCGCCGAAGTGGTTCTACGACGCCCGGGGCAGTGAACTCTTCGAGGAGATAACCCGGTTGCCCGAGTACTATCCGACGCGCGCGGAGCGGGAGATCCTGCTGGAGCGGGCCCGGGAGATCGCCTCGGTGAGCGGCGCGCGCACGCTGGTGGAGCTGGGCTCCGGTTCCTCGGAGAAGACCCGGCACCTGATCGAGGCGATGCCCGCGCTGGACACGTACGTGCCCGTCGATGTGAGCGAGAGCGCGCTCAAGGGCGCGGCGCAGACGCTGATGGCGGAGCATTCGGGGCTGCGGGTGCACGCGCTGCTGGCCGACTTCACCAAGCCGTTGCGGCTGCCGGACTCCCCCGGGCCGCGGTTGGTGGTGTTCCTGGGCGGCACGATCGGCAATCTGCTGCCGGCGGAGCGTGCCGTGTTCCTGGCCGACGTACGGGCGATGCTCGCGCCCGGGGACGCGCTGCTGATGGGTACGGACCTGGTGAAGGACGAGGCCGTGCTGGTGGCGGCGTACGACGATGCCCAGGGGGTGACGGCCGAGTTCAACAAGAACGTACTGGCCGTCATCGACCGGGAGTTGGGGGCGGACTTCCACACCGCCGACTTCGCGCACGTGGCGGTGTGGAATCGGGAGCGGGAGTGGATCGAGATGCGGTTGCGGGCGCGGTCGCAGCTGCTGGTGAAGGTCCGGGCGCTGGATCTGGAGGTGCCCTTCGCGGCGGGCGAGGAGATCCTGACGGAGATCTCCGCGAAGTTCCGTCAGGAAGGCGTACGGAGGGAACTGGCGGCGGCCGGACTGGAGTTGACCCACTGGTGGACTGACGCGGACGGTCGCTTCGCGCTGTCCCTGTCGGTCGCGGACGGTGTGGGCGGCTCGCCGCACACGGCCGCCTGAGCCGCGGCCGCGAGGTCCCGCCGGTCGGTGTGGCGCCCCGGCGGGATCCGCGGCAGCAGCCGGACCTCGGCCCGTACCCCGCGGGCCCGGGCGATCCGCCACAGCGAGGCGGTCAGCGGATCGTCCCCGACGAAGGCGGGCGCCCCGGCGAGGCGGTCGCGGCCCGGACCGTCCCCGTACGGCCCGGCCCCGTACGACCCGTTCCCGTCAGCCCCGTCCCCGTCCCCGTCCAGCCGGTACGCGAGCCGTACGGGCTGTACGGGCACCCGCGCGTCCAGCGCCGACTGGAAGGCGGCCCGCCGGAAGGTTCCCTGGGCGCGCCCGCACCAGGTGGAGCCCTCGGGGTAGACGGTGATCCGGTCGCCGTCCAGCAGCGCGCGGGTGACGGTCTCGACGGTGGCGGGCAGGGCCCGGATCCGGTCGCGTTCGATGAAGAGGGTCCCGGCCCGCCCGGCGAGCCGCCCGAGCACCGGCCAGCCGCGGATGTCGCTCTTGGCCAGCATCCGGCAGGGCAGCACGGCGGCGACGAGTGGGATGTCGAGCCAGGAGATGTGGTTGGCGACGATCAGGCGGGCGCCGTCCGGCCCGGGGCTCCCGTGCACGGTGATGCGTATACCGAAGGCGCCCAGCAGCGCGGCGGCCCAGGCCCGCACCACGGCGTGCCGGTGGCGTTCGGGCAGGAGCCGGAGGGGCGGGGCGGCCAGGATCCCGAGCAGGATCAGGGCGACGGCGGCGGTGAGCCGCAGCACCGCGCGCGGCACGCCCGCCGTGCGCCCCTCGTGGCCGGCGCAGGCCTCGGGGGTGCAGGGCGAGGTGGGCAGCCAGGTGCTCATGCGCCCGGGACGAGCGAGAGGAAGTGCTTGAGGTAGCGCGGATTGGTGCGGCGCAGGGAGAGCAGGACGTACAGGTCGGCGCAGCCGAACTCGGCGTCGAGGGCGGGCTCGCCGCAGACCCAGGCACCCAGGCGCAGGTACCCGCGCAGCAGCGGGGGCAGCTCCATGCGGTCGGGGAAGGTGATGCCCTCGGGGTTCCAGGGGAGGTGCGGGGTGACCCGGTACTCGGCGGGGGCGAGGCTGCGGGTGAGCACGTTCTCCCGGGTGGCGGCCGCGAGGACGCCTCCGTCGGCGAGCGGTATCGAGCAGCAGCCTGCGAGCCAGTTGTGTCCGGAGCGGTCCATGTAGCGGGCGAGGCCGGCCCAGATCAGGGCGATGACGGCGCCGTTGCGGTGGTCGGGGTGGACGCAGGAACGGCCGACCTCGACGAGGTCGGGGCGGATCGGGGCGAGGGCGGAGATGTCGAACTCGCCCTCGGAGTAGAGGCGCCCGGCGACGACGGCGCGCTCGGGGGGCAGGATCCGGTAGGTGCCGACGACCTGCTCGGTCTCCTCGTCGAGGACGAGGAGGTGGTCGCAGTACGCGTCGAAGGCGTCGGAGTCGAGGCCGGGCTCGGGTCCGTCGAGGCGTGCGCCGAGCTCGCCGGCGAAGACCTGGTGGCGCAGCCGCTGGGCGGCGCGGACCTCGTCCTCGTCGCGGGCCAGCCGCACGGCGTAGCGGGGAGCCGGGGCGGTGGCGCCGGACGGGGAGAGGGTCGGGGAGAGGGTCGGGGAGGCGGAAGAGGCGGTGACGATGGCCTGAACCGGCCGCAGGGGGGATTCTGCGGCCGGCGACAGGGGGGCGATGGTCATGACGGCTCCTGATCCGGGCACGGAGTGCCGGGCCAGCAGGTGTGCGGCCCGGCTCCTTTACTTCTTCCGTGACTGGCTGGATTCGACATGGCCGCTTTGCGGCCCTCGGATGTGCGGACGCTGAACTCGGCGGACTCCCCCGGGGTGCGGCGCTCAGCGGTCGGAGCTGAGGACCGCGCTGATCGTGTCCGAGGCAGCCTGGGCGGCCTGCTTGGGGTCCTGGCCGGTGAGCACGGCCGTCATGAACGGCTTGATCGGGTTCTTGGCCTCGACCTCGGCCCAGCGGGCGGACTTCGGGGTGGCCCGGCCCTGGGCGGCGCCGGGGGCCATGATGGCGGCGCCCTCGTTGCCCTCGACGACGTGCGCGAGGGTGGTCTTGTTCGGTACGTAGCTCATCGTGCGGGCGAGCTCGGTCTGCCACCGCTCGCTGACCAGGGCCGTGATCAGGTTGACGGCGCTCTTCCGCTGCTTCGTCCGCGCCGGGATGATCAGGTCGGAGCCGCCGGTGAAGACGGAGCCGACCTTCTCGGAGGTCTTGCCGGGTATCGGGAAGAAGCCGAGCTTGCCCTTGAGCTCGGGGTTGGCGGCCTCGATCGCGGCGGCCTGGCCGGGCGGGGCGATGATCTGCGCGGTCCGGCCGCGGGCGAAGACCTCGGACTGCGGGGGCGTCTCCTCGTCGGCGTCCTTGGGACCGTTGCCCAGGGCCTGGAGTTGCCGGTAGAACTCCATGCCCGCCAGGGCCTTTTCGTCGTCGAGGGTGCCGACCCACTGGCCGCTGGTCTCGACGGCGAGTTCGCCGCCCTCGTCCCAGACGAAGCCGGCGAGGACGTACCAGTTCTGCCCGGCGAGGTAGATGCCCTGCTGGTCGCCCTTGTCGAGCTTCTGGGTGGCCTGGATCCACTCCGCCCGGTTCTTGGGCGTGGCCTTGATCCCGGCGTTCGCGAAGAGTTCCTTGTTGTAGATCACCACGCGGTTGGCGGCGTACCAAGGGATGCCGTACTGGGCCCCGTTGACGCTGCCGGGGTCGGCGAGGCCCTTGAGCCAGTCCTTGCTGCCCCACTCGCGCAGGCCTTCGAGGGTGAGTTCCTCGATGCCGCCGGTCTCGACGTACTGGGCGACCTGGGTGTTGCCCACCTCGATGACGTCGGCGCCCTCCCGGGACGTTCCGCTCAGGACGGCGTTGACCTTGTCGCCGATCCCCGTCCACTCCTGGATCTTCACGTCGAGGTCGACGCCCGGGTGCTCCTTCTCGAACGATGCGGTGAACCTCGTGACGAAGTCCTCCGAGGCGCTGCCCTTCATCAGCCAGAGGGTCACCTTCTGCGATCCACCGGCCGAGCCTGCCAACTGGCTGCAGCCCGTGAGGGCGGTCGCGGCCGCGAGGGCGGTACACACGGCGATGAAGCGCATCTTCACGAGGGTCACCTTCTGCGGGTTCGATCTCAGATGGCTTGAAATTGGCATAGACCAATGGGGCGGTCAAGACCCTTTCGCTCGCGATTGCTGCCCTAAAGTTCGCGGACCAGGACGTACTGGGGCACCTTGGAACAAGGCAAAAGCCACCCAGTGTCGGGAGACCTCCATGTCCAATCACACCTACCGGGTCACCGAGATCGTCGGCACCTCCCACGAGGGCATCGATCAGGCCATCCGCAACGGCGTCGCCCGGGCGGGCGAAACGCTCCACAACCTTGATTGGCTTGAGGTGACCCAGATCCGCGGGCACATCGAGAACGGCGAGATCGCGCACTTCCAGGTCGGCCTGAAGGTCGGATTCCGCCTCGACGGCGACGCCTGAGGTCGAGGCCGGAGGTCTGAGGCCTGAGCTCTGAGGCCTGAGCTCTGAGGCCTGAGCTCTGAGGCCTGAGGCCTGAGGCGGGCGCGGCCGACCCCGAGGGAGGGCCTCAGGTGCGGCCCTCACCCTCCTGGGCGGTCTTGAGTTCCGGCGCGTCCGCCGCCCAGTCCGCCAGGACCACCCGGAAGCCGGCCGCCCGGGCCGCCTCGCACACCAGCTCGTCGTCGTCCACGAGCATCCGCACCTCCCGGCCCCGGGCGATCCGCTTCAGCACCTCCAGCTTGGTGGTCCGGGCCGGCCGCCGGTCCTGGTTGCCGCGCATCCACAGCCGGCCCTCGGGCAGCCCGTGCCGGGTCAGCCATTCGGCCGTGTCCGCGCGGCACCGCTCCGGACGGCCGGTCAGATACACGACCTCGCAGTCGGCGGCGCTCTCCACGGCCAGGGCGATCCCGCGGGCCAGCGGCGGATCGGACGGGGCCGCACCGAAGAAGCCTTCCCAGTCCCGGGGCCGGCGCTCCAGGAAGTGCTGGCGGTGGCCGGTGTCGGACAGGGTGTTGTCGATGTCGAAGACGGCCAGCGGCCGGCGGCTGTTGATCTCGCTCATGGCCCCCAGCCTAGGCGGGGGAATCCCCACGGCTTCCGGGCGTTGAGGAGTGTGTGATCCCGAAACTCTCGATACTCGACCGGTCCCGCACCCGCGAGGGCCACCCCGCCGCGCAGGCCCTGCGCGACACCGTGGAGCTGGCCCGCAGGGCGGAGGAGCTCGGCTACCACCGCTTCTGGGTGTCGGAACACCACAGCGTGCCCGGAGTCGCGGGCTCCGCACCGACCGTGCTGGCCGCCGCCGTCGCCGGAGCGACCCGGCGGATCCGCGTCGGCACCGGCGGGGTGATGCTGCCCAACCACCAGCCGCTCGTGGTCGCGGAGCAGTTCGGCGTCCTGGAATCGCTGTACCCCGGACGGATCGACATGGGACTCGGCCGCTCCGTCGGCTTCACCGGCGGCATCCGGCGCGCCCTGGGCCGCGACACCGGGGACGCCGACCGTTTCGAGGAGCAGTTGGCGGAGCTGCTGGGCTGGCTCGACGGCACCCAGCGGGCGCACCCCGAGGTGCACGCCCGGCCCGCCGAGGGGTTGCGGATCCCGGCCTACGTGCTGGCCACCGGCGAGGGTGCCGGGATCGCGGCGCGCGCCGGGCTGCCGCTGGTGGTGGGCGATCTGCGCGCCCGCGCCCGGGTGGCGGGGATCGTCGAGCGCTACCGCAAGGAGTTCCGGCCCTCCGCCACGGGTCCGGAGCCGTACGTCGTCGTCTCCGGGACGGTCGCGGTCGCCGCCACCGCCGAGGCCGCCCGGCGGATCCTGGTCCCCGAGGCCTGGTCCCTCGCGCATTCCCGCACCCGGGGCAGCTTCCCGCCGCTGCGCCCCGCCGAGGAGGTCGAGGCCCTGGCCATGACCCCCAAGGAGCGGGAGCTGTACGAGGGCGC
Source organism: Streptomyces sp. NPDC037242 (assembly GCF_055604165.1). Classification (NCBI taxonomy): domain Bacteria; kingdom Bacillati; phylum Actinomycetota; class Actinomycetes; order Kitasatosporales; family Streptomycetaceae; genus Streptomyces; species Streptomyces sp. NPDC037242. Next base: position 185,939 of record NZ_JBVJUY010000014.1, read on the forward strand.
CCTCGCCGGGCACGTCCACGGTACGCAGGAGCAGGTCGCGGCGGCGCTGTCGGAGATCGCGGAGCTGACCGGGGCGGACGAGCTCCTGGTCACCACCTCGACGTACGACCGCACGGCCCTGCTGGAGTCCTTCGAGGGGCTCGCCCGCGTCGCGGGGCTCCGAGCGCCCTAAACTAGGACGAATGCACGAGTCCACGCACGATGCTCCGGCCGGCCCGACGACCGTTCCCTCAGGCACCGCAGGTCCTGGAGGTCCCGCAGGTCCCGCAGGTCCCGCAGGCACCGCCGCGCACGACCCGTACGTACGGGTCCGCGGCGCCCGGGAGCACAATCTGCGCGGGGTCGACGTGGACATCCCGCGCGACGCCCTGACCGTGTTCACCGGGGTCTCCGGCTCGGGCAAGAGCTCGCTCGCCTTCGGCACCCTGTACGCCGAGGCCCAGCGCCGGTACTTCGAGTCCGTGGCGCCGTACGCCCGCCGGCTGATCCACCAGGTCGGTGCGCCGAAGGTGGACTCCATCACCGGGCTGCCGCCCGCCGTATCGCTGGAGCAGCGGCGCTCCTCCCCCGGCTCGCGCTCCTCGGTCGGGACGGTGACCCTGCTGTCCAACTCCCTGCGGATGCTGTTCTCGCGGGCCGGCACCTACCCGCCGGGGGCCGAGCGGCTGGACTCCGACGCCTTCTCCCCCAACACCGCGGCCGGTGCCTGCCCTTCCTGTCACGGGCTCGGCCGGATCCACCGCACCAGTGAGGAACTCCTCGTCCCCGAGCCCGGCCTGTCGATCCGTCAAGGGGCCATCGCCGCCTGGCCGGGGGCCTGGCAGGGCAAGAACCTGCGGGACATCCTGGAGACGCTCGGCCACGACGTGGACACGCCCTGGCGGCAGCTGCCCGCCGAGGAGCGGGAGTGGATCCTGTTCACCGAGGAGCAGCCGGTCGTGACGGTCCACCCCGTGCGGGAGGCCGACCGGATCCAACGGCCCTACCAGGGCACGTACATGAGCGCCCACCGCTATGTGATGCGGACGTTCTCGGACAGCAGGAGCGCCACCCTGCGGGCCCGCGCCGAGAAGTTCCTCACCGATTCCCCGTGCCCGGTGTGCGAGGGCCGGCGGCTGCGCCCGGAGGCACTGGCGGTGACCTTCGCGGGCCGCACCATCGCGGAGCTGGCGGCGCTTCCGCTGACCGCGCTGGACACCGTACTTGCGGGCGCGAGCACGTCCGGCGGGGACGAGGCCGCCCGGGTGCTCGGCGAGGACCTGCGGGCACGGATCGCCCCCGTCACGGAGCTCGGGCTCGGCTACCTGAGCCTGGACCGCACCGCGCCCAGCCTGTCGGCGGGAGAGTTGCAGCGGCTGCGGCTGGCGACGCAGCTGCGGTCGGGGCTGTTCGGGGTGGTGTACGTGCTCGACGAGCCGTCGGCGGGGCTGCACCCGGCCGACACCGAGGCACTGCTCGGCGTACTGGACCGGCTCAAGGCCGCGGGGAACACGGTGTTCGTCGTGGAGCACCACCTGGACGTGGTGCGGCACGCCGACTGGCTGGTGGACGTCGGGCCGCTCGCCGGGGAGCACGGCGGGCGGGTGCTGCACAGCGGGCCGCCGCAGGACCTTGCCGGGGTCGCGGAGTCGGCGACGGCGCGCCACCTGTTCGCGGAGCGCGAGCGCGAGCACGGAGACAGGCCCTCGGCCGGCGAGGAACCGGCGGTGCGGACCGCGACCGGGGCCGTACGGCTCAGCGGTGTCGACCGGCACAACCTCCGTGACGTTTCGGCGGAGTTCCCGCTCGGCGTGTTCACGGCGGTGACGGGGGTTTCGGGTTCGGGCAAGTCCACGCTGGTGGGACAGGTGCTCGCGCGCGAGGTCGCCGAGCGGCTGGCGGAACCCGGGTTCCCCGTACGGCGGCTGGTGGAGGTGGACCAGAAGCCGATCGGCCGTACGCCGCGCTCGAACCTGGCCACGTACACGGGGCTGTTCGACGTGGTCCGCAAACTCTTCACCGCGGCGCCGGAGTCGAAGGAGCGCGGCTGGAAGGCGGGCCGCTTCTCCTTCAACGTGCCGGGCGGCCGGTGCGAGACCTGCCAGGGCGAGGGCTTCGTCTCGGTGGAGCTGCTGTTCCTGCCCAGTACGTACGCCCCCTGCCCCGAATGCGCGGGCGCCCGGTACAACTCCGAGACCCTCCAGGTCCGCTACGCGGGGCTGAACATCGCCGAGGTGCTCGGGCTGACGGTGGAGTCGGCAGCGGCCTTCTTCGCCGAGGTCCCGGCGGCGGCGCGGAGCCTGCGCGCACTGGAGGAGATCGGACTGGGGTACCTGCGGCTCGGCCAGCCGGCGACGGAGCTGTCGGGCGGCGAGGCGCAGCGCATCAAGCTGGCGACCGAGCTGCAGAGGTTGCGCCGCGACCACACCCTGTACCTGCTGGACGAGCCGACGACCGGGCTCCATCCGGCCGATGTGCAGGTGCTGCTGAGGCAGTTGCACGGGCTGGTGGACGCCGGGCACTCGGTGGTGGTCGTGGAGCACGACATGGCGGTGGTGGCGGGCGCGGACTGGGTGGTGGACCTGGGCCCGGGCGGTGGTGCGGAGGGCGGCCGCGTGGTCGCGGCGGGCACCCCGGCCGAAGTGGCCCGCACCACTGGAAGTCGTACGGCGGGCCACTTGGCGCGGGCGGTCGCCTCCCGGAGCGGTGCGGCGCTTCAGGCGGGCTTGGCGAAGTTGCCGTAGCCCTGCCAGTCGAGCACCACGCACTGCTCGTCGCCGAGCACCCAGGCGTCGTGTCCGGGGTCGATCTGGATGAAGTCCCCGGCCTGTATCTCCGTGCTCTCGCCGTCGTCCATGACGACCTTCATCCGGCCGCTGATGATGTAGCCGACGTGGGCGGCCTGGCAGCTGTCGGTCCCGGCGATGGGCTTGATGTGCTTCGACCACTGCCAGCCCGGCTCGAAGACGGCCCGGCCCACCTGTCCGTTGGCGGTGTCCACGAGGTCGAGCCTGCCCTTGCCCTCTTCGAACGGACGTGTCTCATCCGCTGAATCGAAGGTCTTGCGCACGAGTCCAGCCATGATGGTCTACCTCCCGGGCACACTGCCAGCCCCGAGTCCACTTCTCAGCGTACGCCGGAACCGCGCGGTCGCCCTGCTCAGGCGTCGCCGGGCAGCAGGTGCTGCGGTACCTCGCGGAAACTCCACGTTCCCCGTTGCCGGGTGAAAATCCACACCAGGTCGTAGCGGTCCGGCCAGGTCGCGGGCACGCCGAGGACCCCCTGCGCGCCCAGGGCCCCGATGAGGCGGGGGATGCCGGTGTGCTCCCAGCAGACGAGTACGGGCATCCGGGCGGCGAGCACGGCCCGGCCGAGGGCCGGTTCGGCGCCGACGGCGAACTCGGCACGGACCGGCATGCCCAGCGCCGCGGCCAGCACCTCCACGGTCTGGCGGCACCGGGCGGGCGCGCCCGCCTTGCCTCCGGCGGCGAAGACGGCCCCGGGGCGGGGCAGTGCGGCGCCGCGGAGCGGTGGGAAGAGGGCCGGGAGTTCCTGGGCCCGGCGCCGGCCCCGGCCGGCCAGGAACCCGGGGTCCTCGTTGCCCTCGTCGTCCTCCCCGGTGTCCCCGGCGTACGGCTTCTCGGCGTGCCGGATCACCATGACCAGGGCGTCCTTGGCAGCTGCCGCCGGGCCGGGGGCCGGGTCGCGGGGGTGCTCCTGCGCGGCGCAGCCGACCGCCGCGAGCGGGGCCAGGGCGGCTGCCAGCACGGTACGGCGTCGCGGTCCGCGCTCGGCGGGGGCATGTGGCATGGGCCCACTGTCGCCCGCGCCCCGGTCACCGCCGGGGACGGCGCGGCGTAGCGCTGCCACGAGCGCCCGGTCGGCCCATACGATCGGACCGTCCGGTCGTCCGGTCGTCCGGTCGGTCCGTACGGTCATCCGGTCGGACCACGGTGCGCCGCGCGCCCGGGGGCGGGCTGCGGATCAGCCCTTGCGGACCGCCCTCAGCCACTCCTTGTTCATGGCGGCGATCGACGGGAGCGGTATCCCCTTGGGGCAGGCCGTGGCGCACTCCCCCGTGAGCGTGCAGCCGCCGAAGCCCTCTGCGTCCATGGTCGCCACCATGTCCAGGACCCGGGTCTCCCGCTCCGGTGAGCCCTGCGGGAGTACGCCGAGGTGGTTGACCTTGGCCGAGGTGAAGAGCATGGCCGAGCCGTTGGGGCAGGCCGCCACGCAGGCGCCGCAGCCGATGCACTCGGCGTGCTCGAAGGCGCGGTCGGCATCGGCCTTGGGCACGGCGGTGGCGTGCGCCTCGGGGGCCGAGCCGGTCGGGGCGGTGATGTAGCCGCCGGCCTGGATGATGCGGTCGAAGGCTCCCCGGTCCACGACGAGGTCCTTGACCACGGGGAAGGCGGCTGCCCGCCAGGGTTCGACGTCGATGGTGTCGCCGTCGGCGAAGGAGCGCATGTGGAGCTGGCAGGTGGTGGTGCGCTCCGGGCCGTGGGCATCGCCGTTGATCACGAGGCTGCACGCGCCGCAGATGCCTTCGCGGCAGTCGTGGTCGAAGGCGACCGGGTCCTCGCCGCGCAGGATGAGGTCCTCGTTGAGGGTGTCGAGCATCTCCAGGAAGGACATGTCCTTCGAGATGCCGTCGACCTCGTAGGAGGCCATCGTGCCGGGGGCGTCGGCGCTCTGCTGGCGCCAGACGCGCAGGTTGAGCTTCATGCGTAGCTCCGCTGGGTGGGGTGGACGTACTCGAAGACGAGGTCTTCCTTGTGCAGGACGGGGGCGGCGCCGCTACGGACGAACTCCCAGGCCGCGGCGTAGGAGAACTCCCCGTCGCGCCGCTCGGCCTCGCCCTCCGGGGTCTGGGACTCCTCGCGGAAGTGACCGCCGCAGGACTCGGCGCGATGGAGTGCGTCGAGGCACATCAGCTCGGCGAGTTCGAGGTAGTCGACGATGCGGTTGGCCTTCTCCAACGACTGGTTGAACTCCTCGCCGGTGCCGGGGACCTTGATGCGCCGCCAGAACTCCTCCCGGATCTCCGGGAGTCGGCCGAGGGCCTTGCGCAGCCCCTCCTCGGTGCGGGCCATGCCGCAGTACTCCCACATGAGTTCGCCGATCTCCCGGTGGAAGGAGTCGGGGGTGCGGTCGCCGTCGACGGCGAGGAGCCTGTCGAGCCGCTCGCGTGTCTCCCGTACGGCGGCCAGCGCCTCGGGGTGGGTGTCGTCGACGGCGTCGCGGTGCGGGTGGCGCGCCAGGTAGTCGTTGATGGTGGAGGGGAGGACGAAGTAGCCGTCGCCGAGGCCCTGCATGAGGGCGGAGGCGCCGAGGCGGTTGGCGCCGTGGTCGGAGAAGTTGGCCTCGCCGATCGCGAAGAGTCCGGGGACGGTGGTGTGGAGGTCGTAGTCGACCCACAGGCCGCCCATCGTGTAGTGCACGGCGGGGTAGATCCGCATGGGGACCTCGTACGGGTTCTCCGCGGTGATCCGCTCGTACATCTCGAAGAGGTTGCCGTACTTCTCCGCGACCTGGTCCCTGCCCATGCGGCGGATGGCGTCGGCGAAGTCGAGGTAGACGCCCTGGCCGCCGGGGCCCACGCCGCGGCCCTCGTCGCAGACGTTCTTGGCGGCGCGGGAGGCGATGTCGCGGGGCACGAGGTTGCCGAAGGAGGGGTAGATCCGCTCCAGGTAGTAGTCGCGCTCCGCTTCGGGGATCTCGGCGGCGGGGCGGGTGTCGCCCTTGGCCTTGGGGACCCAGATGCGGCCGTCGTTGCGCAGGGACTCGCTCATCAGGGTGAGCTTGGACTGGTGGTCTCCGGTGCGCGGGATGCAGGTGGGGTGGATCTGGGTGAAGCAGGGGTTGGCGAAGTACGCGCCGCGCCGGTGCGCCCGCCAGACGGCGGTCGCGTTGGAGTTCATGGCGTTGGTGGAGAGGTAGAAGACGTTGCCGTAGCCGCCGCTGGCCAGGACGACGGCGTCGGCGTAGTGGGTGTCGATCCGGCCGGTGACCAGGTCGCGGGCGACGATGCCGCGGGCCACTCCGTCGACGGTGATCAGGTCGAGCATCTCGGTGCGGGCGTGCATCTCGACGTTGCCGGCGGCGATCTGGCGGGAGAGTGCCTGGTAGGCGCCGAGGAGGAGTTGCTGGCCGGTCTGGCCGCGGGCGTAGAAGGTGCGGGAGACCTGGACGCCGCCGAAGGAGCGGGTGTCGAGGAGGCCGCCGTACTCGCGGGCGAAGGGCACGCCCTGGGCGACGCACTGGTCGATGATCTCCACGGAGATCTGGGCGAGGCGGTGGACGTTGGACTCGCGGGCGCGGAAGTCCCCGCCCTTGACGGTGTCGTAGAAGAGGCGGTGCACGGAGTCGCCGTCGTTGCGGTAGTTCTTGGCGGCGTTGATTCCGCCCTGCGCGGCGATGGAGTGCGCCCGGCGCGGGGAGTCGGAGAAGCAGAACTGGACGACGTGGTAGCCCTGTTCGGCGAGGGTGGCCCCGGCGGCGCCGCCGGCCAGGCCGGTACCGACGACGATGATCCGGTGCTTGCGGCGGTTGGCCGGGTTGACGAGCTTGGCCTCGAAGCGGCGGCGGTCCCACCGCTCGGCGATCGGGCCCGAGGGGGCCTTGGTGTCGGCGATGGGCTCGCCGGTGGTGTAGGCCGTGTAGTCGGTGTGGTCGGTGTGGTCGGTGTACCTGCTCATGTCAGCTCACCACTCCGGTCATGACGGCGACGGGGACGGACACGAAGCCCGCGAAGAGGACGAGGGCGAGGGCATTGGCGAGGAACTTCAGCGTCCGGTCGCGTCGGGCACTGCCCTGGCCGAGGGTCTGCGCGGCGCTCCAGAAGCCGTGGCGGACGTGCAGCCCGAGGGCGGCCATCGCGAGGAGGTAGATGGCGTTGCCGTACCAGGTGGAGAAGGTGGCGAGGACGTTCTCGTACGGGTGGCCGGCCCAGGCGCGCTCGTTGACGGTGAGCGTGGTGAGGTCGAGCAGATGCCACACGATGAACAGGGCGAGGATGGTGCCGCCCCAGCGCATGGTGCGCGTCGCGTAGCTCGCCCGGCGGCGCTTGTGGGCGTACTTCACCGGGCGCGCCTTGATGTCGCGGCGGCTGAGCTGGTAGGCGCAGACCCCGTGGGCGACGACGGCGGCGACCAGGACCACGCGGACGATCCACAGGGCCCACTCGTGGTGCAGGAAGGGCGAGCCGAGGGTGCGCAGCCAGTGGGCGTAGCCGTTGAACTCCTCCGGGCCGAAGAAGATCTTCAGGTTGCCGAGCATGTGAACGACGAGGTAGCCGAGCATGATCAGGCCGGAGACGGCCATCACTGACTTCTTGCCGACGGAGGAGTCCCAGAGTGTGCGGGTGCTGGACGGCCGTCGATCCGTCCGCGTTGCCAGTGCCATGTCGAAGACGGTAAGGACCAAGGTCCTGAAAGGTCCAAGACATGATGGGGCTGATCCCGATAGGCATTGCCTATGTATGGGGCTAGCCTGGGCCCATGCAGTTCCAGCAGCTGGTGTACTTCGTGGCCGTGGCCGAGACCCGGCACTTCACGCGCGCCGCGGAGCGGGAGCACGTGGCCCAGCCTTCGCTCTCACAGCAGATCAAGGCGCTCGAACGGGAGCTGGGCGCGGAGCTCTTCAGCCGGGCCCGCGGCAACATCACGCTCACCGACGCGGGTGAGGCCCTGCTGCCACTGGCCCGGCGGATCCTGGCGGACGCGGACACCGCGCGGCTGGAGGTGCAGGAGCTGGCGCAGCTGCGGCGCGGGCGGGTCCGGCTGGGCGCGACGCCGAGTGTGTGCACCGGTCTGCTGCCGGGTGTGCTGCACGCCTTCCATTCCGCGCACCCGGGGATCGAGCTGCTGATCGAGGAGAGCGGTTCGCTGGATCTCGTACGGGAACTGGCGCGCGGGGCCCTGGACCTCGCACTGATCGCGCTGCCGCTGCCGCCCTCGGCGCCGGCTCTGACCACGGTGGAACTGCTGACCGAGGACCTGGTGGTGGTCTCGTCGGCGGCGCTCCCACCCCCGGCCGGCGGCGGGGCGCTGACGGTGTCGGCGTTGCGGGACGAGCCGATGGTGATGTTCCGCCACGGCTACGACCTGCGGGACCTCACCGTGGCCGCCTGCCGGGCCGAGGGGTTCGAGCCGGTGTTCACGGTGGAGGGCGGCGAGATGGACGCGGTACTGGGCTTCGTGCGGGCGGGACTCGGCATCGCGGTGGTGCCGGCCATGGTGGTGGACCACGCCGGCCCCGGCCTGCGGGCCACCTCCCTGGCCGGCTCCCCCCTGCGGCGCACCATCGCCCTGGCGCACCGCACGGACGTGGCTCCGCCGCGCGCGGCCCGGGAGCTGAAGCGCATGCTGGTGGGCTGACCGGCCCCGCTCGGGGCCCTCAGACACCTCCGGTCACGGCCTCAGGGACGTATGGGCAGGGTCCGGTCGAGCCCGTCGGCCAGCATGCCGAAGGCCAGGTCGGCGTCGGCCACTGCGGCCGGATGGGCCTCGTCGGAGCTCTGGCCGGATTCGATGCGGCGCCAGTTCTCCCAGCCCAACTCATGGCGGACATCGATCAGTTGCCGGGCGGCGAGCCGCGCTATGAGCGGCGGGGCGGACTCCGCTTCGAGTACGGCGGCGAGCAGTTCCACCTCCCGGGCCGTGTAGTGGGCCATCCGCGATCCGAGGCTGGGGGTGGTGTGGAGCAGCCGCTCGAAGGCCAGGACCTGCGGGTGGTCACAGATCCCGGTGATGGCGTCGCGCTCGCCGAGGGCCCCGATGAAGTGCGCGTGGAGTGCGGCCACCGGGCCCTGCCCTGCGGGCCGGTCGCGCACGATGCGCGCCGCCTCGTCCTGGTGGTCGGCGAACCGGTCCAGGACCAGGTCCTCCTTGCTCGGGAAGTACCGGAAGAGGGTGGGCTTGGAGACCTCGGCCGCCGCGGCGACGTCCGCCACGGAGACGGCGTCGAAGCCCCGCTCCAGGAACAGCTCCAGCGCCGTGGCCGCCAACTGGCGGCGTGTGCGGAGCTTCTTGCTCTCTCGCAGACCCGTCTTGTGGTCCGTGTGCACCGTGTCCATGCGTCCACCGTACCACAGATGCGTGACCAAGTTATTTTTTTAACCGGGTTGCTTTTTCTCGTCGAAGCCGCTTTCCTTGAATCACCGACGACGAGACGAAGAGAGGGACCTCCGATGACCGACGAACTGACCGACGTACTGATCGTGGGCTCCGGCCCGACCGGACTCACCCTGGCCTGCGACCTGACCCTGCGAGGCGTCGCCGTCCGCGTCCTCGACGCGCGCACCGCCCCGCACCGCGAGTCCCGGGGCAAAGGACTCACCCCGGGCAGCCTCAGGGCCTTCGCCCGGCTCGGCGCCGACAGGCCGATGACCGCCGTCGGCACCCGCGGGGTGGTCCTGCGCAAGTACTTCGACGGCGCGCACGTCAAGGACACACCGCCGTCAGGTGACGGCCTCCTCATCGGCCAGTGGCAGGTGGAGGAAGCCCTCCGCGCCCGGCTCGCCGAGCTCGGCGTCCGGGTCGAGTACCAGGCCCGGGTCACCGGCATCAGCCAGGACACGGGCGGGGTCGGCGTCCGGCTGGCGGACGGCCGCCTGGTCCGTGCCGGGTACCTCGCCGGATGCGACGGCGGCGGCAGTACGACCCGCCGGCTCCTCGGGATCCCGTTCGAGGGGCACAGCGAGGAGGCGGACACGATGGTCCTCGGGGACGTCACGGCGGCGGGGCTGAGCCGGGACCACTGGCACCAGTGGTTCACCTCGGACGGCGGGGGGATCCTGCTGTGCCCGATACCGGGGAGTGAGGTCTTCCAACTCCAGGCTTCCCCCGAACTGGACGCGCAGGGCCGGCCGATACCGCCCTCGCTGGAGGGCTTCCAGCGGCTCTTCGACCGTCACGCACGGGTACCGGGGATCCGGCTGGCGGACGCCACCTGGATATCGGCCTGGCGGGTCAACGTCCGGATGGCGGCCCGGATGCGGGAGGGCCGGGTCTTCCTCGCCGGGGACGCGGCGCACGTCCACCCGATAGCCGGCGGGCTCGGCATGAACACCGGGGTCCAGGACGCGGTCGCCCTCGGCCGGACCCTGGCCGCCGCGCTCGCACGGCCCGCGGAGCCCGGCGTACTCGACGCGTACGAGGCGGAGCGCCTGCCCGCGGCGGCCGCGGTGCTGGCCGACACCGCGGAGCGGCACGGGCGGGTCCTGGCCGCGGTGCGCGAGCCGGGCCGGGGGACGGAGGCAGGGCTGAACTGACCCGGCGGGCCGCCGTCCCGCCCCCGCGCCCCGGGCTCCGCACCCCGGGCCCGCCGGCCTGGCGGGGCCGGGCGGTGCGGCGGGGCCGGCGGTCAGGCGGTGGGCACGGCGTCCGCGAGCAGGAGGGTGTGGATGCGGTCGGGAGCGCCGGGGCGGGCGTAGTACCAGCCCTGGGCCGTGTCACAGCCGAGGGCACGGAGCTGGGCCGCCTGGGCGCCCGTCTCCACCCCCTCGACGGTCACGGCCAGTTCGAGACTGTGGGCCAGGGCGACTATGCCCTCCACGATCTTGACGTCGACCGGGTTGGCAGGCTGCTGCTGCATCCCCTGGGTGAAGGAGCGGTCCAGCTTCAGGACGCTGACGGGGAGGCGGCGCAGGTTGGCCAGGTTGGAGTAGCCGGTACCGAAGTCGTCGAGCGCGATGTCCACGCCCAGGGCGGCGAGCCGGCGCAGGGGTTCGAGGAGTTCGTCGTCGGCGCCGATCAGGGCCGACTCCGTGACCTCCAGGCACAGTGCGCCGGGAGCCAGGCCGGAGTTCTCCAGGACCGCCACCGTGTCGGCGACCAGCCCGGGGTGGTGGAGCTGCGTCGGCGAGAGGTTCACGTTGATCCGCAGGGCCGAGCCGCCGTGCTGGCGCTGCCAGTTCCGGGCCTGGCGGACGGCCTCCTCCAGGACCCAGCGGCCGAGCGGCACGATCAGCCCGGTGCGTTCGGCGAGGGGGATGAAGCGGTCCGGGCCGAGCACCCCGTACTGCGGGTGGGACCAGCGCACCAGCGCCTCCGCACCGTGCACGCTGCCGTCGTGCATGTGCACCAGGGGCTGGTACTCGATGAAGAACTCGCCGCGCTCCAGCGCCGCCGGCAGGGCGTTGGTCAGGCCGTGCCGGGTGATGGCGCGGGCGTCGGCCTCCGCGTCGGCGAACTCGAAGCGGTTGCCGCCGGCCGCCTTGGCCCGGTACATGGTGATATCGGCGCTGCGCAGGACCTCGGCGGGGGTGCGCTCGCGGGCCGGTCCCTCGACGATGCCGATGCTGCCCCGGACCGTCAGCTCCCGGCCCTCCAGCCGGATGGGCGCGGCCAGGGCGGAGAGGATGCGCACCGCGAGCTCGGTGGCCTTCTCCTCGGTGTCGGAGCCGGTGGTCAGTGCGACGAACTCGTCGCCGCCGAGCCGGGCGACGACCTCGCCAGGGCCGGTCGCACAGCTCTGCAGCCGGTCCGCGACCTCCACCAGCAGCCGGTCGCCCGCCGAGTGGCCGAGGCTGTCGTTGACCGCCTTGAAACCGTCGAGGTCCAGGTAGCACAGGCCGAAGCGGGCACCGCCGGCCCCGCTCAGGGCCTTCTCCAGCCGCTCGAAGAACAGCGTCCGGTTGGGCAGCCCGGTCAGGGCGTCGTGGGTGGCCTCGTAGCGCAGGCGCAGGTTCAGCAGCCGGCGCTCGGTGGTGTCCTCCATCAGCGCCAGCTGGTACTGCGGCACGCCCTCAGTGTCGCGCAGCAGCGAGACCGTCAGGTTGGTCCACAGCACGGTCCCGTCGTGCCGGTAGTACGGCTTCTCCACCCGGTAGCTCTCGCGTTCGCCGCGCACGAGCTCCTCGTACATCCGCCAGACGTGCGGGTGGTCGTCGGGGTGGCCCCACTCGTTGACGTTGCGGCCCCGGACGTGGCCGTCCATGCCGCCGAACATCTGCATCAGCGCGTCGTTGACCTCCAGGACGTTGCCCTTCAGGTCGGCGATGCCGATCCCGACGGCCGCGCCCTCGAAGACCGCCCGGAAGCGCTCCTCGCTCGCGTGCAGCGCCTGCTGGGCGTCGATGCGGGCGGTGAGCGCGGAGCGGGCGATGGCCTCCTGCTCCCGCAGGGTCCGCTCGCGCAGCGCGCGGGCGAAGCCGGCGGCGATCGCGTGCTGGAGCCGGGCGCAGCGGGAGCGGTACTCCTCGGTGCCGTCGGCGCCGGAGCCGTCCGGGCCGCAGTAGAGCACCAGGTACGACTCGACGACTCCGAGGGTGCCGGCCAGCGCCTCGGGGTCGGTGCAGTGCACGGCGACGAGTTCGGCGCCGACCCGCTGGGCGACCCCGGCGTCGAAGGGCCGGGCGTGCAGGGCCTCGACGAGGGTCCGGGTGAGCGGTACGAGGTGCCGCTCGAACTCGACCCGGGTGAGCGAGGTCGCCGTCACGGGGAAGATCGCCCGCCCCCAGATGGTTGCGAACCGCCCGATCCGGTCCTCGAGGCCGCCGCCGTGTGCGGCGGCCTCGGCGGCCTGCGGGGCCACTGCGCCCCGGGCCCCCGCGGCGCCCGCCGCAGGTGCGGCCGGGCCTGCGGTCTGTGCCGGGAGTCTCACGCCTTGCGTCCCGCTCCGGCGAAACCCGAGAAGGCGTACGGGTCCTCCTGCACGTCGCCGTCCTGTGGGTCCTCGGGGCCGTCGGGCCGCCAGTCGGGCATGGCCACGACGCCGGGTTCGATCAGTTCGAAGCCGTCGAAGAAGCGGGTGATCTGCTCGCCGGTGCGCATGACGAGCGGGTTGCGGATGTCCCGGTAGACGCCCACGGTGCCGCTGGCGGCCTCCTCGGAGAGCGGGATGCCCTCGTACGAGGCATGGGTGAGGATCAGCATGCTGCCGGGGGCCAGCGCGTCGCGCAGCTCGGCGACGAGGGCGTACGGGTCGTCCGCCTCCTCCAGGAAGTGCAGGACGGCGACCAGCATCAGGGCGACGGGGCGGTCGAAGTCGAGCAGCCGGGCGGCCTCGGGGGCGGTCAGGATGTCGCGCGGCTTGCGCAGGTCGGCGGCGACGACGGCGGTGCGGTCGTCGCCGGCCAGGACGGCCTGACTGTGCGCGACGGCCACCGGGTCGTGGTCGACGTAGACCACGCGGGCCTCGGGGCTGGCGGCCTGGGCGATCTCGTGGACATTGCCGAAGGTGGGGATGCCGGAGCCGATGTCGAGGAACTGGGTGACGCCCTCGGCGACCGCGTGGCGGACGGCCCTGCGCATGAATGCCCGGTTCGCCTGCATGATCTTGGGCAGGCCCGGCATGAATTCCATGGCCCGACGGGCTGCCTGGCGGTCGACCTCGAAATTGTGGGAGCCGCCCAGGTAGTAATCGTAGATGCGGGACACGCTCGGCACCGATATGTCGATGCCTGGCGGGGCCCAGGCGGGTCGCTCCATCGGGGTCTCCAAGCCGTAGTCCTGCGGTGGTCCGGTCGGGGTCGGACTCCTGTCCGAGCCGAATGTACTGATCATTGCCCAACGGAGCGAGCGAAAGCGGAAATTGGCCATCCGTTCTTCGTCACACACCAAAGGCCTGTACCGCAGCGGACTCGAAGAATGATCGAAACCGACAAATACCTTTTGTGAATTGGGCGATAGCGGGTCGGATCCCATCCGGAGATGGCTCAAACCTCTACGGTCCGCACTCCACCCGTTCAGGCGAACCGCGGCCGTCCCCCGCGCGCACCGGCGCGCGCGGGCCCATGCTCCCCGGGTGAACAGAGCCTCTACCAGGCGCCTGCTGGCGGTCCCGGTCCTGCTGTGGGCGGCCCTGGCCGCCACGCCGGCCGTGGCCGATAGCAGCACCTACCCGACGATCGGCGCCGACGACGTCGCGGCTGCCGTCCGGGCGTCCTCGGCCACCGGCGGAGGCGGGCCGGCAACCGCCCGGGGTGGCGGACATCACGGCGGCAGCGAGAACGACGGCCGCGGCCACGGCCATGGGCACGGCGGCCCCGGGCACGGGAGCCACGGCGACCACGGGGGCCACGGGCACCCCGGAAGTCATCACGGCCCGCACTGCCCGCCGCCGCCTCCCCCGCCGTGCCCTCCCGAGCCCACCCCGACCCCGACGCCGACCCCCACTCCGACCCCGCCGCCGCCCAAGCCCACCCCACCGCCACCGCCTCCTCCGCCCCCGCCCGAACCGGCGCCGGAGCCACCCGCACCGGCCCCGCCGAAACCCGCTCCGGCCCCGGCCGCGCCCCGTGTGTACCGGGCGCCCGCCCCGCCACCGCCGCCAGCGCCCGCCGTCCCGGTGACGCCTCCGCCGGCGCCCGCGCCGATGAAGCCGGTGGCCCGGCCGACGTACCGCTTCGAAGCCCGCAAGCCGGTGGAGCGCCACATCTCACCGGTGACCTTCACCTTGATGACCGCGGTTCCCGCGGTGCTCGCGATCGTCGCGCTGCGCCCGCGCTAGACCCGCCCGGACCGTTACCCATTGGGAGTCATCTTGTCGGAATGGCTCGTCCTGACCATTGCGATGGCCGCGGCTTGCGCCGTGGTGCTGTCCATCACCTTCGTCAACCACCGCCGGATCGGGGAGAACGACGATCCGAGCGAGACCCCGGACGTCATCGAGTACATGACGATGATGATCGGGGTGATCTACGCGATCGTCCTGGGCCTGGCGATCGCAGGCGTCTGGGAGGGCCGCGGCGCCGCCCAGGAGTACGTGCGCCAGGAGGCGCAGGCCCTGCACGAGATCAGCGTCCGCTCCGAGGTCTATCCCGCCGAGGTGCGCAAGAAGATCCGCTCCGACGTGGACGCGTACGTCAGCTACGTCGTGGAGACGGAGTGGAAGGAGATGGCCGAGAACGGCGATCTCACCGACCGCAGCGGGGAGTTGCTGGAGCGCATCCGGCGTGACGTGACGGACTACGAGCCGCAGACCGACCACGAGGGGCAGGCGTACCAGCCGCTGGTGGACCAGACGGCCGTCGTGGACGACGCGCGCAACGCGCGCGGCCAGAGCGCCGGAGCCACCATGCCGGGCGTGGTGTGGTTCGGGCTGATCGCCGGGGCGCTGGTGACGGTGGGACTGATCTTCACCCTGCAGATCCGCCGTTCGTTCCGGGAACTGCTGCTGGCGGGTCTCTTCAGCGCGCTCATCGCGTTCCTGCTGTTCCTCATCTGGGACTTCGACGCGCCCTTCGGGCGGGGCATCGCGGCCACCGCCGAGCCGTTCTTCGCGCAGTTCCCGCACCTGGGCCTGGAGGACTGACGCCGCCGCGACCCGTACGCGCGCCGTACGCCGACGGCCGCGCGCAAACCGGGGGCGGGCCTCCCGTCCCCGGTTCGGCCCATCGCAATGACCCGTTCGCCCGTTCCTGATCGCGGGTCACGGCGCCCGCGCCTAGCGTGGCGGACACCGAGGCGCACGACCCCCCACGTGCGGAAACCCGTTCCGCGGCTGCTCCTCGGGGATCCGGAGAATGAACCATGGGTGCGATACGTTCCTCCGCCACCGCCCTGTTGAGCGCCGGCGCCGCAGGCGCCGCCCTCGCGCTCGGCGTCCTCGGTGCTCCCCTCGCGACAGCCGCCCCGCTGCCCGTCACCTCGTTCGGCTTCGCCATCACCCCCTCGACCGTCGCTCCGGGCGGGCAGGTCGTGCTCTCCGTCACCGGTTGCAACGCCGCCTTCGCCACCGCCTCCTCCGGTGTCTTCGACACCGTGAGCATTCCGCGGGGCCAGACCGTGCGCGTCACGGTGGACCGGGACGCCCGGCGCGGAGCCCTGTACTCCGTCTCCTTCACCTGCAACGGGGAGACCGGTTCGGCCGACCTCACCATCGCCGGGGCCACCAGCAGGCCCACGACGAACTCCACGACCGGGTCCCGTACCGGAACGAGCAACGGAACCAGCACCGGCACCAGCAACGGAACCGGCACCGGCACGGGGGCCTCGCGCGGCGCCACCCTGGGTGTCCGCGGCGGCCTCGGCGGCAGTGTGGCCGCGCTGGACACCGTGGAGCTCGGCGCAGGCGCCGGGCTCGTCCTCGCCGCCGCGGGCGGTACGACGTACGCCCTGCGCAGGCGCGGCGCCCGCCGCAACCACTGACGGACGGCGGACCCACCGCCGCAGCCGCTCCCGCAGCCGCCCGGAGAACCGCCGGTCGCCCCGCCAAGCCGTCACCCTGCTACGCCAGCACCTGACCCGCGGCGACTTCGCCACACGCGATCGGGCCTTCTTCAGCGCCCATCTCGCTGGTG
>NZ_JBVJUY010000015.1:0-175495 GCF_055604165.1 Streptomyces sp. NPDC037242
CCCCCCCCCCCCCCCCCCCCCCCCCCCCCCCCCCCCCCCCCCCCCCCCCCCCCCCCCCCCCCCCCCCCCCCCCCCCCCCCCCCCCCCCCCCCCAGCGCCAATGCCGGCGTCGTTCGTACGTGGCTCAGGGGCGATGTTTCACGTGAAACATCGCCCCTGCCGTGCGAGGAGCAGGGATGTCGTGGCGTAGAGCGCGGCCACGCTCAGGATCAGTGGCACCGACTCCCCGTCGACGGGGAGCATGAGCGAGGCCACCGCCGCCGCGCCGACGAACGCGACGTTGAACAGCACGTCGTAGACGGAGAAGACGCGGCCGCGGAAATCGTCGTCCACACGGGACTGGACCACGGTGTCGGTGGAGATCTTGGCGCCCTGCGTGGCGAGACCGAGGACGAACGCGGCGGCCAGCATCGGTCCGGGGGAGAAGAACAGACCGAGCGCCGGCACCAGGACCGCTGCGCCCGCGGCGCAGAGTGTGATCGCGCCGTGTGTGCCCAGCCGCTCCACCAGCCAGGGCGTGACGACGGCGGCCGCGAAGAATCCGGCTCCGGAGACACCGACGGCGACGCCCAGCAGGGCCAGCCCGTCGGCCTCGGTGTCCGACCACGAGTAGCGGCAGAGCATGAGCAGCATGACGAACAGGGCCCCGTAGCAGAACCGCATCATCGTCATGGCGGCGAGCGCCTGGGCCGCCTCGCGCCGGTCGGCCAGGTGCCGCAGCCCCTCGGCCATGCCCCGGACGGTCAGTGCGACCCCCTCGGCGACCGAGGGGTTGGTCCGGCCCGGGGGGTGGTCGGGCCCCAGGAGGCCGATGGCCAGGCGCAGGGAGGCCAGGGCCGCGCACAGGTAGAGGCCGGCTCCGAGCAGGACGACGATGGCGTTGGAGTCGGAGGCCAGCAACCGGACGAGGAAGGCCAGTCCCCCGCCGGCCACCGCCGCGAGCGTGCCGGCGGTGGGGGAGAGCGCGTTCGCGGTGACCAGCTGGTCCGGTCCGACGACGCGGGGCAGGGAGGCGGCGAGCCCGGCCAGGACGAAGCGGTTGACTGCGGTCACGGACAGGGCCGAGGCGTAGAACAGCCAGTCGGGGACGTGCGCGACGATCAGCATTCCGGTGACGCAGGCCAGGAAGGCGCGCAGCAGGTTGCCGTAGAGGAACACCTGCCGGCGGCGCCAGCGGTCGAGCAGTACCCCGGCGAAGGGACCGACGGCCGAGTAGGGAAGCAGCAGTACCGCCATGGCCGAGGCGATCGCCGCCGGCGAGGTCTGCTTCTCCGGCGAGAAGACGACATAGGTGGCGAGCGCCACCTGGTAGACACCGTCCGCCGCCTGGGAGAGCAGCCTGACGGCGAGCAGGTTGCGGAAGTCCCTCAGACGCAGGAGTACGCGCAGATCACGTACGACAGCCATGAGGGCAAGGGTCACATACGCGGAGGGCCCCCGGGCGTATTGCCCGGGGACCCTCCGCGTAAGAACAGCCGAAGTCCAGGTGTCCTCAAGGACCCTTGGGTGCGACTAGCGCTCGACCTCGCCCTTGATGAACTTCTCGACGTTGGCCAGGGCCTCGTCGTCGAAGTACTGCACCGGCGGGGACTTCATGAAGTAGCTCGACGCCGACAGGATCGGGCCGCCGATGCCGCGGTCCTTGGCGATCTTCGCGGCACGCAGGGCGTCGATGATGACACCGGCGGAGTTCGGGGAGTCCCACACCTCGAGCTTGTACTCGAGGTTCAGCGGGACGTCGCCGAAGGCGCGACCCTCAAGGCGGACGTAGGCCCACTTGCGGTCGTCGAGCCACGCGACGTAGTCGGACGGGCCGATGTGGACGTTCTTCTCGCCGAGCTCACGGTCGGGGATCTGCGAGGTGACGGCCTGCGTCTTGGAGATCTTCTTCGACTCGAGGCGCTCGCGCTCGAGCATGTTCTTGAAGTCCATGTTGCCACCGACGTTGAGCTGCATGGTGCGCTCAAGACGGACACCGCGGTCCTCGAACAGCTTCGCCATCACGCGGTGCGTGATGGTGGCGCCGACCTGCGACTTGATGTCGTCGCCGACGATCGGGACACCGGCCTCGGTGAACTTGTCCGCCCACTCCTTGGTGCCGGCGATGAAGACCGGGAGGGCGTTGACGAAGGCGACCTTGGCGTCGATGGCGCACTGGGCGTAGAACTTCGCCGCAGCCTCGGAGCCGACGGGCAGGTAGCAGATCAGGACGTCGACCTGGCGGTCCTTGAGGATCTGGACCACGTCGACCGGAGCCTCGGCGGACTCCTCGATGGTCTGGCGGTAGTACTTGCCCAGGCCGTCCAGGGTGTGACCGCGCTGCACGGTCACGCCCGCGTTCGGGACGTCGCAGATCTTGATGGTGTTGTTCTCGCTGGCGCCGATGGCGTCCGAGAGGTCGAGGCCGACCTTCTTCGCGTCGACGTCGAACGCGGCGACGAACTCGATGTCACGCACGTGGTAGTCGCCGAACTGGACGTGCATCAGACCGGGGACCTTGGCCGCCGGGTCGGCGTCCTTGTAGTACTCGACGCCCTGCACCAGCGAGGCGGCGCAGTTGCCTACGCCGACGATGGCTACGCGAACCGAACCCATTCCGGTTGCTCCCTGTTTGTTCTCGGACGAGGCCTGCGAGATGCAGGTCTCACTTTGCAGTTTCGTCGGACGGACCGGGTCGTCTCTGATCCCGTCCCGCCCGCTCACTCTCGATGAGCTCGTTCAGCCAGCGCACTTCGCGCTCCACGGACTCCATGCCGTGCCGCTGCAGCTCAAGCGTGTAGTCGTCGAGGCGCTCCCGTGTACGGGCGAGCGAGGCCCTCATCTTCTCCAGGCGCTCTTCCAGCCGGCTGCGGCGGCCCTCCAGCACCCGCATGCGCACTTCTCGTTCGGTCTGGCCGAAGAAGGCGAAGCGGGCGGCGAAGGACTCGTCCTCCCAGGTATCGGGACCCGTGTGGGAGAGCAGCTCCTCGAAGTGCTCCTTACCTGCTGCCGTCAACCGGTAGACGATCTTGGCGCGGCGCCCTGCGAGTGAAGCGGCGAGAGCGTCTTCCGGGGCGTTGCCCGGTTCTTCGATCAACCAGCCGTTGGTGACGAGCGTCTTGAGGCAGGGGTAGAGCGTTCCGTAGCTGAATGCCCTGAACACCCCCAGCGAGGTGTTGAGCCGCTTGCGCAGCTCGTAGCCGTGCATGGGGGATTCGCGAAGCAGGCCGAGGACGGCGAACTCAAGGATGCCTGAGCGCCTGCTCATCCGCCTGCCCCTCATCCGCTTCGGAGTCGTTATGTCGAGCTGATGTATCGGCTCGATACATCCAGACGATAGAACGGGCCGCCCCCGGCTACAAGTGGTGGCGAGGTGACCGGCATCACATCACCAATTCGTACGAGGCAAGTTGCCTGTTTTGGGGTGAACTTCGGCACTGATTGGGTTTTGAGCGTGCGTAGTCTGTGGGCCATGAAACCGGGGGAACCGGAATTCACCCGCCGCTTCCAGGCCACTCGCCTGCCCGAGGAGTAGTCGTTCGATGAGCGAGCACCGACGCAAACCGCAGCACCCCGAAGCCGGCGGTCGCGCTGCGGCCCGCCGGGCTGCCCAGCAGCGCCCTGGCCGGGGCGGCAGGTCCGGACACGACGTCCCGACCGCCTCACCCAGCGGACCGTACGGGGACCAGCCCGGCCACGGCACCCGCGCCGAGGCCCGACGTGCTGCCGCCGGCCGCGGTGGCCGGGGCGCCGCCAAGGCCGGTCGTGGCACGGGCAAGCCGGACAAGCGGCTCATCAACTACCCGCGCTCGGACAAGGACGGCTGGAAGCGCTTCGTCCCGTCCTGGAAGCTCGTCGGCGGTACGGCCCTGGGCTTCTTCGCGATCATCACCGCAGGCGCCGGCATCGGCATCGCCTCGGTGAACACGCCCGACGCGAACAAGACGGCCCACGCGCAGAACAACGTCTTCTACTGGGCCGACGACACCCAGATGGTCGCGACCGGCGGGTCCATGAACCGCCAGATCGTGCCCATCGGGAAGATCCCCCGGTCGATGCAGAACGCCGTGATCGCGGCGGAGAACGAGTCCTTCGAGTCGGACAAGGGCGTCGACCCGATGGGTATCGCCCGCGCCGTGTGGAACATGGCCAAGGGCGGATCCACCCAGGGCGGCTCGACGATCACCCAGCAGTACGTGAAGAACACGTACCTGGACTCGGACCAGACGCTCAAGCGCAAGGTCACCGAGCTCTTCATCTCGATAAAGCTGGGCGTCAGCGAGGAGAAGAACACGATCCTCGCGGGTTACCTGAACACCGCGTACTACGGGCGTGACGCCTACGGCATCCAGGCGGCCGCCCGCGCCTACTTCGGCAAGGACAGCCAGGAGCTGACCCCGTCCGAGGGCGCCTTCCTGGCCGCCGTGCTCAAGGGCCCCAACCTCTACAACCCGGACGGCGGCATCGGCACCGCGGCCACGCCCCAGCTGAACACGGAGCGGGCCAAGCAGCGCTGGGCCTGGGTGCTGGACCGCGAGGTCACGGTGGGCCGCATGCAGCAGTCCGAACGTGAGCAGTACAAGGAATTCCCCAAGATCATCGAGTCCGAGCAGGCCCGCAACATGTCGGGGCAGATCGGCTACATGGTCGACACGGCCAAGGCCTACGTGATGAAGACCAAGGGCCTCACCGTCGAGGACCTGGCCAAGGGCGGCTACCAGATCCGCACGACCTTCGAGAAGCCGAGGGTGGACGCGCTGGTCAAGGCCGTCGAGGAGACCCGCAACGGGCTGCTCGACGAGAAGAAGCGGCCCAACACCGACACCTTCGTCCAGGTCGGCGCCGCCTCCGTGGACGTGAAGACGGGCGCCCTCGTCGCCCTGTACGGCGGTCCGGGCTTCGACAAGAAGCACTTCACCAACAACGCCAACACCACGGGCGTCCAGGTCGGCTCGACCTGGAAGCCGTACGTGCTGGCGGCAGCCATGCAGTACGGCACCCAGAACTCCAACGGCTCGGGGATCTCGGCCGACAGCAAGTACATGGCCAACGACCTCACGGTGATCAACAACCGTGAGGGCAAGCCCCTGCGCGACGGGTCGGGCAAGCCGTTCAAGCAGAAGAACGAGAGCCCGACCGCCTACGGCTACGTGACGCTGAACGAGGCGATGGAGAAGTCCATCAACGTCCCCTTCGCCCAGCTCATCTTCGATGTCGGCCACAGCAAGGTGAAGGGCGTCGCCCAGGCCACCGGCATCCTCCCGGAGTCCTTCGACCCGAGCGACAACGCCTCCTTCGCACTGGGCACCTCGACCCCCAGCGCCATCCGGATGGCCGACTCGTACGCCACCTTCGCCGCCTCCGGCACCCACCACGAGCCGTACTCCGTGCGCAGCGTCCAGAAGGACGGCAAGGACCTGACCGGCTTCGAGGCCCCCAAGGCGCAGCAGGCCATGGACAACTCCATCGCGGACAACATCACCAAGGTCCTGCGCAACGTCGTCGAGAACGGCACCGGCAAGAAGGCCATGAAGCTGGGCCGCCCCGCCGCCGGCAAGACCGGTACCACCGACGACAACAAGTCGGCCTGGTTCGTGGGCTACACGCCCGAGCTGTCCACGTCCGTGGCCCTGTTCCGCTCGGACCCCAACGCGGAGAAGAAGGAACTCCTCTCCATGAAGGGCGTGGGCGACATCCCGTCCCTCCACGGTGGTGACATCCCGGCGGAGATCTGGACCAAGTACATGAAGGAGGCGCTGAACGGCGTCCCCGAGAAGGACTTCCCGGAGCCCGACAAGATCGGTGTCATCGCGGATGCCTCCGGAGCCCCCTCCCCGACCCCGTCGACGTCCCCCTCGCCGACCCCGTCGATGGTGAGCCCGTCGCCGAGCTCCGAGCCCCCGGCGTCCCCGACCCCGTCGAAGGGCGGCAAGCCCTCCTGCAAGCCGTGGGAGCTGTACTGCGACCCGGACACCACCGGGGGCACCAGCACCGGGACCTCGAACGGCGGGGCGTCCACATCGCCGTCGCCGTCGACGACCACGAGCAAACCCGGCAGTCGCGGCGGAGTCACCGGCTTCCCGGCCGGCGGCACGGCCAGCTGACCCGGCCACCCGCTCCACGCTGAGGAGGGCCGTCGCACCCGGTGCGACGGCCCTCCCCCCATGTCCGGCTCCGTACGGCAGGATGAGCGCATGACGAAGGTGCACGAGGACCGGCCCGTACTGCCCACCCAGCAGGACGAGGTCGCCGCGGCAGGCAGCGAGCTCATCGGCGGACCGCTCGGCCGCCACGCCAGGCTGGGCGGCCACTGGCTGACCCCGGTGCGCGTCGTCGTGCTCGTCGCCCTCGGGATGTTCGCCCTCGGCATGGTGCAGAAACTGCCCTGCTACGACTGGGCGTGGTTCCGGGGAGCCGGCTCGCAGTACACCCACGCCTGCTACTCGGACATCCCGCACCTCTACGTCGTACGCGGCTTCGCCGACGGCCTCGTGCCGTACTTCGACAAGCTCCCCGGCGACATGCAGTACCTCGAGTACCCGGTGCTCACCGGCCTCTTCATGGAGATCGCCTCCTGGCTGACCCCGGGCAGCGGCACCATGCAGCACCGCGAGCAGATGTACTGGATGGTCAACGCCGGCATGCTGATGGCCTGCGCCGCGGTCATCGCCGTGTGCGTCGCCCGCACTCACCACCGCCGGCCCTGGGACGCCCTGCTCTTCGCCCTCGCGCCCGCCTTCGCGCTCACCGCGACGATCAACTGGGACCTCCTCGCCATCGCCCTCACGGCCGCCGCGATGCTGATGTGGTCCCGCGGCCGCGCGCTGGCCTTCGGCATCCTGATCGGACTGGCCACCGCGGCCAAGCTCTATCCCGTACTGCTCCTCGGGGCGCTGTTCGTGCTCTGCTGGCGGGCCGGCAAGTGGCGTGAGTTCGGCATCGCGACGCTCGGCGCGGCCGGCTCCTGGCTCCTGGTGAACGTGCCCGTCATGGTCGGCGCCTGGGACGGCTGGACGAAGTTCTACACCTTCAGCCAAGAACGGCCCATCGACTTCGGCTCCGTCTGGCTGCTGATCTCCCAGCGCACCGGGAACCCCCTGGAGGGCGCCAACACCTACGCGACGGGCCTGACGGTCCTGCTGTGCGCGGGCATCGGGGTGCTCACGCTGATGGCTCCGAGGCGCCCGCGCTTCGCGCAGCTGGCCTTCCTGGTCGTCGCCGCCTTCATCCTGGCCAACAAGGTCTACTCCCCGCAGTACGTGCTGTGGCTCATCCCGCTCGCCGCGCTGGCCCGGCCGCGCTGGCGGGACTTCCTGGTCTGGCAGGCGGGCGAGGTCCTGTACTTCCTCGGGATCTGGTTCTACCTCGCGTACACGACCAGCGGGGACAAGCACCAGGGCCTGCCGGTGGAGGGCTACCAGCTGGCGATTGCCGCCCACCTGCTCGCCACCGTCTACCTCTGCGCGGTCGTCGTCCGCGACATCCTGATGCCCGAGCGGGACGTCGTACGCCGCGACGGGTCTGACGACCCCTCGGGCGGGGTCCTGGACGGGGCCCCCGACGTGTTCGTGCTCTCCGACGCCGCGAGGGCGCCGCAGGAAGCGGCGCCCTCGGAGGGACAGCGGGTCGACTGGGGCATGATCCCCAAGGACTGACGGGTCAGGCGTCGAGCACCCGGTCGAACTGCGTGGTGGTGTGGCGCAGGTGCGCCACCAGCTCGTCGCCGACCTTCGGCTCGGTCGCGTCCGAGGGCACGAACAGGATCGACACCTGCATGTGCGGGGGCTCGGCGAACCAGCGCTGCTTGCCCGCCCACACGAACGGCGACAGGTTCCGGTTGACCGTGGCCAGGCCGGCCCGTGCGACGCCCTTGGCGCGCGGCATCACCCCGTGCAGGGCCTTGGGGGCCTCCAGGCCCACCCCGTGCGAGGTACCGCCCGCGACCACGACCAGCCAGCCGTCGGAGGCCGCCTTCTGCTGGCGGTAGCCGAACCGGTCGCCCTTGGCGACGCGCGTGACGTCGAGGACCGCGCCGCGGTACTCGGTCGCCTCGTGGTCGCCCAGCCACAGCCGGGTGCCGATGCGGGCCCGGAACCGGGTCTGCGGGAACTGCTGCTGGAGCCGGGTGAGCTCCGTGGCCTTCAGGTGGCTGACGAACATGGTGTGCAGCGGCAGCCGGGCCGCGCGCAGCCGGTCCATCCACCCGATGACCTCCTCGACGGCGTCCGAGCCGTCCGGGCGGTCCAGCGGAAGGTGCAGGGCGAAGCCCTCCAGGCGGACGTCCTCGATCGCCGCGTGGAGCTGGCCCAGGTCCTGCTCGGAGATGCCGTGACGGCGCATCGAGCTCATGCACTCGATGACCACCCGGGCGCCGACCAGGCCGCGGACCCCGTCCACGGAGGACACCGAGCGGATGACGCGATCGGGCAGCGGGACCGGGTCCTCGCCCCGCCGGAACGGGGTGAGGACGAGCAGGTCCCCGCCGAACCAGTCCTTGATGCTGGCGGCCTCGTACGTCGTCCCGACGGCCAGGATGTCGGCGCCCATCCGGGTCGCCTCCTCGCACAGCCGCTCGTGGCCGAAGCCGTAGCCGTTGCCCTTGCAGACCGGGATCAGCCCGGGGAACTGGTCCTGGATCTGCTTCTGGTGCGCACGCCAGCGCGCGGTGTCGACGTAGAGCGTGAGCGCCATGCCCGTCCGGAGCCTCTCTCTGAAAGCTGCGTGGTGCAGCGGTGCGGTGTGTGTGGGTGGGGCGGGGTGGGTCAGCGACGCGACATGTAGATGTCGAGCGCCTTGTGCAGCAGCTTGTTGAGCGGGAAGTCCCACTCGCCGACGTACTCGACGGCCTCGCCGCCCGTGCCGACCTTGAACTGGATCAGGCCGAACAGGTGGTCGTTCTCGTCCAGGGTGTCACTGATGCCGCGCAGGTCGTAGACGCTGGCGCCCAGCGCGTAGGAGTCGCGCAGCATGCGCCACTGCATGGCGTTCGAGGGCCGCACCTCGCGCTTGTGGTTGGCGGAGGCCCCGTACGAGTACCAGACGTGC
This sequence comes from Streptomyces sp. NPDC037242, assembly GCF_055604165.1. NCBI lineage: Bacteria > Bacillati > Actinomycetota > Actinomycetes > Kitasatosporales > Streptomycetaceae > Streptomyces > Streptomyces sp. NPDC037242. Next base: position 9,025 of record NZ_JBVJUY010000015.1, read on the forward strand.
TGGCCGACGGTGAGCATCGTGGCGGCGGCCAGCGGCTCCCCCTCGTGCTTGGCGATGTACAGCCGCATCCGGTTGGGGTCCTCGGAGTTGAGGGCCTTCCACTGGCGCTGGAAGTAGCTGAGCGGGCGCGGGCGGAACTTGTCGCGCTCGGCCGTGATCTCGTACAGGTGCTGCCAGGTCTCAAGGTCCTCGTAACCGCCCTGGACGACCTCGACGCCGGCCTTCTCGGCCTTCTTGATGTTGCGGCGCCACAGCTGGTTGAAGCCCTTGAGGACGTCGTCCAGCGACCGGTTGGCCAGCGGCACCTGGAAGACGTAGCGAGGCTGTACGTCGCCGAAGCCGGCGCCGCCGTCCTCGCCCTGCTGCCAGCCCATGCGGCGCAGCTTGTCGGACACCTCGAAGGCGCGGGGCTCGATGTGCGAAGCCTCCACGTCACGCAGGCGCTTGACCTCCGGGTCCTGGATTCCGGCCTTGATGGCGGTGGAGTTCCAGCGGCGGATGACGACGGGCGGGCCCATCTTCACGGTGAAGGCGCCCTGCTGCTTGAGGTGCGCCAGCATCGGCTGGAGCCATTCCTCCAGATTGGGGGCGTACCAGTTGATGACCGGGCCCTCGGGGAGGTACGCGAGGTACCGCTTCACCTTGGGCAGCTGTCGGTACAACACGAGGGCGGCACCGACGAGTTCGCCGGATTTGTCGAACCAGCCGAGGTTCTCGGAACGCCACTCGTTCTTCACGTCGGCCCACGCCGGGACCTGGCAGTGGCTAGCCGAGGGCAGGCTCTGGAGGTAACCCAGATGCTGCTCTCGGCTGATGGTCCTCAGGGACAGGCTCATGCGGGGCGTCTCCTCCGGCGGCTTCGCTGGCTATGGCGCGAAGCCTACTGCGACAAGGGCGCCACCCATCTGGGGGACAGGCCGGGCCTGGGCCGGAGGGAGGCCGGCGCCCTGTCGAGGAGGTACCCCGGTCAGCCCAGCCAGCCCCCGAAGAGACCGCCGTGGGCCATGCCCAGGAAGAACCCGATGGCCGAGGCGCCCAGCCCGATGATCAGCGCGAAGCGCTCGCGCGTCGTGGCGGAGATGAACTGCCCGTAGGCACCGGTCAGGATCCCGATCAGCCCGGTCCACGAGCTGAGCAGGTGCAGATGGTGGAAGAACGCCGTGATGAACGCCACGGCGCCCAGGACCAGGGTGACCGCCACCAGGGTGTCCTGCAGCGGATGGGGCTTGCCGTCGGTCGAGAAGAGGGAGATCGACGGGGGTGAGGTCTGGCGTCGCATTGCCTGTGCCATCGGAAGGCACCTCCTGGCTGAAGCAGAGCGGTGCAGCGGGCTGCCCTCGGCAGGGGCCGGGGGCATAGCACCGAGCACACCCGATGGATACAGATTGTGGCCTCCTGGTGCCGGATTTCAACCGGAAGGAGTCGAGGAGGTAGTCTGTACAGCTGCGCGGTGTCTGCTCTCGGACACCGTGCGCACGCATCACGACCCTCCTGCCACGGAACGACCGTGGCCGCTGAGTCCAAAGGAGGTGGGTTCCACATGCGTCACTACGAAGTGATGGTCATCCTCGACCCCGATCTCGAGGAGCGCGCTGTCTCCCCGCTGATCGAGAACTTCCTTTCTGTCGTCCGTGAGGGCAACGGAAAGGTCGAGAAGGTCGACACCTGGGGCCGTCGTCGTCTCGCTTACGAGATCAAGAAGAAGCCTGAGGGCATCTACTCGGTCATCGACCTTCAGGCCGAGCCTGCGGTCGTCAAGGAGCTTGACCGACAGATGAACCTGAACGAGTCGGTTCTCCGGACCAAGGTCCTTCGCCCCGAGACCCACTGAACTTCGGTTCAGCGGTAATCGGGATCGAGTAGCACAGCAGCCCAGCAGCAAATCCCCGCCGAGAGGTTCATCCATGGCAGGCGAGACCGTCATCACGGTCGTCGGCAATCTCGTCGACGACCCCGAGCTGCGCTTCACCCCCTCGGGTGCGGCGGTCGCGAAGTTCCGTGTCGCGTCCACCCCCCGCACCTTCGACCGTCAGACCAATGAGTGGAAGGACGGCGAAAGCCTGTTCCTGACCTGCTCGGTATGGCGGCAGGCGGCTGAGAACGTCGCCGAGTCCCTCCAGCGGGGCATGCGCGTCATCGTGCAGGGCCGGCTGAGGCAGCGGTCGTACGAGGACCGTGAGGGTGTCAAGCGCACGGTCTACGAGCTGGACGTCGAGGAAGTCGGCCCCAGCCTGAAGAACGCCACGGCCAAGGTCGCCAAGACCACCGGTCGCGGTGGCCAGGGTGGATACGGCGGCGGCGGTCAGCAGCAGGGCGGCGGCGGTGGCAACTGGGGCGGAGCCCCCGGTGGCGCCGCTCCGCAGGGCGGCGGAGCTCCCTCCGACGACCCGTGGGCGTCCAGCGCGCCGGCCGGCGGCCAGCAGCAGCAGGGCGGCGGCGGGGGCGGCTGGGGCGGAAGCTCCGGCGGCTCCGGCGGTGGCTACTCGGACGAGCCGCCCTTCTAGGGCAGCTCGCATCCCCACTTCTTGATCACACAGGAGAGACACAATGGCGAAGCCGCCTGTGCGCAAGCCTAAGAAGAAGGTCTGCGCGTTCTGCAAGGACAAGACCGCGTACGTGGACTACAAGGACACGAACATGCTGCGGAAGTTCATTTCCGACCGCGGCAAGATCCGTGCCCGCCGCGTTACCGGCAACTGCACGCAGCACCAGCGTGACGTCGCCACGGCCGTGAAGAACAGCCGTGAGATGGCGCTGCTGCCCTACACGTCCACCGCGCGATAAGGAAAGGGTGACCGACTAATGAAGATCATCCTGACCCACGAGGTCTCTGGCCTCGGTACCGCCGGCGATGTCGTCGACGTCAAGGACGGTTACGCTCGCAACTACCTGGTCCCGCGTGGTTTCGCGATCCGCTGGACCAAGGGTGGCGAGAAGGACGTGGCGCAGATCCGCCGCGCCCGCAAGATCCACGAGATCGCGACCATCGAGCAGGCCAACGAGGTCAAGGCCAAGCTCGAGGGCGTGAAGGTTCGTCTGGCCACCCGCGCGGGTGACGCCGGTCGTCTCTTCGGTTCCGTCACCCCGTCCGACATCGCCACGGCGATCGAGGCTTCCGGTGGCCCGAAGGTCGACAAGCGCCGCGTTGAGCTGGGCTCGCCGATCAAGACCCTCGGTTCGTACCAGGTCTCCGTGCGTCTGCACGCCGACGTGGCCGCGAACGTGGGCATCGAGGTCGTCGCCGCCTAAGGGCTGCGCATGAAGGGCCGCACCCTGTGGGGTGCGGCCCTTCGTCGTTCCCGGACGCGGTGGGGCGGCTCGGGGTGAGGCGAGCGATGTTTCACGTGAAACATCGGGGCCTTCCTGGCGCTCTCGCGATGTTTCACGTGAAACAGAGGGTCAGCGGGTGGCTCCCGCGACCAGCCAGCGGCCCGATCGAGCGCGCAGCTGGAGGGTGGCCATCCGGACCAGCATCATCAGCGTCATGGCCCACCACAGCGTGGTCAGGCCGCCGCCCACGGCCGGGACGAGCAGCGCGGCCGGGGTGAACACCGCGAGGGTCACCAGCATGGCCCAGGCTAGGTAGCGGCCGTCCCCCGCGCCCATCAGGACCCCGTCGAGCACGAAGACGATGCCAGAAACCGGCTGGGAGAGGGCCACCACGAGCAGGGCGGGCAGGATGGCGTCCTTGACCGCCGGGTCGCTGGTGAACAGCGGGACGAACAGTGGACGGGTCGCGATCACGAGGACGCCCAGGACGACGCCCGAGCCGATCCCCCACTGCACCATGCGGCGGCAGACGGCCTTCGCGCCCTCGGTGTCGCCGGCGCCCAGGTAGCGGCCGATGATGGCCTGCCCGGCGATGGCGATGGCGTCCAGGGCGAAGGCCAGCAGGGACCACAGCGAGAGCAGGATCTGGTGGGCGGCGATATCGGCGTCGCCGAGCCGGGCGGCAACGGCTGTCGCGATCATCAGGACGGCCCGCAGGGACAGGGTGCGGACCAGTAGCGGCACGCCGGCCTGGGCGCAGGCCCGTATCCCGGTGGCATCGGGGCGCAGTGAGGCGCCGTGCCGTCGGGCACCTAGGACGACCACGACCAGGTAGGCGGCGGCCATGGCGCACTGGGCGATCACCGTGCCCCAGGCGGACCCGGCGATGCCGAGGCCGGCGCCGTAGACGAGGGCGGCGTTGAGGCCCGCGTTGAGTGCGAAGCCGCCGACGGCGACGTAGAGCGGGGTCCGGGTGTCCTGGAGGCCGCGGATGACTCCGGTGGCGGCGAGCACCACCAGCATGGCCGGGATGCCCAGGGCGGAGATGCGCAGGTAGGTGATCGCGTACGGGGCGACGGTGTCGGAGGCTCCGAAGAGGGAGATCAGCCAGGGCGCCGTGGGCAGGACCACGGCGATGACGGCCGCGCCGAGGAGCAGGGCGAGCCAGATGCCGTCCATGCCCTGCCGGATGGCGGCCTGCAGATCGCCGGCGCCGACACGGCGGGCGACGGCCGCGGTGGTGGCGTAGGCGAGGAAGACGAAGACGCTCACGGCGGTGGTGAGCAGTGCGGCGGCGATGCCGAGGCCGGCCAGCTGGGGCGTGCCGAGGTGTCCCACGATGGCGCTGTCGGCCATCACGAAAAGGGGTTCGGCGACGAGTGCGCCGAAGGCGGGAACGGCGAGTGCGAAGATCTCTCGGTCGTGCCGTCTCGGGGCAGCCTTCGGCGCTGCGGGGGCCTGTGTCATGGGCTCAATCTAATCTTCCACAGGTAATAGACACAAGGGTCCTTGGATCCTTACCGATGCGTTGACTTGGGCGTTCTCCGCACCTCATTGGTGGCGATCTTGAGACAGTGGCCAATATTTTTCTCCCCCACAGCCCGTGGAGAGAAAAATTGCAGGTCAGGTGGGGTAACGGGGAGGGTCGGGTGATTTTGTCCACAGCGTCATCCCCCGGTCCGTGCACAGCTTCCGGGGACTTACCCACAGCATTGGCGCCGTCGTCCACATCTCATCCACACAGCCTGTGGATAACAAGATTGGCTGACGCCGCTCGCGGGCCTACCGTTGTTCGTTGCCCGACTCGCCGACTGCGGATTCGGGTGCCCCAAATGTCAGAGCCGTGTCGTAGAAAGAGTGACACGGCGAGGTCCGCGTTGCGGACGGGAGGAGGCGGCCCGGTGAGCATGCCCGAGCCCATGGACGACCCCTGGGCCGACAGCGGTCCGGGAGACCGTCTGCCCGCCCGTCCGCGCCGTGGGGGCGAGGGCCGAGGCCGCGGGGACGAACAGCACGACCGAGGCCGTGAGGGCGGCTCCTGGGACGGCGGTGGCGGCGGCTTCGAGCGTGTCCCGCCGCAGGACCTCGATGCCGAGCAGTCGGTGCTCGGCGGCATGCTGCTGTCCAAGGACGCCATCGCCGACGTGGTCGAGGTGCTGAAGGGCCACGACTTCTACCGGCCCTCGCACGAGACGATCTACCAGGCCATCCTCGACCTGTACGCCAAGGGCGAGCCGGCCGACCCGATCACCGTGGGCGCCGAGCTGACCCGGCGCGGCGAGATCAGCAAGGTGGGCGGGGCCTCGTACCTGCACACGCTCGTGCAGTCGGTCCCCACCGCGGCGAATGCCGAGTACTACGCCGAGATCGTCCACGAGCGGGCGGTCCTGCGCCGCCTGGTGGCCGCCGGCACGAAGATCACGCAGATGGGCTACGCCGCGGACGGCGACGTCGACGAGATCGTCAACAGCGCCCAGGCGGAGATCTACGCGGTCACCGAGCAGCGCACCTCCGAGGACTACCTGCCGCTGGGCGACATCATGGAAGGCGCCCTCGACGAGATCGAGGCGATCGGGTCGCGCAGCGGCCAGATGTCCGGTGTCCCGACGGGCTTCACCGACCTCGACTCGCTGACCAACGGCCTCCACCCCGGCCAGATGATCGTCATCGCGGCCCGCCCCGCCATGGGTAAGTCCACGCTCGCGCTGGACTTCGCCCGGGCCTGCTCCATCAAGAGCAACCTCCCGAGCGTCATCTTCTCCCTCGAAATGGGCCGCAACGAGATCGCGATGCGCCTGCTGTCGGCGGAGGCCCGCGTGGCGCTGCACCACATGCGCTCCGGCACGATGACCGACGACGACTGGACCCGGCTGGCCCGCCGGATGCCGGACGTCTCCGCCGCCCCCCTCTACATCGACGACTCCCCCAACCTGTCGATGATGGAGATCCGTGCGAAGTGCCGTCGGCTCAAGCAGCGCAACGACCTCTCGCTCGTCGTCATCGACTACCTCCAGCTGATGCAGTCGGGTGGTTCCCGCCGTCCCGAAAGCCGCCAGCAGGAGGTCTCGGACATGTCGCGAAACCTCAAGCTGCTGGCGAAGGAGCTCGAGGTCCCGGTGATCGCCCTGTCCCAGCTGAACCGTGGTCCCGAGCAGCGCACCGACAAGAAGCCGATGGTCTCCGACCTGCGTGAGTCCGGCTCCATCGAGCAGGACGCCGACATGGTGATCCTGCTCCACCGTGAGGACGCGTACGAGAAGGAGTCGCCCCGTGCGGGCGAGGCCGACCTGATCGTGGCGAAGCACCGTAACGGTCCGACGGCGACGATCACCGTCGCCTTCCAGGGCCACTATTCGCGGTTCGTGGACATGGCCAACACGTAGCATCCGATCATGGATGCCCGATCTGAAGACCTGGAACTGCTCCCTGCCACCCGGCGCGCGCTGAGGCGCCGGATCGCCGTCGCGCAGAGCGACGGGCGGGCCCCGTCGGTGGTGGCGGCCGTGGTGCGCGGCGGCGCAGTGGTGTGGGAGGGCTCGCGGACCTCCGTGGAAGGGCACGGACCCGACGGGAACGTGCAGTACCGGATCGGCTCGATCACCAAGACCTTCACGGCCGTTCTGGTGTTGCGGCTGCGGGACGAGGGCCTGCTGGGGCTCGGGGATCCGGTGGAGAAGTTCCTGCCGGGGGCGGGCGTGGGTGAGGTGACCGTCGGTCAGCTGCTGGCCCACACCGGCGGCTTGGCGGCGGAGACGCCCGGTGAGTGGTGGGAGCGCTCGCCGGCGACGCTGCGGCCGGAGCTCTCGGACGTACTGGGGGACAAGCCCTTCCGTCACGAGCCCGGACGCCGGCACCACTACTCCAACCCGGGCTACACGCTGCTGGGTTCGCTCGTGGAGGCCGTGCGCGGGAAGCCGTGGGAAGAGGTGCTGCGGGCCGAGATCCTGGAGCCGCTGGGGCTGGACCGCACCAGCGCACAGCCGCAGGCCCCGCACGCCGGGGGATGGGCGGTGCACCCGTGGGCCGACGTCATGATGCCGGAGCCGCTGGAGGACCTGGGGCTGATGGCGGCCGCCGGCCAACTGTGGTCCACGACCACGGACCTTGCGCGGTTCGCGACCTTCCTCCTGCGCGGTGACGATCGGGTGCTGAGCGCCGACACGGTACGGGAGATGCGCACGCCGGCCGCTCCCCCGGAGCCGGGGCTCGCCGAGGGCGGGTACGGACTCGGAGTGCAGCTGCTGAACAGCGCAGGGCGCCACCTCGCCGGGCACACGGGCTCGCTGCCCGGCTTCGTCGCGGGACTGTGGCTGAGCGAGGCGGACGACGTGGCGGCCGTGGTGCTGGCGAACTGTACGTCGGGGTTGCCGGCCGCGGCCGTGGCCGCGGACATGGTGGCGATCGTGGCCGACGCGGAGCCGCCCTTCCCGCGGCCGTGGCGGCCGTTCCGGGAGGCCGATCCGGTCGCGCTGGAGCTGTGCGGGCCCTGGTACTGGGGCACGGGCGCGTACTCCCTCCGGCTGACCGCGGAGGGCCTGCTGGAGCTGGGCCCGCTGAGCGCGACGGGACGTGCGGCCAGGTTCCGGGCGGAGCCGGACGGCACCTGGACCGGCCTGACCGGCTATTACGCGGGGGAGTCGCTGCGGGCGGTGCGGCGGCCGGACGGCTCGGTGAGCCACCTCGACCTCGGCTCGTTCGTGTTCACGCGGGAGCCGTACGACACCCAGGCCCCGGTGCCCGGCGGGGTGGACCCGCAGGGATGGCGGGGCATCGGCTAGACACCCCCTGGCACCACATCATCAGGCTACGAGTTCGCGCTCCAGCGGAGTGCGGAAGCGCGGGGTGATGCGGGCGTCCGCGATCCACTCCGCGAGCCGGGCGGCCTCGGCGGAGATCGCCCTCTCGGCGGCGCCGCCGGGGCTGCCCAGCAGGCGGTACACGACGGCGCCGTCGGCGCGCTGGGCCCAGCCGCCGACGATCTCGCCGTTCCACCAGACGGTGGGGCCGATGTTGCCGGCGTAGTCGAAGAGGGCGGGCCGGTGGGCGGGGTCGAGGTGGAAGCCGCGGTCGGCCCACCCCATGGCGCTCGGGTCGAGGCCGGGCAGCAGGGCGGCCCAGGGCTCGGGGGCGTGTTCCGGCGCGGTGTCCCCGGGGCCGACGAGGGCGATGGTGCCGTCGTCGAGCCGCACCTGCTCGGGGCCGACGGCGGCGAGGGCCTTGCGTACGTCGGTGAGGGTCCAGCCGGTCCACCACTTGAGGTCGGCCTCGGTGGCCGGCCCGTACGCGTGGAGCCAGCGGCGGGCGACCTCGGCCCGGGCCTCGGCCACGGGTACAGGAGGCCAGGGCTCGGTGTGGACCCAGCGGTACTGGCTGGAGGTCCACGATCCGCGCGGCCGGTCCCGGCGGATCCGCCCGTCGGCGGCGAGCAGCCGGATGACCCGGGTGGCGACGCCGGTCTCCGTCTCGTACTTCTTGCCGCGGCCGATGGTGATCTTCCGGCGCAGGGCCGGGACGGCGGCGGAGAGCTGGCTGCCGGTGCAGGGGCCGCTGTGGTCTAGGGCGTCGAGCGCGGCGGCCTCGGCATCGGTCAGCCAGGCGGCATCGAGGCCCTGGCCGTCCTCGGCGAGGTGCTTGAGGAGGGTTCGCCGCTCCTTCACCGCGATGCCCCGGGCGGTGGATGCGTCCACGTGCGGGGCGAGTTCGGCGGAGACGGCGAAGAGCGTGTTGCGCATGCTCAGCAGTCGGACGAGGCTGACGTCCCCGTAGAGCGCGTGCTCGATCGTGCCGGGTTCGCTCTCGGCCATCCGGGCGCGCGCCGAAAGGAAGACGGTCGCGGCGTCGGTGGCGTGCAGGGCGACGACGGAGTCCGCAGCCTCGGCCACTGCGGCGGCGCGGGCCGAGGGCGCCAGGCGGTGCCTGCGGCCGAGCCGGTGGCGGCGCTCCGCGGTGGTGATGAGGGGAAGGCTGCTCATCCTCCCGATCGTAGGCCGGGACGCACGCAACGTCCCGGCCTTTCGCGTCCGCGTTCTCGGCCGGTCAGAGCTGCAGCTTGAACCCCACGTGGGAGGCGGTGAAGCCGAGCCTCTCGTAGAAGCGGTGGGCGTCGGTACGGGTCACGTCCGAGGTGAGCTGCACGAGTTGGCAGTTCTCGGCGCGGGACTGCTCGATGGCCCACTCGATGAACCGGGTGCCCAGGCCGCTGCCGCGCTCATCGGCGTGGATGCGGACCGCCTCGATGATCGAGCGAGTGGCTCCCTTGCGGGAGAGACCGGGGACGATCGTGAGCTGGAGGGTGCCGACGACACGCTCCCCGCGGACGGCGACGACCAGGTGCTGACGCGGATCGTCGGTCAGGCGTTTGAGGGCCTCGGTGTACGGGGTGAGGTCGTCCGGGGACTCACGGGTCGCCCCCAGCGGGTCGTCGGCGAGCATGGCCACGATCGCGGGCAGGTCGGCCTCGCCGGCCGGGCGGATCTCCAGGTCAGTGGCGGCTGTCATGGTCGGGTGGGTCCTTTCTCAGCCGGCTGCCACGGTGAGCGGAGCCCAGCGGCGGGTCCAGTCGCCGGGCAGGCCGGGGATGTCTCGGGTCATGACGGCGTTGAAGGCCACGGATTCGAGGCCGCGGCCCTTGAGCCAGGCGAGGAGCTCCTCGTGGCGTACGTCGACATCGGTGCGCAGTGGCCGCTCGGTCGTGGCAGCCAGGGCGGTGACGAGCGCTTGGGCCGTGACCTGGTCGCGGGCGATCAGGGGGCCGATCACATGGGTCTCCATGTTGGGCCAGATGGCGGCGTACCCGATCAGGTCGCCGGCGGGGTCCTCGGCGACCAGCAGCCTGTCCGTGAAGGCGGGCAGCCGGGTGATCAGGTGGGTCCGGTCGGTGCCGAAGACCTCGCTGTCCAGGCGCAGGATCCGTGCGACGTCCTCGCCGGTGGCCGGCCGGACCGTGGCGCCGTCCGCCGTGGCAGCGGGAGCGGTGTCATCGGGGCGGAAGGTGCCGCGCAGCATCTCGGCGCGTCCCGTGGTGTCGAAACCGAGCTCCTCATAGAGGGGACGGCCGTACGGTGTCGCGTGCAGGGTGAGCGGAACTCCCTTGAGGACGTCATCGCAGATGTACGTCATCAGGCGCCGGCCCAGGCCCTGGCGGGCATAGCGGTCGGCGACCAGGACCATCCCGATGGCGGCGAGCTCCGGATCGGTCCCGATGTGTCCGTACCGGGTGACGACGCAGGCCGTGGCGAGCCCCCGGCCGTCAGGGGCGTCGATGCCGTAGCCGTTTCCGGCGGCGAGGAGCAGTCCCCACTTGTGGTCCTCGCGCGGCCAGCCGCGGTCTTCGGAGAGATCGGCGCAGTGGCGGAGGTCGTCCACGGTCAGTGCGCGGATCGGAAGTTCGCTGAGATGTGGTGGTGTCACGGGCCCAGACTGGATCATTGGCCGGGGGGCGTCCAGGGGATTAGGGACTGGATGTTTCACGTGAAACATGAGGGCGTTCCGCGTGAATCGGGTCGATGTTTCACGTGAAACATCCTGTTTCGCGTGCAGGCGACGGACTAGCCTCGACGGTTATGAGCACCCTGCACCTCTTCGATCTCGACGGGACGCTGATGTACGGCTCGGCCGCGCCGGTCGAGATCTCCCGCCAGCTCGGACTGACGGCCGAGATCGCCGAGCTGGAGCGGGCCTTCGGAGCGCAGGAGATCGGGCCGCACCAGTTCTCGGTGGCAGCGCAGGGCCTCTGGTCCGCTCTGACACCCGCGCATGTCCGGGCGGCGTTCGACGGCTCGCCGTGGCTGTCCGGGATCCGCGAGGTATGGCAGGAGATCCGGGAGCGCGGGGACTACTGCGCGGTGATCTCGCTGTCGCCGTCCTTCTTCGTCGAGCTGCTTCTGGAGTGGGGCGCGCATGCCGCGCACGGCTCGCTCTTCCCGGAGGTGCCCTTCACCCGGCCCGTGGACGCGGCGGGCATCCTGACGCCCGAGGGCAAGGTCATGGTGGCGGACAGGTTGTGCGCGCAGTTCGGGGTGAGTCGGAGCGACTGTGTCGCGTACGGGGATTCCCGGACCGATGCCGCGCTCTTCGAGGCGGTGCCCCGGTCGGTGGCGGTCAATGCGCGGCCGTATCTGGCCGAGCGGGCGACTCATGTCTACACGGGCCGGGACCTGCGGGAGGCGTATCAGCTGGCGGGGTTGGCACGCCCGGGAGTTGAGGCATCTTAAGGGGATAGTGGGTTCGAAACGCGGAATTCCCGCATTTCCCCGCCAGCCCTCGGCAGGGCTGGCACGCTGTGAAACCCGGAACCACGGATCTGAGGCCGTGGCGTGTGCAGACCTTACCGAGATGCTCGAAGCGAGGCACCGCATGGACGCTCCGCCCACCAGACCGGCCAGAGGGAGGCCGGCTCGGATACCCTCCGGGGGCGGCGCGACCGAGCCCTCCCCCGATGCCGTACTCATCCGCCGGACGCTCGCGGAGATCGCACCTGTCGCCGACAAGGTGACCTCGTACTTCTACGCCCTGGTGTTCACCGGGCACCCGGACGTCCGGGGCATGTTCCCCGCCGCGATGGACGTACAGCGCGACCGGCTGCTGAAGGCGCTGCTGACCGCCGCCGAGCACATCGACAATCCCGATGTCCTCGTCCCGTACCTGCGCAGGCTGGGTACCGGGCACCGCAAATACGGCACGGTGGCGGGCCACTACCCGGTGGTGGGAGAGGCCCTGATCGGGGCGCTGGCCCGGTACGCGGAGCACACCTGGGGGCCGGAGGCCCAGGCGGCCTGGGTACGGGCGTACACCTCGATCTCCCAGATCATGATCGACGCGGCGGCCGAGGACGAGGTGAAGGCCCCGCCGTGGTGGCACGCCGAGGTGGTCTCCCACGACCTGCGCACCCCGGACATCGCAGTGATCACCGTCCGCCCCGACCAGCCGTACGCCTTCCTCGCGGGCCAGTACACGAGCCTGGAGACCCCGTGGTGGCCGCGGGTGTGGCGGCACTACTCCTTCGCCTCGGCGCCGCGCGCCGACGGGCTGCTGTCCTTCCACGTCAAGGCCGTCCCTGCGGGCTGGGTCTCCAACGCCCTCGTACGGCACGCCAGGCCCGGGGACGTGCTGCGGCTCGGACCGCCGGCCGGCTCGATGGTCGTGGACCACAGCACCGACAACGGCATGCTCTGCCTGGGCGGCGGCACCGGAATCGCGCCCATCAAGGCGTTGATCGAGGACGTGGCCGAGCACGGTGAACGCCGCCCGGTGGAGGTGTTCTTCGGTGCGCGCAGCGACAGCGACCTGTACGACAAGGACACCTTGCTGGGGCTCCAGCGCTCACATCCGTGGCTCTCGGTACGGCCCGTGGTGTGCGCGGACGGGCTGGCCGGGCAGCTGCCCCAGGCGGTGGGCACGCACGGGCCCTGGAGCTCGTACGACGCCTTCATCTCGGGGCCCGCAGCGATGATCCGCAGTGGTGTGGACGCGCTGAAGAGGATCGGGATCCCCGGTGAGCGGATTCGCCACGACGCGGTGGAGGAACTGGCAGGCGTCGCCGGCTGAGACCGGCAGGCGCCTGCACTCCGTTGCGTCGGATCGGGCCGGGGCTCGGGTCAGCCCAGGTCGGGGGCGTGCATGGCACGTACGCCCTCGATGTTGCCGTCGAGGTAGTGGCGCAGGGACAGCGGGACGAGGTGGACCGCGGCGATCCCGACGCGGCTGAAGGGCACGCGGACGATCTCGTACTCGCCCTCGGGCTCGTCGATCTCGGGGCCGTGCCGTAGGCCGGGGTCCATGGATTCGAGGTGGCAGACGAAGAAGTGTTGCACCTTGACCCCGGTCACTCCCCGGTCGGCGATGTGCTCGATGGTGTCGACGAAACAGGGCACCACATCGGTGATCTTCGCGCCGAGTTCTTCGTGGACCTCTCGGTGGAGGGCGTCGACGACGGTGGCGTCCGAGGACTCCACTCCGCCGCCGGGAGTGAGCCAGTAGGGATCGACGCCGGGCTTGGTGCGCTTGATGAGGATCAGGTCGTCACCGTCGAGCAGGATCGCGCGGGCGGTGCGTTTGACCACGGGACGTTCGGTCATGGGAGAAGAGTGGCCCAGGACTCCGCTTCTGAAACGCCTCGGCGCCCGGAACCCGATGGCTCACCAGTGTGCGCCGGCGCTCAGCAGCCGTTCATGGGCCCGCGCGAGGTGGGCCAGGGCGAGGCTGCCGCTGCGTACGACGAGGAACCAGGTGCGCAGCGGCGGTACCGCGGGCTCCAGGAGGGCGACGACCTGTCCCCGGTCCAGCGCGTCCTGGCACAGGTAGCGGGGCAGCACCGCGAGCCCGGCGCCGGCCCGGACGCACTCCACCACGGCCCGCAGATCGGGGGCGACGACGGTGGCCGCCGCGTCGGGCAGTGCGTCGAAGACGGTGGCCCAGTAGCGGGTGACGAGCGGCAGGCTCTCGTGGACCTCGACGACCGGGATGCCCTCCAGGGCCTCGGGGCCGCTCTTGCCTAGCCGGTCCGGATCGACGAGGGCGGCCCAGTAGGGCGCGGCCACCAGGACGTGCTCCTCGTCGCACAGGGCAGTGGCGTTGAAGAGCGCTCCGCGCGGGCGGGCGGTGGCGACGACGAGGTCGTGGTGCCCGGCGGCGAGCCCTTCGAGGGTCTCCGCCGCGTCGGTCAGCAGGGCGGTGCGCAGGGTGTGGCCCTGGCCGACCAGCGGCGCGAGGGCGGGCAGTACGCGCAGGCTCAGGAACTCGGGAGGTCCTGCGAGATGAAGGGTGCGTGCCGTACCCGCGGCCTCCCGCTCCGACTCGGTGATCCGCAGCAGGGCGTCGAGGTGCGGAGCGGCCTTGTGCGCGAGCTCGTCGCCGACGGCGGTGGGGGTGACACCGCGGGCCCGGCGGTGGAAGAGCGGCCGCCCCAATTGGCGTTCGAGCGTGCGGATCTGCGAGGTGACGGCGGGCTGCGACAGCCCGAGGAGCGCGGCGGCCCGGGTGAACGAGCCGGCCCGGTGCACGGCGACGAAGGTGCGCAGCAGGGCCAGGTCCATGACGGCCCCTCTCGGTGGGGGCCTTCAACTATAAATATGCCGATAGGGTCCTGTCGTTACCGTGATTGGACTCTGACACAGAGTCAACTAGCCTTGTGCAGGTGGTTCTTCGCGCGCGGAACCCGAAGCGGTCCGAGCCACTTGGGGGGAGGCTCGGACCGCCTTTCCACGGCTGTTTCAGGCCCCCGTACCCGCGGAGTCGAGGGCTCGCAGCACATCCTGGACCAGGTCCTCGGTGTCCTCCGCCCCGGCGGAGAAGCGGATGAAGCCCTCGGGAACCGCATCGCCGCCCCACCGCCCGCGCCGCTCGGCGGTGGACCGCACCCCGCCGAAACTCGTGGCGTCCTCGACCAGGTGCAGGGCCGCCATGAAGCGCTCGGCGTGCGCGCGGTCGGGGAGGGTGAAGGAGACCACCGATCCGAACCCCCGCATCTGGCGGGCGGCCGTCTTGTGCGACGGGTCCGCCGGCAGTCCGGGGTAGCGCAGCCCGCTCACGTCGGCGCGGTCGGCGAGTGCTTCGGCGACCGCCAGGGCGTTGGCCCACTGCCGCTGGCTGCGCAGTTGGATGGTGGCCAGGGAGCGGTGGGCGAGCCATGCCTCCATGGGCCCGGGGATGGCTCCGACGATCTTGCGCCAGCGGCGGACGCCCGCCGCGAGCCCGGGGTCGCGGCAGACGACGTATCCGAGCAGTACGTCACCGTGGCCGGTGAGGCCCTTGGTGCCGCTGGCGACGGAGAAGTCGGCGCCGAGTTCGAGTGGCCGCTGGCCGAGCGGGGTGGCGAGCGTGTTGTCGACGGCGACCAGGGTTCCGCCGGCGTGCGCCGCGTCCACGAGGCGGCGTACGTCGCACACGTCGAGCCCGGGGTTGGAAGGGGTCTCGATCCACAGCAGCCGCGCCCCGTCGAGGACCGCGAGCTGCGCGTCCTCGCCGGTGGGGGCGGTGCGCACGTGGATTCCGTACGCCTCCAGCTGCTCGCGCAGCAGCGGCAGTGCCTGGTATCCGTCGGAGGGCAGGACGACGGTGTCTCCGGTGCGCGCCTGCGAGAGGAGTACGGCGGAGACGGCGGCCATGCCGGAGGCGAAGGCGATGGTGTGGACGCCGTCCTGGCCGGGGGCTTCCAGCTCCCCGATGGCCTGTTCCAGCAGGGTCCAGGTGGGGTTGGTGTCGCGCCCGTAGGTGTACGGGCCGTCGACGTCGCCGGGGAGGTGGAAGTGGGCGGCGAAGACCGGGCCGGGCATGGTCGGCTCGTTCTTGACGGGCTCGGGCAGGCCGGCGCGGACGGCGAGGGTGCCGTCGCCGAGCCGGGCCGCGGGTACGGCGCTGGCGCCGTCGTGTTCGCTCATGGGGTGGGTGACTCCTTCACGGCTTCGCGTACGGCGTCCAGCAGGCCGGGGCTCGCCGCCTCGACCAGGGCCAGGCACTCCTCGAACCCGTCGAGGGACCCGTAGTAGGGATCGGGTACGTCGGCCTCCGCGGCCGGGACCGCGGGGTCGTACGACCGCAGCAGGCGGACCTTGGCGGCGTCCTGCGGGGTGGGGGCGAGGGCGCGCAGGTCCCGCAGGTGCCCGGCGTCGAGGGCGATGACGAGGTCGAGGCCGGCGAACCAGGAGGACCGGAACTGCCGGGCCCGGTGGTCCTGCTCGTACCCGGCGGCCTCCAGGACGGCGACGGTGCGCGCATCGGCGCCGTCCCCCTCGTGCCAGCCGCCGGTGCCGGCGCTGTCGACCTCGACCAGGTGGTCGAGTCCGGCCTCGGCGACGCGTGCGCGGAAGACGGACTCGGCCATGGGCGAGCGGCAGATGTTGCCGGTGCAGACGAAGCACACGCGGTACATGCGGGCGCTTCAGTTCTTGTCGGGCAGGACCATGTTCACGGCCCAGGAGACGATGGAGATGATCAGGGCGCCGACGACCGCGGTCCAGAAGTTGTCGACGTGGAAGCTGAGGTCGAACTGCTTGGCCAGCCACGAGGTCAGCATCAGCATCAGCGCGTTCACGACGAGGGTGAACAGACCGAGGGTGAGGATGAACAGCGGCAGGGAGAACAGCTTCACCACGGGCTTGACGATGAAGTTGACCAGGCCGAAGATCAGCGCCACCAGGATCAGGGTGAGCGTCCGGCGGCCCATGCTGCTGCCGTCGTCCAGGGTGATGCCGGCGAGGAGCCAGATGGCGACGGCCAGGGCCGCCGCGTTGGCGAGCGTCTTGACTACGAAATTCGTCATGTGTCTGATCGTTGCAGAGAAGATCCCGGTGGAACATCGGCAGATCTGCTGATGGCGGTCGTACGAGAGAGCACAAGGGGCACAGCGAAGATGAAGGCCTTCCGGCTGGACGAGCTCGAAGCGGAGAGGGCCGTGAACGACGGCGCCTATCTGCAGTTCCTGCGTGAGCGGAACATGTCGGTCGGGCTGTACGCGCTCGATGCGGGGCAGAGTGATCCGCAACAGCCGCACGGACAGGACGAGGTGTATTTCGTCGTGAGCGGCAGGGCCTCGATCACGGTGGGCGTGGAGACCACGACGGTGGCCAACGGCAGCGTGGTCTACGTACCCGCCGGGGTCCCGCACAAGTTCCACCACATCACCGAGAACCTGAAGGTGATGGTGGTCTTCTCCCCGCCGGAGGCGTGAGCGGCGGGAGCGCCGGATGAGGGTTGAGCCCCTGATCCCCCTAGGGGGCGGGTCAGGGGACTGCGGGGGCTTGCGGGCCCCCGCGGGCGTCTGCGGCCTCCTAGCATCGAAAGCAGGAAGTCACGGACGAGGAAGAGGTTGAGGACATGAACGGCATCCGAGAAACATTCGCAGGCATGCCCTGGTGGGTTAAGTGGGTCGCCGTTCCGCTGCTGGTGATTCTCGTCTTCGGCGGTGTGATCACCCACGTCCTGGCGACGCTGATCGGATTCGTCTTCAACGTCCTGCTCTTCGTCGCCCTGGTCGCCGGCCTGGTCTTCCTCGTGAAGAAGTTCAGCGGCAGCGGCTCGAAGTCCTCCTCCGGCGAGTGGTAGAACGGCCCAAGCCGGTCGGTAACGGGATTAACCCAGGTGAGGGAACGTGACACGCCAAACCGCTCACACTGCGGGAATCGGCAGATAGAGTGGCAATCTGTGCCGTTACCTGGGCACCGAAAGCCGGTAATGCCGCCTCGACCCGCGGTTCTGTAGAGCAACTCACCGAGCACGACCCCCAGGAGCCACGGCATACGCGGGGGCGGCCCCCGCAGGGCGGGCCCCCCACGGCCTGCCGCCACGCCTGGGGGTGAGCTTTGTCTTCGGTTCACAATGCCGGTGTGCCGACGCTGATCGGTTCGGTGCAGCGGGCGTTGAGACTGCTCGAAGCGGTGGGCTCCCATAGCGAGGGAGCTCCGGCCAAACAACTGGCGCGCGAGGCAGGGCTCCCGCTTCCCACCGCGTACCACCTGCTGCGCACCCTGACCCACGAGGGCTACCTGCGCCGGGAGAGCGGCGTGTTCGTCCTGGGCGACGCCGCCGGGCGGCTGGCCGGTGGCGGACTCCAGCAGAAACGTCGCAGCATGATCCTCGACTCCCTCGCGCACTTCCGCGACGCGGTCGGGGCCCCCGTCTACTTCGCGGTCTACCGCGAGGGTGAGATCGAGGTCGTGGGCGTCTCGGACACCCCGGCCAACCCGGCCTGCGAAGAGTGGGCCGATTTCCGCGAGACCGGCCACGCGCACGCCATCGGGCAGTGCCTGCTGGGCCAGCTCGACGAGAAGACGCGCAAGGACTACCTGGACCGCCACCCCGTCGAGGCGATCACCCCGTACACCGTGGCCGACCAGCGGGCGCTGGAGCAGCGCATCGCATCCTTCCAGCGGATGCAGCCGGTGACCGAGCGTCAGGAGTACGCGCTGGGCACGGTGTGCGCGGCCATCCCGATTACAGCGGGTGACACTGCCGCGACCATGGCTATTTCTCTCCCACTGCACCAAGAAGACCGCTTGCTCTATGCGGTTGATCGGCTACGGAGTGAAGTAGGCGCGCTGTTGAGCACCCTCTCGTTCTCTATCAGTATCTGAAAACTCACTCCTTGTGATCTGCTGGCGCTTCCACCACTCTTGTCAAGAGGGCCCTGGGGGATCATTCCTGGCCACTTCCACAACAGCGGGGTAGGCAATGCGCGAGTCGGTACAGGCAGAGGTCATGATGAGCTTCCTCGTTTCCGAGGAGCTCTCGTTCCGGATCCCGGTGGAGCTCCGGTACGACGCTCGTGACCCCTACGCAATCCGCCTGACCTTCCACCTTCCCGGAGATGCGCCCGTGACCTGGGCGTTCGGCCGGGAACTACTGCTGGACGGCATCAACAAGCCGTGCGGTGACGGCGACGTACACATCGCCCCCACCGACCCGGAGGAACTGTCCGACGTCCACATCAGGCTCCAGGTCGGGGCCGACCGGGCACTCTTCCGTGCCAGTGCGGCGCCGCTCGTCGCGTTCCTCGACCGCACCGATCGGCTGGTTCCGCTCGGTCAGGAGCGAAACCTGGGCGACTTCGAGGAGAACCTGGACGAGGCGCTCGGCAAGATCCTGGCCGAGTCGCAGCAGAACGAGCAGAACGCGGGCTGACTCAGCCGGCTGATCAGACGCACCACCGGCTCAGCGTGCCGACGCGCTGAGTGCACCGACTTGCCGCTCCCGACGACGGGCTGCGCGCACGGCCCGACCAGCCGTGCACGCCGGTCCGCGCAACGGGCACCACACATCCTTCAGCGCTTGCGACGCCGGCCCCGGCCGCCGCGGGCCGGCCCCGCAGCCGCCCCGGTGGCCGGGGATCCCGGTCGGTCGGCAGAAACCACCAGCGCGGCCAGCGCCGTTGTCACCGGCACCGAGGCCACCAGTCCGATCGAGCCCACGAGGGTTCGTACGATCTCCTCCGCCACCAGTTCACTGTTGGCCACGGAACCCATACTGCTGTTCGCGATCGAGAAGAGCAGCAGCAGTGGCAGCGCGGCGCCCGCGTATGCCAGCACCAGGGTGTTGACCACTGAGGCGATGTGGTCCCGCCCGATCCGGATGCCCGCCCGGTACAGGCCGCGGGGGCCCATCGCCGGGTCGGCCTGATGGAGTTCCCAGACTGCTGACGTCTGGGTGACCGTCACATCGTCGAGCACACCGAGCGACCCGATGATCACGCCTGCGAGCAGCAAACCACTCATGTCGATGTTCGGGTACAGCCCGTGGATCAGCCCCGTGTTGTCCTCGGTGTTGCCGCTGAGGAACGCCCAGCCGATGAACATCGAGCCCAACAGCCCGATCAGCAGCAGTGAGACGAGCGTGCCCAGGACGGCGACCGACGTACGGGCCGTCAGGCCGTGGCACATGTAGAGCGCGATCAGCATGATGGCGCTGGCCCCGACCACCGCAACGACCAGCGGGTTCGAACCCTGCAGGATCGCCGGGAGGATGAAGAGGGTCAGTACGCCGAAGCTGACGACGAGCGCGATGAGCGCGAACAGCCCGCGCATCCGGCCGACCAGGACCACTGCGAGGGCGAAGATCCCGGCGAGCAGCGCCATCGGGAACTTCCGGTTCACGTCGATCACCGAGTACTGGAGGTCCCTGGGGGCGTCCGGCGCGTAGGCGACCACCACGTCCTGACCGTCTTTCAACTGCCGTGGTGCGCCCGGCTGGACGATCTCGATGAAGGTCCGGCCCTTGTCCGGTCCGGTGCCGACCTCGATGGTGGCCTTCTTGCACTCGCCGGTCTGCGCGGCCTGCGCCTCGCGTCCCTCGGGTGTGGAGGTGTCGCCGGTGGCCGGCACCTGGGAGGCGTTGACGGACTTGCAGTCGACCCGCGCCAGCGAGACGACCTTGCCCTGCTGGGTCTGGCGGTCAAAACCCACCCCGGAGCGCTCGTGCGCGGGGGCGCCACCCGGCCAGAGCACCACCATGCCGATGAAGACGGCGGTGGCGAAGGGGATCAGCACGGCCGCGATCACCTTGCGCAGGTGCTTCGAGACGGGAGCCGCCGGGCCGTGGCTGTGGGAGTGTCCGTGTGAGTGCCCGGGGCCCGCATGCGCATGGTCGGTATGACCTGTGTGACCCGTGGGGTCAGTGGGCTCGGCGGGGGGCTGCGGCGAGGACGTCACCCGTAGATCATCGCAACAGATGAGGGGGCCCACTGTTCAGCACGCCACACATGACGCTAGCGTGGGGGCACCTTTGCACAACGCGGGAGCTCGGAGCACCGGGCTGAGAGGGCGCTGATCACCGTACGCGCAGTGAATGCGTACGGGAAGAGGCTGCGTCGACCGCCGAACCTGTTACCGGGTAATGCCGGCGTAGGGAGATCAGGTCTCATGACCATTCAGGACGCACGCACGCCTGCCGTCAGCCAGGACACCGACGGCCAGACCGAGCGCCAGCCCGGCTGGCACAAGGGATACCTGGCGGGCTCCCGCCCGGACATCCGGGTGCCGGTCCGCCAGGTCCACCTCACCAACGGCAAGGACGTGACGCTCTACGACACGTCCGGGCCGTACACCGACCCGCAGATCGAGACCGACGTCCGCCGGGGCCTGCTGCCCCTGCGCGAGAACTGGATCATCGGCCGAGGCGACACCGAGGAGTACGCGGGCCGCCCCGTGCGCCCCGAGGACGACGGCATCAAGCACACCTCGCCCCGCGGTGGCCTCAAGAACCTCGACGCGGTCTTCCCGGGCCGCCCGCGGCAGCCCCGCCGTGGCCGCGGCGGCGTCGCCGTCACGCAGCTCGCGTACGCCCGCCGGGGCGAGATCACCCCGGAGATGGAGTACGTCGCGATCCGCGAGAACGTCTCCCCCGAGGTCGTCCGCGAGGAGATCGCCGCAGGTCGCGCGGTGCTTCCCGCGAACGTGAACCACCCGGAGATCGAGCCGATGATCATCGGCAAGCGCTTCCTGGTGAAGGTCAACGCCAACATCGGCAACTCCGCGGTCACCTCCTCCATCGAGGAGGAGGTCGACAAGATGACCTGGGCGACCAAGTGGGGCGCCGACACGGTCATGGATCTCTCGACCGGCCGCAACATCCACACCACCCGCGAGTGGGTGCTGCGCAACTCGCCCGTGCCGATCGGCACCGTGCCGCTCTACCAGGCGCTGGAGAAGGTCGACGGCCGTGCCGAGGACCTGACCTGGGAGATCTACAAGGACACGGTCATCGAGCAGGCCGAGCAGGGCGTCGACTACATGACGGTCCACGCCGGCGTGCTGCTCCCGTACGTGCCGCTGACCGCCCGCCGCAAGACCGGCATCGTCTCGCGCGGCGGCTCGATCATGGCTGCGTGGTGCCTGGCGCACCACAAGGAGAACTTCCTCTACACGAACTTCGAGGAGCTCTGCGAGATCCTCGCGGCGTACGACGTCACGTACTCGCTGGGTGACGGCCTGCGCCCCGGCTCCATCGCGGACGCCAACGACGCCGCGCAGTTCGCCGAGCTGAAGACGCTGGGCGAGCTCAACACGATCGCCAAGCGCCACAACGTGCAGACGATGATCGAGGGCCCGGGCCACGTCCCGATGCACAAGATCAAGGAGAACATCGACCTCCAGCAGGAGATCTGCGAGGAGGCGCCGTTCTACACGCTCGGCCCGCTGACCACGGATGTGGCGCCGGCTTACGACCACATCACCTCGGGCATCGGCGCCGCGATGATCGCCTGGTGGGGCACCGCGATGCTCTGCTACGTCACGCCCAAGGAGCACCTGGGCCTGCCCAACCGCGACGACGTGAAGACCGGCGTCATCACGTACAAGATCGCTGCGCACGCCGCGGACCTGGCCAAGGGCCACCCGGGCGCCCAGGAGTGGGACGACGCGCTGTCGGACGCGCGGTTCGAGTTCCGCTGGGAGGACCAGTTCAACCTGGCCCTCGACCCGGACACGGCCCGCGAGTTCCACGACGAGACCCTCCCGGCCGAGCCGGCCAAGACCGCGCACTTCTGCTCCATGTGCGGTCCGAAGTTCTGCTCGATGAAGATCTCCCAGGACATCCGCCGCGAGCACGGCGGCGACCTGAAGGCCGACGAGATCCAGGCGGGCATGGCGGAGAAGTCCGCCGAGTTCGCCGCCGCGGGCAACCGGGTCTACCTGCCACTGGCGGACTGACGCCGCACACGGGGGGAGTGCTGCTCCCGCACGGCGCACGCCGCCGTACGGGAGCAGCACCGTGTCCGTGTCCGCCTTACGGGGGCCCGCCGGGCCGGGGGGACCGGCGGGCCCGGCGGTGGGGGACGGGTGACCGGTCGGCCTCGGAAAGCCCTTGCCCTGAAGTGCGCTCCAACTCCTAGAGTGCGGCCGCATGAGCATGCGATACCGAAATCTGGGCGGGACCGGCATCGAGGTCAGTGCGCACTGCCTCGGCACGATGATGTTCGGAGCCGTGGGGAACCCGGACCACGAGGAGTGCGTGCGGATCATCCACGCCGCACTCGATCACGGGATCAACTTCGTGGACACCGCCGACATGTACTCCGGCGGCGAATCCGAGACGATCACCGGGAAGGCCCTCAAGGGGCGGCGCGACGATGTCGTGCTGGCGACCAAGGTGCACTTCCAGATGGGCGAAGGGCGCAACCGGAGCGGCAACTCCAGGCGCTGGATCGTGCGTGCCGTGGACGACAGCCTGAGGCGGCTCGACACCGACTGGATCGACCTCTACCAGGTGCACCGCCCCGACCACACGACCGATGTCGAGGAGACCCTGTCCGTTCTCGGCGATCTCGTATCGGCCGGCAAGATACGGGCCTTCGGATGCTCGACCTTCCCGGCCGAGGAACTGGTCGAGGCACACCACGTTTCCGAACGACGGGCGCTGCCCCGGTTCAGGACCGAGCAGCCGCCGTATTCGATCCTGGCCCGGGGGATCGAGGCCGATGTGCTGCCCGTGGCCCGGCGTTACGGGATGGGCGTCATGACCTGGAGCCCGCTCGCGTCCGGATTCCTGAGCGGAAAGTACCGGCTCGGCGGACCCGTGGACCTCTCCTCGGGGCGGGCGGCGCTGACGCCGGCCCGCTTCGACCCGGCGATTGCGGGCAATGTCGCGAAGCTGGAGGCCGTGGAGCAGCTCGTCGAGCTCGCCGACTCCATCGGCCGCACGCTCCCGGAGCTGGCCGTGGCCTTCCCCGTGGCGCATCCCGCCGTCACCTCGGTGATCATCGGGCTGCGGACCATGGAGCAGTTGGAGGGGCTGATCAAGGGCGCCGACCTGGTGCTGGACGACGATGTGCTCGACCGGATCGACGAGATCGTGGAGCCGGGCCGGAATCTCTACCGCCCGGACGGGGTCTGGCGCCCGCAGGCTCTGACGGATGCCGCACTGAGGAGGCGGGCGCTGGGTGACCGCGCTGCCGGTTAGACCGGCGAGGGCGAGCTTTCCGATGTTTCACGTGAAACAGGGACGGATGTTTCACGTGAAACAGAGCCCGCCGGGCTGCTGTGGGCAAGGGCGAAGCCCCGGTTGGTCTCGGTCTGGCGGCGATAGGACTCGGGCAGCTCGGGCAGGTTCAGCAACTGGTCGCAGGCCCGTAGCGAGGTGGCCATGTCGCCCACCCAGTACGCGGTGATGGAGTGCTCGAAGAGCAGCCCCCACTCGTACACCCAGGGCTGGACGAAGAGCAGGTCCTCCGGTGCCGGACGCCCCAGGACGGACCGGGTGATCGCATGGGCGGTGTGGTGGCGCCCCAACACCCTCAGCCTGGAGGCCAGTTCGTAACAGGCCTCCAGGCGGCTGGGCCGGAACTCCCAGGCGCGCGTGAGGGCGTCCATGGCAGCCGGGAAGTCCCCCGACTCGCCGTTCAGGACGCCGGCTTGGAGGAGGGCGTAGTAGACCTCCTCGCTCCAGCCGCCCATCGTCGCGCGGTGTTCGTACAGCCGGATGGCACCCTCGGTGTCGCCCATGTCCCGCAGGGTCTGCGCGAGATAGAAGACGGTCCGCGCGTTCGAGGGGTCGCGCTGGAACTCGGCGCTGAGCAGGCGGGCGTCGCGTTCGAACTTGTCGTGCCGGGAGCCGCCGTCGGCGTAGTCCTCGATGACGAGCGCATCGAGATTCTCCTGGACTCCCGGGCGCTGGTCGTTCTCGTCCTGGCGGTCGCAGGTGAGGTATTCGTGGGTGACGCCCTCATACCGCCAGGGCCGGTCACCGCGCACCAGCCGTTTGATCCGGTACTCGGTCGGGCCCTCGTGGCGCAGCATGTACGAGTCGGCGGTGAGCGGGGGCAGCGGGCCGGCGCTGCGCAGGACGAGGTCGGCGTCGAGGAGCAGCAGGTAGTCGGCCTTGCCCCGGGCGTGGCTGATGTTGAGGCTGCGGTTGTACCCGAAGTTGGTCCAGGGCTCCTCGTGCAGCTCCCCGGGGATCCCGCGCAGGGCGCTCCGGATCAGCTCTTGGGTGCCGTCGGTGGAACCCGTGTCGGAGATGACCCAGGTGTCGATGAGGTCCCGTACGGAGTTGAGGCACCGCTCGATGACGGCGGACTCGTTCTTCGCGATCATGCACAGGCAAATGGTCGGCTTCACGGCCGCTGACCCTAGGCAGGGGCCGGTACGGGGCGGATGCGGCACGCCGGTGCCTGGACCCGGGTGCCCCGGGGGGAGCAGCCATGTGGCGGTGTGGACTCCGCCGTTCTGCTGACCTATGGGCGAGGCGGTCCGCTTATCGTCCGAGAGTTCTTCAGGATGTCCGCGGAGTCCGGCTTCCTGTCCGGGCTACGGAGAACCATTCGATCCCGGTGTGTGCGAGGAGCGGTAAATGAGTTCTGAAGACAGGTCCCGACTGCTGGGTCCGTTGCCCCGACGGGCCCGCTGGGTGGCCGGAGGTACTTTCGCCTCGGTGGCGCTGGTGCTGGCGAGCATTGCGGCGCCCGCCGTCGCGACTCCGCGGTCGGCGGAGACGGTGGCGGCTCCCGATGCTGGGGACCGTTGCCGGTCGAAGCACGACGACCCGGACAAGAAGGCCAAGGGCGGGAGCTCGCCGAGCAGCGGCAAGTGCGTGGGCCCGACGGGCCCCCGGGGTCCGAAGGGGCACACGGGCCCGACCGGCCCGAGAGGTTCGACCGGACCGACCGGTCCGACCGGCAGCGCGGGCGTCGATGGTCTGACGGGTCCGACGGGCCCGACCGGTGCCGCTGGTATTGACGGTCTGACGGGCCCGACGGGTCCGACGGGCTCGGCCGGCGCTGCCGGCCCGTGCAGTGACATCGACGCGTACAACCCGAGCGGAGCCACGCAGTACAACGCCGTGCTCACCGGCGGCAAGGCCTACGTCGGTGTCCGCAGCAACGTGCCCACCATCACGGCATTCACCTGGTACGACCTGACCAACGGCGGTACGCCGTCGGGCACCTACCCGACCACCGCCTGCGCCATTTCTATCGGTGCACAGGCCAACCTGATCTCGATCGAGGTCCTGACCCCCACCAACCTGGTGTACGAGACCACCTGCAACCCGAGCGTGGTCGCGGGTAACCCGATCCTCACCTGTACCAAGACGTGGTCCCAGGTCAACCCGGTCAGCACGGCCACCCTCCGCGGGAAGTTCCGCCACACGCTCGACGCCGAGGCGCTCAACCAGCATTGAGCCGACAGGGACCAGCACTCACTCCGGGGCGTGCTCCGGGCCGCCGAAGTCCGGGCTGGTGAAGTCCGGTGACGAATAACCGGGACGGGGCCCCTGCTTCGGGGGCCCGGGACTGCTGAAGTCGGGCCGGGTGTATCCCAGGTTGGGGATGCGCCCGGCCCCCGGCGTACGGGGGATCGGGTACGCGGCCCCCGAGCTCGGATCGGCCAGAGCATCCCGCAGAAACGGAATGATGCCGCGCTCCAGCAGCGCGTTGCGCCAGGCCTCCCGGGCCCGCGAGACCTCGTCGGGCACCATCTCGGCCTCCTCCGCCACCACCTCGGTGGAGCTGTTGCGGACGGCCGTCAGGAGCAGCCCGATCACCGCGAACAGCAGCGCGGCCACGGTGAGCCCGCCGAAGAGCCAACCAGCCGTCAGCATGGTGTCGGCGAAGGCGGGTTCGGGCTCGATCATCTTCAGGATGTAGCCGACCAGCAGGAAGATCAGCATGGCCGTGCCCGCCAGGACGGGTGCGAGGACCGCGACCACGGCGCTGATGCCCGCGCCCTCGCCGGTGCCCTGACCGGCGTCCTCGTGGCCCGTCATGGTCGGCGTGGACAGGAGCTCGTCGCGCCGCTCTCCGCGCACCTTCACGTAGTGGTCGTACTCGGCGGCGGCGGCCGCCGCCAGCAGGTCGCTGGCGTCCATGGCCATGGTGCGCAGTTGTTCGGCGTTCAGCCGTTCGCCGAGGGTGGCGAGCTCGGGCCGTTCGCTCGGCGTACGCAGCGCCTCGTCGAGGAGCCGATCGAACTCCGGCCGGTCTTCGGTCAGCAGGTGCGGAGCGCTGGTCATGTGCATCCCCCGATGCTCCGTACAAGCCGGTTTGCCCGCGTAGACCCGGGCACCGGCACAAACGGAGGAGAGCCTGCTACGGATAGAGCGATGGTAGAGCGCACCCGCCACACGTTGACAGGGGCTTTCCGGAAATACCCCGCTCGGGGAACCCTCAGTCGTTCAGCGGGAGTTGTACGACGAGCAGTTTGCCGGCCATGGTCACTCCCCCGTCCATGGCGATGGCCAGGCCCTCCGCGTACACGTGCGGGCCGTCCACGGCCTCGGGACCGCGGGACTCGTCGCCGTCCTCCGTACCGACCTCGCCCAGCAGGTACGGGATGGGGCTGTGGCCGTGTACGACGCGGCTGCCGCCGTAGGTGCCGAGCAGTTCGCGTACGGCCTGCGGCCCGGTTCCCTCGTCGCGGAACGCGAACCGCTTCGTGAACTTGCGGAAGAGGTCCCAGGTGATGTCGGCGTCGTTGCGGTTGAGGAGCTCGTGGATGGTGTCGTTGACGTCCTCGATGGAGTCGCCGTAGTCGAGGTACGCGGTGGTGTCGGAGTGGAGGAGCAGGTGGTCCTCCTCCAGGACGGCCGCGTCCAGCCGTGACATCCACTGGAGGTGGACGTCCTGCAGGCGCTCCATGTCGGTGCGCTGGCCGCCGTTGAGGAGCCAGGCGGCCTGGAAGGTGGCGGTGCCGGCGCCCGAGTTGACGGGAGTGTCGCCGAACCGCTTGGCGCCGATGAGCAGGAGTTCGTGGTTGCCCATGAGGGCCTTGCAGTAGCCGCCCGCGGCGGCGGCCTCGGCGGACAGCCGCATGACCAGGTCGATGACGCCGATGCCGTCGGGGCCCCGGTCGGTGAAGTCGCCGAGGAACCAGAGACGGGCGTTGCCGGCGGACCAGCGCTGCTCGGTGTCGATGAGGCCTTGGGCGTGCAGTTCGGTGACGAGCTCGTCCAGGTAGCCGTGGACGTCGCCGACGACGTAGAGCGGGCCGGGGCCCGCGGTGGAGCGCTCCTGGGGGACGTACTGGACCTGGACGGTGTCTCCGGGGCCGCCGCGGCCGATGACCGGGAGGTCGCGGTGCGTCGGGGTGTAGCCCTCGGGGTCGCTCACCTCGGGCGTCTCGCTCATGGCGAGCACGGGTACGCGTACGGGCGCAGCCGCGGCCGCGGCCTCGTATCCGGACTGAGCGGGCACGGTCGGCACGCCCTCGCCGTAGTACGCGGGGTACTCGCCGTACACGGGGGCCTCGCCGGAAAGTCCGGCGGTTACGGCGTACGGGGCGGGTTCGGTGACCGGAACCCGGAAGTCCCGCAGCGTCTCCGTCCGCATCGCGGGTCCCTGACCGGCCCCCTGAGTCATCGACCCCTCCACCACCGTCGCGCTGCCGTACACCTGCGGACCCTTCTCACCTCGAGGGAGGAGGGTCCGTGATGTCGTGCGCCCATCATAGGAATGCGGCTCGCGCTCTGTGACGCACCAGGGGTGGTGAATCCTGTGCGGAGCCGATCGTTCCTACCAGTTTCTACCGATATAGGTGTTGCTGAATCCATGGCCGGGCCGCCGACCAAGCCGACCGGACGGTCTGGCGGTCAGTCCTTGGCCGGAGAACGGGGTGGGCTGACGGTCGTACGGGGCTGCCTGCGCTGCGACGAAGTACGGATGATCAGTTCGGTCGGGACGACTTGTTCGACGGGGCGTCCGGTGTCCACTCCCTCGATGGCGTCGATGAGCAGTTGTACGACGGCGGTGCCGATGCGGCGCGGTTTGAGGGAGAGGGTCGTGATGGGCGGTTCGGTGTTGGCGTACACGGTGGATTCGCTGCAGCACACGAGCAGCAGGTCCTCGGGGACGCGCAGGCCGTAGCGCCGGGCGGCGGCGAGCAGGTCGGTGCCGTTGGGGTCGAAGAGCCCGTAGACGGCGTCGGGGCGGTCGGGGCGGGCGAGCAGCCGGTCGGCGGCCACGGCGCCCGCGCACGGGTCGTGGGCGGGGTAGGACTCGTAGACGGGGTCCTGGCCCACGCGCTCGCACCAGCTGAGGTAGGCGGTGGTGGAGAGCCGGGTGTAGGTGTCGGTGGTGGTTCCGGTCAGCAGCCCGATCCGGCGGGCGCCGGCGGCGGCGAGGTGGTCGAGCAGGTTGAGTACGGCGGCCTCGTGGTCGTTGTCGACCCAGGCGGTGACGGGGAGGGAGCCGGCCGGGCGGCCGTCGGAGACCACGGGCAGGCCTTGGCGGACCAGTTCGGTGACGACCGGATCGTGGTCGGAGGGGTCGATGACGACGGTGCCGTCGAGGGCCACGTTGGACCAGACGTCGTGTCGGGAGGTGGCTGGGAGGATGACCAGGGCGTAGCCGCGGGCGAGCGCGGCGGAGGTGGCGGCCCGGGCCATCTCGGCGAAGTAGGCGAATTCGGTGAAGGTGAAAGGTTCATCCCCGTACGTCGTCACGGTCAGGCCGATGAGGCCCGACTTGCCGGTACGGAGCGTGCGGGCTGCGGCGGAAGGGCGGTAGCCCAGCCGATCGGCGACCTCGCGAACGTGGCGGCGGGTGGCGTCCGGCAGCCGCCCCTTGCCATTGAGCGCGTCGGAGACGGTCGTGATCGAGACGCCCGCCGCAGCGGCCACGTCCCTGATGCCGGCCCGGCCCTGTCGGCCGGCGGCCCGCCGGGTGGTCTCGGTCCGGCTCACCTGATGCTTCCCTGCTGCTGTCATGGCGAGCCGATAGTAGGGCTCGGGGGGCTGCGTGGTCCGGATGCATATGCAGCCGTTGACAGGCACGTTTCTGCACGGTTCGCCACCCCCAATGACCTTGGAAATGAAGGCTTTTAGTTGCAGGGGGTGAGCAGTGGGCTTGTCGTCGGGTCCGGGCATGCCAAAGCGGTACGGTCTCGGGCCGGTCTCAACTCACCTGCACGAGGGACGCGCGCCACGGCGCAGGCCACCGGCGTGCGCATATATGCGTGCGCTCCCCCGCATTCCTGGCGCTCCCATTCTCGGGAGGGCGGAATCCTCATAAGGTGAGGAGTATTGAGTCGACGGCGACGTCGTACGGGATGGTCGAGGAGGACCTGTAGTGAGCGAGAAGAGCCCGAAGCTGCGCGCCGCACTGGACGGCATCCCTACGTACAAGCCGGGCAAGCCCGCGGCCGCGGGCGGGGCCGTCGCGTACAAGCTGTCCTCGAACGAGAACCCGTACCCGCCGCTCCCGGGGGTGCTGGAGAGCGCGGTCGCCGCCGCCGGGAACTTCAACCGCTACCCCGACATGGCGTGCTCGGGCCTGGTGGCGGAGCTCGCCGACCGGTTCGGAGTACCGGTCGAGCACATCGCCACCGGCACCGGCTCGGTGGGCGTGGCCCAGTCGTTGATCCAGTCGACGGCGGGCCCGGGCGACGAGGTCATGTACGCCTGGCGGTCCTTTGAGGCTTACCCGATCATCACGCAGATCTCCGGCGCGACGCCCGTGGAGGTCCCGCTGACCGCCGGGGACGTGCACGACCTGGACGCCATGGCCGACGCGATCACGGACCGGACGCGGCTGATCTTCGTCTGCAACCCCAACAACCCCACCGGCACCGTCGTACGCCGGGCCGAGCTGGAGCGGTTCCTGGACCGGGTGCCCTCGGACGTGCTGGTGGTGCTGGACGAGGCGTACCGCGAGTTCATCCGTGACACCGAGGTGCCGGACGGCATCGAGCTTTACCGCACCCGCCCGAACGTCGCCGTGCTGCGTACGTTCTCCAAGGCGTACGGGCTGGCCGGCCTGCGAGTCGGCTTCGCGGTGGCGCACGAGCCGGTGGCCGCGGCGCTGCGCAAGACGGCGGTGCCCTTCGGCGTCAGCCAGCTCGCCCAGGACGCGGCGGTCGCCTCGCTGCGCGCCGAGGACGAGCTGATGGGCCGGGTCGGGGCGCTGGTCGGGGAGCGCGAGCGGGTGCACACGACGCTGCTGGCCCAGGGCTGGACCGTGGTCCCGGAGACGCAGGCGAACTTCGTGTGGATGCGGCTGGGGGAGCGGACCGCGGAGTTCGCTCAGGCCTGCGAGAAGGCCGGTGTGGTGGTCCGGCCCTTCGCGGGCGAGGGCCTGCGGGTCACGATCGGTGAGGCCGAGGCGAACGACATCTTCCTGCACACGGCAGGGGCGTTCTTCAAGGAGCTGTAGCACCGCTCCGGTGCGAGGGTGCCGACGGCGTGGACGGGCGTGGCGTGACCGGTGCGGTTACGCCAGTTCCACGCGGACGGGGTCGCCGTCGCGAACGGTGGCGAGCAGGCGGGGGTCGCCGTCGAACGAGCCGAGGACGTTGCACGGGCTCGCCAGGCGGCTCTCGCCACCCCGCGAGATGGGCGTCGGGCCGTAGGGCAGCGCGAGTGCGTCGCCCTCGGTCCAGAACGCGACGGTGCCCGGATCGACGACCTGCCGGGCGCCGGGCTCCAGTGCCACGGAGATGCCCGTGTCGAAGTAGACCTCCTCGCCCCAGGTATTGGCGGAGGCCGAGATCGGAAGCGCGTCGGCCAGGGCCTTGGCGGTCGGAGTCTCGTCGAGGGTCGCGGTGAGCTGGCCCGAGGGCCAGGAGATTCGTATCTGCATGCGCCAAATTCAACAATCTGTTGAAGATATTGGCTAGGGGGACCCCCACCTGAAAGTCGCGGACAGCGGTACGACATAATGCTTGTGAATGTGAACGCGTTCACAAGCGTGTCCTGCTTCCTCCAGGATTGAGTGGGACACAACAGGCAAACTGCCGCAGTGACCACGGCGAACCGAAGGAGACCGACGACGTGGACGTAGCGTTGGCGCCAGAGACATTGGCGCGATGGCAGTTCGGCATTACCACCGTCTACCACTTCCTCTTCGTCCCTCTGACGATCTCGCTCGCCGCGCTGACCGCCGGCCTGCAGACCGCGTGGGTGCGCACCGAGAAGGAGAAGTACCTCAGGGCGACGAAGTTCTGGGGCAAGCTCTTCTTGATCAATATCGCGATGGGCGTCGTCACCGGCATCGTCCAGGAGTTCCAGTTCGGCATGAACTGGTCCGACTACTCGCGCTTCGTCGGTGACATCTTCGGAGCCCCGCTGGCTTTCGAGGCGCTCATCGCCTTCTTCTTCGAGTCGACGTTCATCGGGCTGTGGATCTTCGGCTGGGACAAGCTGCCGAAGAAGATCCACCTGGCCTGCATCTGGATGGTCTCGATGGGCACCATCCTCTCCGCGTACTTCATCCTCGCGGCCAATTCCTGGATGCAGCACCCGGTCGGCTACCGGATCAACGAGGAGCGTGGCAGGGCCGAGCTCACCGACTTCTGGCTGGTGCTCACCCAGAACACCGCACTGACCCAGTTCTTCCACACCATGACGGCGGCCTTCCTGGTCGGCGGCGCGTTCATGGTCGGCATCGCCGCCTACCACCTGGCCCGCAAGAAGCACATCCCCGTGATGCGTACCTCGCTGCGGCTCGGCCTGGTCACCCTGATCATCGCCGGCCTCGGCACCGCCATCAGCGGTGACCTGCTCGGCAAGGTCATGTTCAAGCAGCAGCCGATGAAGATGGCCGCCGCGGAGGCGCTCTGGGACGGCCAGGCACCGGCACCCTTCTCGATCTTCGCGTACGGCGATGTCGACAAGGGCCACAACAAGGTCGCGATAGAGGTCCCGGGACTGCTGTCCTTCCTGGCCAACGACGACTTCACCTCGTTCGTCCCGGGCATCAACGACGTGAACAAGGCCGAGCAGGAGAAGTTCGGGCCGGGCGACTACCGGCCCAACATCGCCGTCGCCTACTGGGGCTTCCGCTGGATGATCGGCTTCGGCATGGCCTCCCTCGGCATCGGAATGCTGGGGCTGTGGCTGACCCGCAAGAAGTTCATGCTGCCGCCGGGGCTGCGCACCGGGGAGGGCGAGGTCCCGCACCTGGTCCTCTTCAAGAAGGCGCTGAACCCCAGGTTCACCAACCTGTACTGGGTCGTCGCGCTCTGGACCATGGGCTTCCCGCTGATCGCCAACTCCTGGGGCTGGATCTTCACCGAGATGGGCCGCCAGCCCTGGGTGGTCTACGGAGTCCTGCGCACCAGGGACGCGGTCTCGCCGGGCGTCTCCCAGGGTGAGGTGCTCACCTCGATGATCGGCTTCACGCTCCTCTACGCCGTGCTCGCGGTCATCGAGGTCAGGCTGATCGTGAAGTACGTCAAGGCCGGCCCGCCCGAGCTCACCGAGGCCGACCTCAACCCGCCCACCAAGATCGGTGGAGACGACAAGAACCCCGACCGGCCGATGGCCTTCTCGTACTGAGGCTGAGGAGACCACACCATGCAACTCCACGACGTCTGGTTCGTACTCATCGCCGTCCTGTGGATCGGCTACTTCTTCCTGGAAGGCTTCGACTTCGGAGTCGGCGTACTGACCAAGCTGCTCGCCCGGGACCGCAAGGAGAAGCGGGTCCTGATCAACACGATCGGACCTGTCTGGGACGGCAACGAGGTCTGGCTGCTCACCGCGGGCGGCGCGACGTTCGCCGCCTTCCCCGACTGGTACGCCACCCTCTTCTCAGGGTTCTACCTGCCGCTGCTGATCATCCTGATCTGCCTCATCATCCGTGGCGTCGCCTTCGAGTACCGCCACAAGCGGCCCGAGGACAAGTGGCAGACCAACTGGGAACACGCGATCTTCTGGACTTCGCTGATCCCCGCGTTCCTGTGGGGCGTGGCCTTCGCCAACATCGTGCGCGGCGTGAAGATCGACGAGCACAAGGAGTACGTCGGCACCTTCCTCGACCTGCTCAACGGCTACTCGATCCTCGGCGGTCTGGTCACCCTCACCCTGTTCACCTTCCACGGCGCGGTCTTCACCTCGCTCAAGACGGTCGGTGACATCCGGGACCGCTCGCGCCAACTGGCCACCCGGCTGGGTGCGGTCACCGCGGTGCTGGCACTCGTGTTCCTGATCTGGACCCAGGTTTCGCGCGGTGACGGCGGGAGCCTGATCGCGATGATCGTCGCCGTGCTGGCGCTCGTCGGGGCACTGGGCTTCAACCTGGCGGGCCGCGAGGGCTGGTCATTCGCACTGTCAGGGATCACCATCGCGGCTGCCGTCGCGATGCTGTTCCTGACGCTCTTCCCGAACGTCATGCTCTCCTCGCTGGATGATGCCTGGAGCCTCACGGTCACCAATGCCTCTTCCAGCCCGTACACCCTGAAGATCATGACCTGGCTCGCGGGAGTGGCCACGCCGCTCGTCCTGCTCTACCAGGGCTGGACCTACTGGGTGTTCCGCAAGCGGATCGGGACGCAGCACATCGCCGATACGCACTGACGCCCGCTGACGGCTCGGCCGCCGCCCCTCCTGCCTGACCCTGCCTTGGGGGATGTTTCACGTGAAACCGATCGACCCGCGCCTGCTCCGGTACGCCCGCTCCACCCGCCTCTTCCTGGGGGCGGTGGTAGCGCTGGGCCTTGCCGGGGCGGGGCTGGTCGTCGGTCAGGCGGTACTCATCGCCCAGATCGTGGTGGGCGCCTTCGAGGAGGGCCTGGACGGGGCGGCGCTGCGGACACCGCTGCTGCTGCTCGCGGCGGTGGCGCTGGGGCGCGGCCTGGTGGCCTGGCTCACGGAGCTGGCCGCGCACCGGGCCAGCGCGGCGGTCAAGTCGGAGCTGCGGGGCCGGCTGCTGGAGCGGGCCGCCGATCTGGGGCCCGGCTGGCTGGGCGGCCGGCGGACCGGATCCCTGGTGGCGCTCGCCACCCGGGGCGTGGACGCGCTCGACGACTACTTCTCGCGCTACCTGCCCCAGTTGGGGCTCGCGGTGGTCGTACCGGTCGCGGTCCTGGCCCGGATCGTCACCGAGGACTGGGTCTCGGCGGCCATCATCGTGGTCACGCTGCCGCTGATCCCCCTGTTCATGGCGCTGATCGGAATGGCCACCCAGTCCCGGATGGACCGCCAGTGGCGGTTGCTGTCCCGGCTGTCGGGACACTTCCTGGACGTGGTTGCCGGACTGCCGACGCTCAAGGTGTTCGGGCGCGCCAAGGCGCAGGCGGAGTCGATCCGGAAGATCACCGACGACTACCGGCGGGCGACGATGCGGACGCTGCGCATCGCGTTCCTGTCGTCGTTCGCCCTGGAACTGCTGGCCACCCTGTCGGTGGCGCTGGTGGCCGTCACCATCGGCATGCGGCTCGTCCACGGGGAACTGGACCTGTACACCGGCCTCGTCATCCTGATCCTGGCTCCCGAGGCGTACCTGCCGCTGCGGCAGGTGGGCGCGCAGTACCACGCGGCGGCGGAGGGGCTGTCCGCCGCCGAGGAGATCTTCGAGGTCCTGGAGACCCCGGTCTCCCAGGCGCGGGGCACGGCCGCCGTACCGGCCACCGGGGCGGGGCTGCGGATCGAGCTGGACGGGGTCGCCGTCCTCTACCCGGGCCGCGGCGAGGATTCGCCCGGTCCGGTCTCGCTCGTCGTCGAACCGGGCGAGTGCGTCGCCCTCACCGGGCCGAGCGGGGCGGGCAAGTCCACGCTGCTCCAGGTGCTGCTCGGGTTCGTCACGCCGACCGCGGGCGGTGTGCGGGTCGGCGGTGTGGACCTGGCCGAGCTGTCCCCGGAGCAGTGGCGCGAGCGGATCGCCTGGGTCCCGCAGCGGCCGCACCTGTTCGCGGGCACGATCGCCGAGAACGTACGGCTGGCGCAGCCGGGCGCGTCCACGGAGGCGGTCGCCGCGGCCCTGCGGGACGCCGGGGCCTGGGAGTTCGTGGCCGCGCTGCCGCGGGGCGCCGACACGCTGCTGGGTGAGGGCGGGGTCGGCCTGTCCGCCGGGCAGCGCCAGCGCCTCGCGCTGGCGCGGGCCTTCCTCGCGGACCGCCCGGTGCTTCTGCTGGACGAGCCGACGGCCGCACTGGACGGGGAGACCGAAGCCGCGGTGGTGGAGGCGGTACGCCGACTCGCCGTCGGGCGGACCGTCCTGCTGGTCGTGCACCGGCCCGCGCTGCTGGCCGTCGCGGACCGGGTGGTCGCGGTGGGGGCCGGTCCCGCGGGGCAGGCGCCCGTACCGGATCCGCAGCACCAGCCCGTAGCGGGCGCGCCCCGGTCCCCCGGATCGGCGACGACCCCGGTGAGGGATCCCGGGCAGTGGATCCTCGGGGCCGCGCCCGAGAAGGCGCAGAGGGCCGCGGGGAAGGACTCGGGCGGAGCCGACCCGCTCAGCCGGGTCAGGGCCGTGGCCAGGGCCTGGCAGGGGCGGTTCAGGCTGGGACTGCTGCTCGGGGCGCTCGCCGTGGGGTGCAGCGTCGGGCTGATGGCCGTCTCCGGATGGCTGATCTCGCGGGCCTCGGAGCAGCCGCCGGTGCTCTACCTGATGGTGGCCGTCACCGCGACGCGGGCGTTCGGTATGGGCCGGGCGGTCTTCCGGTACGCGGAACGGCTCGTGTCGCACGACGCGGTACTGCGCATGCTCGCCGACCTGAGGGTCTCCGTGTACCGGCAGTTGGAGCGGATCGCCCCCGCCGGGCTGCGCGAGCAGCGGCGCGGTGACCTGCTGGCCCGCCTGGTGTCCGATGCGGACGCCCTGCAGGACTACTGGCTGCGCTGGCTGCTCCCGGTCGGCACCGCGGTGCTCGTCGGGACCGGATCCGTCGCCTTCACCGCCTGGCTGCTCCCCGAGGCCGGGGCCGCGCTCGCCCTGGGACTGCTCATCGCCGGTGTCGCGGTGCCGCTCGTCAGCGGGGCCTGCGCCCGGCGGGCGGAGCGGCGCCTCGCTCCCGCCCGGGGCGAGCTCGCCACCCGGGTGGCCGATCTGCTCACCGGGACCGCCGAGCTGACCGTCGCCGGCGCACTCGGCGGGCGCAAGGACGCCGCGCGGCAGAGCGACCGTACGCTGACCTCGATCGCCGCCCGCGGGGCCGCCGCCACCGGACTCGGGAGCGGGCTGACCGCCCTGGTGTGCGGGCTCACCGTGGTGGCCGCGGCCGCCGTCGCCGCCGACGCGGTGCACGACGGGCGGCTGTCCGGGGTGGCCATGGCTGTCGCCGTACTGACCCCGCTCGCCGCCTTCGAGGCGGTCACCGGACTTCCGCTGGCCGTCCAGTACCGCCAGCGGGTGCGCCGCAGTGCCGAGCGGGTCTACGAGGTCATCGACGCACCGGTGCCGGTCGCCGAACCCGAGCAGGTGTGCGAGGCGCCGGCTTCGCCCTTCCCGCTGAGGCTGACCGGGCTCATCACCCGCCACCACGGCCAGGAGCGCGACGCGCTGCACGGGCTGGACCTGACCCTGGAGGCCGGCCGCCGCATCGCGGTCGTCGGCCCCTCGGGTGCGGGCAAGACCACGCTGGCCCAGGTCCTGCTGAGGTTCCTGGACCCGCACGAGGGCTCGTACACCCTCGGTGGAATCGACGCGCGCACGCTCGACGGCGACGCGGTACGCCGGTTCGTGGGGCTGTGCGCCCAGGACGCGCACATCTTCGACAGCTCGGTACGGGAGAACCTGCGGCTGGCCCGCACCGGGGCGAGCGAGGCCCAGCTGCGCGAGGCGCTCGCGGCCGCCCGGCTGCTGGACTGGGCCGACGGTCTCCCG
This sequence comes from Streptomyces sp. NPDC037242, assembly GCF_055604165.1. Lineage (NCBI taxonomy): Bacteria > Bacillati > Actinomycetota > Actinomycetes > Kitasatosporales > Streptomycetaceae > Streptomyces > Streptomyces sp. NPDC037242. The sequence goes on from NZ_JBVJUY010000015.1 coordinate 46,253, forward strand.
GACGGCCTGGACACCCTGGTCGGCGAGCACGGCGAGCGGATCTCGGGTGGCCAGCGCCAGCGACTGGCCCTGGCGCGGGCGCTGCTCGCGGACTTCCCCGTACTCGTCCTGGACGAGCCGGCCGAGCACCTGGACCTGGCGACCGCGGACGCCCTGACGGCGGATCTGCTGGCCGCCACCGAGGGCCGGACCACCGTGCTGATCACCCACCGGCTCGCCGGCCTGGAGGCAGTCGACGAGGTGCTCGTGCTGGACGGCGGACACGTCGTGCAGCGCGGCCCGTACGCGGAACTGGCGGCCGTCGAGGGGCCGCTGCGGCGGCTGCTGGAGCGCGAGAGGGAGGCCGACGGCGCCCTGGCCGACTTTCCTCAATAAATGGGACTAACTAGTCTCAAGGGCATGTCAGTGCAGGAGCCGCAGGATTCGCAGGGACCGCAGGAACGGCTGGGCCCGCAGGGATCGCCCGAGGCAGCGCCGGATACGCCGGGCAGACCGGATGCGCCGGACCCGCTGGAGGCCGCGTCCGCGGCCACCAGGAGTCTCCAAGGGCTGTCCACCGAGCTCACTGCCCGGGTGCCACAGCTGCTGGAGGCGATGCGCTCGGTCGGTACCGGCCTCGAACTGCACTCCACGCTGGACCGCATCTGCGAGACCGCGGCCGAACTCGCGGACGCCCAGTACGCGGCCATCGGGGTCGTGGACACCGAGGGCCGCGGGCTCTCGGACTTCGTCACCTACGGGGTCAGCCCCGAGACGACGCGGCGGATCGGACACCGTCCGGACGGGAAGCGGGGCCTGCTCGGCGCATTGATCTCGCACCCCGACACGGTCCGGCTCGCCGATCTGACGAAGGATCCGCGCTCGGCCGGCTTCCCCCCGCACCACCCGCCCATGCGGACGTTCCTCGGCGTTCCGATCCGGGTCCAGGGGGAGATCTTCGGCAACCTCTACCTCGCCGAGAAGAACGGCGGCGGCCAGTTCAACGACTACGACGTCCACATGGTCCGGGTGCTGGCCACCGAGGCCGGTATCGCCATCGGCAACGCCCGCCTCTACGAGGCCGCCACCCAGCGCGAGCGGTGGATCGACGGCTCGGTGGCCGTCACCACCGCCCTGCTCTCGGGCGGCGATGCGGACGACGCCCTCGCGGTCGTCGCCGAACAGGCCCGCCACCTGGCCGATTCGGCCGCGGGGATCGTGATGCTGCCCGCCGAGGACGGCGGAATGGAGATCGTCGCCGTCTCCGCGGAGAACCCCGCCACCTCACTCGGGCTGGTGATCCCGGCCGAGAGCCCGGTGGTGGCCAGGCTGCTGGAGGGCGAGCCGGTCTTCGTGGACGACGCGGCCAGCGATCCGCGCATGATCAGCCGGCTGACCAGCCAGTACGGGGCCTGCATGATGCTGCCCCTGCAGAGCGGCGGCCGGGTGCTCGGCGCGCTGGTCACCCCCCGGGCCCGGGGAAAGAGGCCGTTCACCGAGGCGGAACGGACCCTGGCCACGCAGTTCGCCTCCCAGGCGGCGCTCGCGCTGATGATGGCGGAGGCGCAGCGCGACCGGGAGCGGCTGGCCGTCTTCGAGGACCGCGACCGGATCGCCCGAGACCTGCACGACCTGGTCATCCAGCGGCTGTTCGCCACCGGGATGATGCTGGAGGGAGCCCAGCGCCGGTCCATCGTCCCGGAGGTCCGCGACGGGGTCGGCAAGGCCGTGGACGAGCTGGACGTGACGATCCAGGAGATCCGCACCGCGATCTTCGCGCTCCAGCAGGGACCGGCGGAGGCCCCCTCGGGCCTGCGCACCCGCGTGTTGCGGGAGATCAACATGGCTGCCGTACCGCTGGGCTTCAAGCCCGCACACCGCTTCCTCGGCCCGATCGACGCGGTCGTCGGCGAACTGGTGGGCAAGAACCTGATCGCCGCCCTGCGCGAGGCACTGTCGAACGCCTTCCGGCACGCGGAAGCGGGCCGGATCGAGGTGGTCCTCGACTCCACCGTCACGTTGGCCGACGGACGGCCCGGGGTGCGGTTGGAAGTCGCCGACGACGGAGTCGGCATCGCCGAGGGAGGACGGCGCAGCGGGCTGCGCAATCTGCGCCGCCGGGCCGAGTCACTGGGCGGTTCCAGTTCCTACGGCCCGGGCATCGGTGAGAACGGCGGCGGGACCACCCTGGTCTGGGAGGCCCCGCTCTAGGCTCTGCCGGTTGCTGCCCGCGCGGGGCGAGCTACAGCTCGGACTCGGCGCGGGCGGCGCGCTCGGCCAGGATCTGCTCGATGACGACGGCGACCCCGTCCTCGTTGTTGGCGACCGTCCGGCCGGACGCGGCCGCGATCACGGCCGGGTGGGCGTTGGCCATCGCGTATGAGGTGCCTGCCCAGACGAGCATCTCGATGTCGTTCGGCATGTCCCCGAAGGCGACCACCTCCGCGGGGGAGATACCGCGTTCCTCGCAGCACAGCTCCAGGGTGCTGGCCTTGGACACGCCCAGCCCGCTGATCTCCAGCAGGGCGGTCGGGCTTGAGCGGGTGATCGCGGCGTACGTGCCCGCGGTGGAGCGGGCCAGGGCCAGGAACTCGTCCGGGGCCAGCTCGGCGTGGTGCGCGAGCAGCTTGAGCACGGGGGCGGAGTTCTCGTCCGTGTCCTCGGCGAGGAGCTTCTCGGCCGTGGCGAGATTGGCGCCGGGGTCCTGGAAGAAGGGCGGGTAAGCCGGCTCGTAGTTGATCCCGGTGGTCAGCTCGACCGCGAAGGAAGTGCCGGGGGCGGCGGCCCGCAGGGCCTCCGTCACCTTGAGTGCGGTGCTTCGGGGCAGAGCTCTGACCTGGACGAACTCCGGCTCGCCGCGCAGGTCGACCACGGCGGCACCGTTCGCGCAGATCGCCAGGCCGTGGCGGTGGACGTGGTCGCTGACGACGTCCATCCAACGGGCCGGGCGGCCCGTGACGAAGAAGACCTCGATGCCGGCCTCCTCGGCGGCGGCGAGCGCGGCGATGGTCCGCGCCGAGACGGATTTGTCGTCGCGCAGCAGGGTGCCGTCGAGGTCGGTGGCGATGAGCCGGGGCGTGGGGGTTTGCCCGTCCGGGCACTGAGGAGCCGAGGTCACGGCTCCATCTTCACCCATGGGACTCGGGCGCAGAGCCAGGGCCGGTCGCACTCCCGGGCGGTGAGCGATGTTTCACGTGAAACAAGAGATCGCCCAGCCATGTTTCACGTGAAACATGGCCGCGGGCCACCGTAGGCTCGATGCATGAGTCTGCGTCTGAGCACTGTGATCCTTCCGGTACGCGCGTGGCACGAGGGAGGCCGCGACCAGTGGGTGCGGGCCGAGCAGCTCGGCTTCCACAGCGCCTATACCTACGACCACCTGTCCTGGCGGACCTTCCGGGACCGCCCGTGGTTCGGCGCTGTGCCCACCCTGACCGCCGCGGCCGCGGCAACCGAGCGGATGCGCCTGGGCACCCTCGTCACTTCGCCGAACTTCCGGCACCCGGTGACCCTTGCCAAGGACCTCATCAGCCTGGACGACATCTCCGGCGGGCGTGTGACCCTCGGCATCGGCGCGGGCGGCAACGGTTTCGACGCGACGGCCCTGGGCCAGGAGGCGTGGACCCCGCGCGAGCGCGCGGACCGCTTCGCGGAGTTCGTCGAGCTGCTGGACCGGCTGCTGACCGAGGGGGCGGTGACCCAGCAGGGCACCTTCTACTCCGCCGATGAGGCCCGCAACATCCCCGGCTGCGTGCAGCGGCCGCGGCTGCCGTTCGCGGTCGCCGCGACCGGGCCGCGCGGCCTCAAGCTCGCCGCCGCGCACGGCCAGGCCTGGGTGACCACCGGCGACCCGAAGCTGTTCGAGGCGGGCACGCCCGAGCAGTCGCTGGAAGCCATGCGCGGGCAGATCGCCAAGCTGGACAAGGCGTTCGCGGAGATCGGGCGGGCACCCGAGCCCATGGAGAAGATCCTCCTGACCGGCTTCACCCCGGAGCGCAACACGATGCTGGAGTCGGTGGACGCCTTCGTCGACTTCGCGGGACGCCACCGCGAGCTCGGCTTCACCGAACTGGTGATCCACGCGCCGATCCCGGACTCCGACTTCGCCGCCGACGAGCGCGTCTTCGAGCAGATCGCCACCGAGGCGCTCGCGCAGCTGGGCTGAGCCCACGCCCGCTCCGGCCCCACCGCCATCAGGCGGCGGGGCCGGAGCAGACGGCTCAGGCCATCAATCCATCAGGCCTCAGTCCATCAGGCTCTTCACGGCACGCTCCGCGCTGGGCAGCATCCACTCCGGGGCCGTGCCCTCGGGCAGTGCCCGGAGCTCGTCGGCCAGAGCGGACATCCGGGCGGCGCCCGCTTCCGCACGGCCCAGCTCGTGCTCGGTCCAGGCGGCGCTGGTCAGGCACTGGAACCGGTCCTGCAGATGGTCCGTGCCCAGGTCCCCGTAGATCCCGGCTGCCCGGTCCCACAGGTGGACCTCCTCCAGCCGCAGCGCCTCGATCTTCGCCTCGTCCAGGAGTACGAGGCGGTCCGAGCCCGTGCCGGTCTCGTCCGCGTCGTCCACGTCCTCGTCCTCCTGGGCGGTGACGCGCCGGTCGAGGATCTGGGCCAGCTGGTGCCAGGTCTGGGCGAGTTCGGACCGCAGTTCCGGTGCCTGCGGATCCGAGGCCGGCGAGCCCTCCAGCACCGCGGCCGCCTCGCCCATCCGGGCCCGCGCCTGTGCCACTCCCGCGTCGGTGACCCCCTCGCGCAGCCCCAGCCAGGCCAGCGAGCGCAGCATCCGTGCCGCGGCGGCCGGATCCCCGCCCGTCTGCCGGTGCAGTTCCAGGGCCCGCTCGTACGCGGCGACCGCCTCCGGCACCAGGTTGGCCATCGAGAGCTGGTCGGCCGCCGACTGGGCGAGGGCCGCGTGCGGACGCTGGTCCTCCCAGTCCTTGGCCACCTCCGCCGCCAGCAGGTACTGCTCGGCCGCCGGCCGCGGCTCCCTCAGCTCGCTCAGCAGGTCACCCAGGAACTCCCGGGCGGATACGGCCTGCCCCTCGCCGTGCTCCAGCAGGTCCGGCAGCGTCGACTGCAGCACCTCCGCCGCGTCGGCGGGGCGGCCGTCCCGCGCGTACGCCCGGGCCAGCAGCAGCCGGGCCTGGGCCCCGCCGTCCGCGGTGCGACCGGCCTGGTCGAACCAGTGCGCCGCGGTCAGGGCGTGTGTGGCCGCCTCCCCCGCCGCCCCGCGCCGCAGCAGGATGTCCGCCAGGGTGAGCCGTACGACGCCCTGCGTATCGGCATCGGTCACCTCCGAGGCGTGTTCCAGCGCGGAAAGTGCCGCCTCCTGCGCCTCCTCGGGCCGGTCGAGGGAGACCAGCACGCCGGCCCGCAGCACCAGGGGGTCCACCGCCTCCCACGGCCGACCCGCGGCGACCGACCGGGCGGCAGCCGCTGCCAGCAGTGTCGCGGCCCCGTCGGGGTCCCCCTGCGACAGGGCCAGGCGACCGAGCGTCTCCTCGGCCTCCGCGACCACGTCCGGCAGTGACTCGTCGTAGGCCGCGGCGAAGGCGGTCAGTTCGGCGGCGAACTCGTCGTGCCCGTCGGCGTGGCCGTGGCCGTGGCCGTGGACGAGGTCGTGCCCGTGGTCGTGGCCCGGCACGTCCGAGTGGGCGGCCTCGACCGAGCGCAGGTAGGACTCCACGCGGATCGAGGTCAGTTCCGCGAGCGCGATCCGGCGGGTCCGCAGCGGCTCGGCCGGATCCAAGGCCTCCGCGGACCTCAGGGCCGCCGCGAGCAGCGCCCGGATCTCTCCCGGCGCGCCGGCGGCCTGCGCTACCGCGGTTGCCAGCCGTAGTTCGGCCAGGGCGGCCCGCTCCGCCTGGCCGAGGGCGCGGTACCGGTCCCGGACCGCCGTCAGCAGCTCGGCCGCGTCGGCCGCGCCGCTCCGGGCGGCGGACAGCGCACGATGGTCCGCCACGTCCGCCAGGAGCTGGGGTTCGGCGTCCTGCCCGTCCTGCCCGTCCTGCCCGCTTCGCTCGTCCAGCCGTACGGCCACCTCGGCCCACAGCCCGTCGGCGGCCGGATGTCCCTGGTCGCGGGCCTGCCGGGCGCGCTCCACCAGCTCGGCGAAGCCGGTGGCCGGCGCCGCGGCGGGCACCGGGAGGGGATCCGGTGCCGGGATCCCGGCCGGCTCGGGCAGCGCCGTGCTGCGTACCCCGAGCGGCAGCACGTCGAGCAGGGGAGCCTGCTCGATGCGCGTGCGCAGTTCGTCCGAGGTCCGGGTGTGGCCGTTGCGCGCGTCGAAGCGCCCGGCGATGCCCAGGGCCTCGGCCCGCAGGATCCCGTACAGCTCGTCGACCGTCCGGGGGGAGCCCTCGTACGGCACGGACAGGTCGGCGCCGTGTCCGAGCAGGCTCAGCCGGCGCAGCAGGACCAGGACGCCGCCGTAGAACTCCATCTGGGAGTCGACGTCCGCGAGGGGGCCCAGGAGGGCGGTGTGCTCGGTGAGGATCTCCAGGCCGCGCGGTTCGTTGCCGGTGAGCGCGCAGAACTCGATGTGCTCGCCGATCGAGCGCAACAGGCTCTCCGTGCCCCGCGCCATGCGGTAGCCGCGCAGGTGGTGGGCCCGGGCCTCGTCGGCGCGCCCGAGGCGGACGAGGGGCAGCAGCGAGCGGGCGAGCACCCGGTGCGGTTCCTCCCGGCAGGTCTGACGGCCCGCGAGCACCGGCTCCCAGATCTCGATCGCCTTCGCGTACTCGCCCTTGTTCGTCCAGAACCAGCCCTGGGTGTGGGTCTCGCAGGCGTGGCAGTCGCTCATGCCGTCGCGCTCAGCGGCCCGCCAGCGGTTGATGGCCCGCTCGGCGCGCTCGTCGTCACCAGTGGCGTGCGCGAGGTAGAACTCCGCCTGGCGCACGGCCCGCTCGCTGTATCCGGCGAGCCGGTAGCGCCGTTCCATGTCCTCCAGCCAGCCGGTGACGGACTCCAGCGGGATCTCGGGGGACTCCACGATCCGGCCGGACACCCATTTGAACCGCCAGAACAGGTTGTAGGTGTCCCTCCTGCCGAAGGCGCCCGGGTCGCGGTCGTACTCCTGGAGCAGCCGGGCGAACGGGATCACCATGCGGGTCCGCTCGGCGCTGTACTCGTAGGCGTCGATCTGGGCGAGCAGCGCCTGCCGGAACAGCTCCGGGTCACCGCAGACCTCCGCCGCCGCGGTCAGCACCTCTGCCTGCGCGTTGCGCGCGGGGCCGTGGGGCAGCTCGCGGTTCTCGTACAGCGCCTGCCGGATCTCCTCGGCCGTCATGCTGCTCACTTGTCGTCCTCCCGGGAGTCGGCGGAGTGGGTCGCCCATTCCAGGAGCCCGAGGAAGGCCCGGTTGAGCAGGGTGGAGTCGGCGGGGCGCAGTGGCCGCTGGGACATCAGCAGGGCCTGGCCGTACAGCGATTCGACGGCGGTGCCGGTCAGGGCGGCGTCGGGGAGGGCGGCGATCCGGCGGATCAGCGGGTTGTTGTGGTTGAAAACGAGCCGGGCCCGCGGAGCGGATCCGCGCAGCGCGCCGAGGATGCCGCTCCACAGGGAGTCGGCGCTGTCCAGCGCCGCGGTGCGGTCGCGTTCCTGCCGGGCCTGGCGGTCGTCGAGGTACAGCGCGGGCACGGACACGGGCTGGAAGGCGCGCAGTGCCACGTCGCAGCCCTGCGGCTCCAGCCGGGTACGGGCGGTCGACAGGAAGGAGGCGAGCGCCAGTTCGGCGGCGGCCGGGACGGGGTCGAGCCGCTCGGTGACGGCTCCGGCGTCCAGTTCGGAGACCTTGAGCCCGGGCCGTACGGCGGGCAGCAGGGCCAGCAGGTCCGCGTCGTAGGTGTATCCGGCGTTGATGACGCCGAGCCCGTGGGCCGCGGCGATCGGGGCGATCTGGCGGAACTCCTCGACGGTGCGGGTGAAGTGGATCTCGGAGTGGGCGGCCGCGAACTCCTCCAGGCTCATCGAGCCGTTGCTGGTCTCGAACGGCAGCCACGGCAGCATGAGGCCGAACAGCTCCGCGTCGTGCCGGGCCAGGGACTTCACGCCGAGGTGGTGGACGCTCAGGAACGCGGCCAGGCGCTCGGGGTCGCTCGCCGCGAGTTCGGTGAGCCAGGCCCGGACGCGGGCTCCGAGGGCCTCGCGTACGGCGCCCAGGGTTTCGTCGTCGTACAGGTTCTCGCGGGAGGCGGTGGGCCGCAGCGTGTCGGTGTCGAGGACGGCGCGGACGAAGAAGGCCCAGTCGGGCAGCAGGTTGTCGGCCTTGTCGGTGAGCAGCATGCCCTTGAGGTGGACGCGGTGGCCGGCCCGGTGGGCGGGGCTGGTCGGCTCGGGCAGGACGTACGCCACTCCGCGCACTCCGGCGACGGGCAGGTCGAGGTCGATGCTGTCGAGCGGGGAGAAGCCGAAGAGCTGGTCGCAGTGCCCGGCGAGCGCGACGCGGCGGGCGGCGGGCGTGCGGAAGGGCCGGTCCCACACGGGGGGCCGGTCGGTGATGTGGCGCGGCTCGCCGCCGGAGCCGTCGTCGAAGGTGATGTCGTACGGGAGCAGGGAGCCGTAGTCGCGGGCGAGCTGCTCGACCTTGGCCGGCTCGGCCCACTCCTCGGCGCCGGGGCGGGCCTGGAGGGTGACGGTGGTGCCGGGTTCCGGGCGGGCCTCGGGCGGCAGTTCGCGGACGGTGTACGAGCCGTCGTCCGTGGCCAGCCACTCGACGGGCGCGGCCTCGGGGTCGCGTGCGGATCGGGTGACGACGCGGATCTGGCGGGCGACGACGAAGCAGGCGAGAAGGCCGATGCCGAACTGGCCGAGGAATTCCTGGCGGGTGGTCTCCAGGCCGTGCTCTCCGCCGCGCTTGGAGCTGCGGCCGATGGTGGCGAGGAGGGAGTGCGCCTCGCTCGCGGTCAGGCCGATGCCGCTGTCCTCGATGGTCACGGTTCCGGCGGTGGCCGAGAGCCGGATGCGCACCTGGGCGTCGGGGTCGAGGCCATGGCGGGCGGTGACGGCGTCGACTGCGTTCTGCAGGAGCTCGCGGACGTAGACGCGCGGGCTGGAGTAGAGGTGGTGGGAGAGCAGGTCGACCAGGCCGCGCAGATCGACCTGGAAGGTGCTGGTCGCCGCCTCGGGAGCGGGAGCGGGAGCGGGAGCGGAAGCCGCGGTGGGCGCGGGAACGGGCGCCGGAGCCGGAGTGGGAACGGATGGGGGTGTGGACGTCATGGTGCGTCACCTCGTGTGTTCGCGCGGGTGGTTCGGCGATCGCGAGGTGCCCCCCCTCACGTATCCCGGAGTGGGCAACAGAGTAGGGCGATGATCCGACAATCCCTGAGCGAATTCCCCTGACGCCCGGGGATCAGGGGAAGCGCAGGAACTGCGGCGGTACGGAGTCCGCCAGCCAGACCCCGTTGGCGCTGACCCGGAAGACGTGTCCGGCCGCACGCATCGCCCCCGCGTCCACGCTGATCACGATCGGTCGGCCGCGGCGCGCGCCGACGCGGGTGGCGGTCTCGCGGTCCGGGGAGAGGTGCACGTGGTGGCGGGCCATCGGGCGCAGGCCCTCGGCTCGGATCGCGTCCAGGGCGGCGGCGACGGTGCCGTGGTAGAGGTACGCCGGCGGCTCGGCCTCCGGCAGGCCCAGGTCCACCGGGACGGTGTGCCCCTGGCTGGCGCGGATCCGGGTGCCCTGCACGGCGAACCGCTGCTTGTCGTTGGCGGCCACGACGTGGTCGAGCTCGGCGCGGCTGATGGCGAATCCGTGGGCCGCGGCCGCGCTCAGTAGATCGTCGATCTCCACCCAGCCCTGTGGATCGAGCACCAGTCCGATGCGATCCGGCTGATGCCGCAGGTGTTTCGAGACGTATTTGGACACCTTCACGGTGCGCCTGTCATTCATGCGCCCAGCGTGCCCGGTCCGCGGGGCCTTCGACAGGGATTTTCCGACGGTCGACAGGGGGTGGACACCCTCTATCGCCTTTCCGAGATGCGGAATATATTTTCCGCTGCCACTTCTGTTCAGGGGAGAATCCATGACGACCCACGCGTCTCTGCCACGCCGCGCGGCCGCCGAGCTCATCGGAACCGCCGGCCTGCTCGTGGTGGTGATCGGATCCGGGATACAGGCCGCCGAGCTGAGCCGCGACACGGGTGTCGCCCTCATCGCCAACTCGCTCGCCTCCGCCATCGGCCTCGGGCTGATCATCACCCTCCTCGGGCCGCTCTCCGGCGCCCACCTCAACCCGGTGGTCACCCTCACCTCCTGGTGGCACCGGCGCACCGGCGGCGAGGGACTCGCGGGCCGGGACGCCCTCGTCTACGCCGCCTCGCAGATCGCCGGAGCCATCGGCGGGGCGGTCCTCGCGGAGGCCATGTTCGGTCGCACCCCGGGCACCTTCTCCACCCAGATCCGCGACGGGGGCCACCTGCTCATCGGCGAGGTGGTCGCCACCGCCGGGCTGGTCCTCGTCATCGAGGGCCTCGGCCGGATCGGGCGCCCGAGGCTCATCCCGCTCGCGGTCGCCGCGTACATCGCCGCCGCGATCTGGTTCACGTCCTCGGGCTCCTTCGCCAACCCGGCCGGCACCATCGGGCGCTCTTTCAGCGACTCCTTCACCGGCATCGCCCCGCAGTCCCTGCCCGGGTTCGTCGCCGCCCAGCTGCTCGGCGGGGTCCTGGGCCTGGTGCTGGCGGTCCTGCTCTACGGCCGCGCGCAGCGGGCGGCGACCGTCGTCGCCACCGGCGTCGGCAACCTGGAACAGGTGGCCGAAAACCGTCCCACCGACCCGGCCTACGAGGCCGTCAGCTGAGGCTGCTGGCCGGGTTCCCCACAGCTCCACAGGAGTTGTCCACAGCTGTCCACAGCCCTTTGGTCCGGTTTCGACGGCAAAAGCGGGATCCGCCCTGTGGACTACTGATCGACAGCTACCGGCCGCCGTGCGAGCCGCCGCGGCGCGCCAGATCGTTCATCGTCCTGGCCTGCAGCTCCCGCTCCGTCGCGGCCCGGACGAACTCCGCGACATGGTCCGCGCCCACCAGTTCCTGCACCGCCCGCACCGTCTCGGCCGGCAGCGCCACCGGTGCCGGTCCCGCGGGCTGAGGGGGCGCTGCCGCCCCCAGGTGCCGCTGGAGGTGCCGGGTCGCGAACAGCTGCATGGCCCGCGCCAGCTCCGCGTCCACCGTCTGCTGCGCCAGCGGCCGCAGCCTCCGTACCATCGTCGCCGCCTCGGCCGCGTCCGCATCGGTCGGAGGCACCGGCCCGAGGTACCGGGCGAAGACGTGCTCGGTGGTGAACTCCAGGAATCGCGAGGCGATGTGTTCCACCTGCCCGCGCAGCTCCCGCAGGTGGCCGGTGATCGCCGGCAGCGGCACCCCGGCCGCGTACAGCTCGGCGGCCACTGCCAGCTCCTGCGGCGAGGGCACCAGGAACTGGTCCGGGCGGCCCGGGATCCGCTCCAGCACCCCCAGCTCGCAGGCCTCGCCCACGGCGTCGTCGTCGGGCTTGCCGCCGAACCGCTCGTTCAGCTCGTCCCGGCTGATCCGGGCCGCCTCCTCGTCGGTCCACGGCCCGTGCACCTCGGCGACCAGTCCCAGGACGCCGCCCAGCCCGCGTCCCGCGTCCCAGGCCTCCAGCAACTCCTTGATGGAGGCCAGGGTGTAGCCGCGGTCCAGCAGGTCGGCGATCTGCCGCAGCCGAGCCAGGTGCGTGTCCCGGTACACGTTGGAACGGCCGCGCCGCTCCGGCTTGGGCAGCAGACCGCGGTCCTGGTACGCCCGGATCGTGCGAACGGTCGCACCGCTGTGGTGCGCCAGATCCTCGATCCGGTACTCGGCTACTGCCTGATCGGACAACCCCGGCTCCCTACGACATGGCGGCTCGGCCGACCGCGCCCGCGGCGGTCCGGGCGGCAGGCGAAGCCGCAAGGTACTCGACCGCCCTGCGCAGCGAGCCCTCCTGCGAGGGATGGTACGACCGCCGCAGGTAGCGGGGTATGGCCGTGCCGAGCTCTCTCCACGTCGGCAGCAGCCCCTTGGCCACGGCCCGGTTGTGCGCGCGCAGCGAATAGCGTGTCCGCCCGCGCAGTCCGGGGTCGTTGCGCATGAGGTACGAGGCTCCCCACACCCACAGCCAGCCCAGCACCGGGGCGACCACGACCATGCCCTCCACGCGCCGCGCGTACCGGGGCAGTCCGGCTCCCCCGCAGTGCTCGTACATGTCGAAGGCGACGGATCGGTGCTCCACCTCCTCCGCTCCGTGCCAGCGCAGCAGGTCCAGCATGATCTCGTCCGCGCCGGCCCGGTCGAGCCCCTCGGCGTGCAGCACCCAGTCCCCGAGGACCGCCGTGAACTGCTCGATCGCGGCGATCAGCGAGAGCCGGAAGCGCAGCCACTCCTGCGCCGTGATCGGCGCCCCGAAGGGCGGGGTCTCGCCCAGCAGCTTCTCGAAGAGGAAGTCCACGTACTTCGTGTACGCCTCGGTCGGCAGGCCCTGCTCCGCTAGGTGGTCCAGGACGTAGGAGTGCTGCACGCTGTGCGTGGCCTCCTGGCCCATGAACCCCTTCACGTCCTTGCGCAGCACCGGGTCGGTGACCAGCGGCAGGCCCTCCTTGAAGACCTTCACGAACCACCGCTCGCCGGCGGGCAGCAGCAGGTGCAGCACGTTGATGACGTGGGTGGCCGTGGGCTCGTCGGGTATCCAGTGCAGCGGCGTGGTCTTCCAGTCGAAGGCCACCCGGCGCGGACCGATCGCGTACGAAGCCCCCTGCGGTCCCGGCGCGGGGACGCCGGGCTGCTCCGCGGCCCGGCTCACAGCCGGGGCTCCAGCTTCGCGAAGGCCCGCAGCGTGCGCGGGGCGAAGCGGGACATCCACAGCGCGCCCTTGGACTCGGGGGTCACCGGGACCACGGCTTCGTTGCGCACCACGGCCTTCAGGATCGCGTCGGCGACCTTCTCCGGCGGGAAGTTGCGCAGCCCGTAGAGCCGCGAGGAGCGCTGCTGGCGGCGCTTCTCCTCGGCCTCGTCCACCCCGGCGAACCGGGAGGTGGCGGTGATGTTGGTGTTGACGATGCCCGGGCAGATCGCCGAGACCCCGATCGACTTCGAGGCCAGCTCGGCGCGCAGGCACTCGCTCAGCATCAGCACCGCCGCCTTGGAGGTGCTGTACGCGGGCAGGGTCCGGGAGGGCAGATAGGCCGCGGCGGAGGCGGTGTTGACGATGTGCCCGCCCTGGCCGCGCTCGGCCATCTGCCGGCCGAAGATCCGGCAACCGTGGATGACGCCCCACAGGTTGACGTCGAGGACCTTCTTCCAGTCCTCGGAGCTGGTCTCCAGGAAGGGACCCGACAGGCCGATCCCGGCGTTGTTGACCAGGACGTCCACGATCCCGTGCTCGGCCGCGACCTTCGCCGCGAGCTCCTCCATCGCCTGCTCGTCGCTGACGTCCACGCACTCGCCCCAGGCCTCGGGTGCGCCGACGAGGCGGGCCATGTCGGCTGTGCGCGCCGCGCCCTCGGCGTCCCGGTCCACGCACACCACGCGGGCCCCGGCCTCGGCGAACGCGAAGGCGGTGGCCCGGCCGATGCCGCTGGCTGCTCCGGTGACCAGGACCAGCTGGCCGCCGAACCGGTCGGCGTACTTCCCCGGGGCCTTCTGTTCCGGTGCCCGCGTGGCGGGCTCCTCCCGCGCGCTGACGAACTCGGTGATCCACGCGGCCAGCTGGTCGGGCCGGGTCCGGGGCACCCAGTGCTTGGCCGGCAGGGTGCGGCGTACCAGGTCGGGGGCCCACAGTTCGAGGTCGTCGTAGAGCCGCTCGGAGAGGAAGGCGTCCTCGGTCGGGGTGATCAGCTGGACCGGTACGTGCGCGTATGCGTCGGCGCGCGGCCGGCGCAGGCGCGGCCGGACGTTGTCCCGGTAGAGCCAGGCGCCGTGCGCCGCGTCGGAGGGCAGCGAGGAGGTCGGGTAGGACCCGGCCGGAACCTGCTCGATCCGCTGGAGGATCCCCGGCCACCGCTTGCCGAGCGGCCCGCGCCAGGCGAGCTCCGGCAGCACGGGGGTGTGGAGCATGTACACGTACCAGGACTTGGCGCCCTGGCCGAGCAGCTGCGCGGCCCGGCGCGGGGTCGGCCGCGCCATCCGCTTCTTGATCCAGTGCCCGAAGTGGTCGAGGGAGGGCCCCGACATCGAGGTGAAGGAGGCGATCCGGCCCTCGGTGCGGCCGACCGTGGCGAACTCCCAGCCCTGCACCGAGCCCCAGTCGTGGCCGACCAGGTGCACCGGCCGGTCCGGACTGACCGCGTCCACCACGGCCAGGAAGTCATCGGTCAGCTTCTCCAGGGTGAAACCCCCGCGCAGCGGCTTCGGGGCCGTGGAGCGCCCGTGACCGCGCACGTCATAGAGCACGACGTGGAAACGCGTGGCCAGCCGCTCGGCGACCTCCGACCAGACCTCCTTGCTGTCCGGGTACCCGTGCACCAGCACCACGGTCGGCCGGTCCGCCTCGCCGAGCTCGATGACGCACAGCTCGACCCCGCCGCTGCTCACCCAGCGCTCGCGCGCCCCCGCCATTCCCGTCCCGTTCATGCCGTCTGCTCCTCAGCCCAGCGCCGCACGTGCGGCAGATCGTCGTCCAGCCAGAACGCGCTCTCCTCGGGGTCCCGGGAGTCGGTGACGACCAGGATCTCCTCGAACTTCGCGCCGGTGCCCCGGAAGCCCAGGTGCGGCTCCACCGCCCACAGGCCGGGCTGCGGCGGATGGTCGGAGAAGTGGTAGGGACTCCACAGCGGGGACCAGCCCTCACGGTGCCCGTGCAGGGCGTCGGCGGCCAGCCCCTTCAGGGCCTGCGTGCCGAACCCGAACGCCGTCGGCGACCAGCGCCGCTCCTTGACCCGGTCTATCTTGTGCGCGATCACACCGAAGGGGTAGGCGCGGTGCCGGTTCGCGTATCCCTGGCGGATCATGAGCCGCTCGACGTCCTCGTAGATGTCGCGCAGCGAGCGGCGCTCGCGCACCTGCTCCAGGATCAGCTCGCGGTGCGCCTTGAGATCCGAGAGCAGCCGGTCGTGCACGGGGTTGAGCCCGAGGCAGCCCGAGTACCCGATGTCGGCGGTGTAGCCCTTGTAGACCGGTGCCATGTCGAGGATGAACGGCATCCCCGGCTCCAGCGCCCGGTTCGTCGGGAAGAACTGAAGGGGGATCTTGAAGTTCACGAAGGCGGTGCGGTCCCCGAACCAGGCGAACGGCATGTGGAACCAGTCCCGCACTCCGCGCTCGCGCAGCCACTCACGCTGCATCCGCGCGGCCTCGCGCTCGGTCACGCCCGGCCGCAGCTGCGCCGCGACGGCCTCCGCGCACTCGTAGGAGAGGCGCTGTACCTCCCGGAACCCGCTCAGCTCGGCGGAGAGTCGCGCGGTGCGTTGCTTGGTGTCCCCAGCCATACCAGCCCGTCCATCCCTACTAGCCGTACGCGCCCGTAACTTGACACTGATGAATGTGACAATGACCGGAGATCACGTCAAGGCCCGTGCACGGACCTGTGGACAAACTTGTCCGGTACGCATCAGGCTTCGCAATCGGCCACCGTCCGCATCAGCCTTTGGTCAGGGTCTGTAGTCCTGAAGGCTGAGACTCGATCCGGCTCCAGGTCTGACGATCCGCGCCGCCGTCGCCACTAACGTCGAACCCGTGACTGTCATCGCGACCGAAAGCCTGAGCAAGCGGTACCCCCGAGTGACCGCTCTCGACCGGCTCTCCCTGGACATCGGGCCCGGCGTAACCGGACTCGTGGGTGCCAACGGAGCCGGCAAGTCCACGCTGATCAAGATTCTGCTGGGACTGTCCCCCGCCACCGAGGGCCGCGCCGCCGTGCTCGGACTCGACGTCGCCACGCATGGCAGTGCCATCCGCGAGCGCGTCGGCTACATGCCCGAACACGACTGCCTGCCACCCGACGTCTCGGCCACCGAGTTCGTCGTGCACATGGCGCGCATGTCCGGCCTCCCGCCGACCGCTGCCCGTGAGCGGACCGCCGACACCCTGCGCCACGTAGGGCTGTACGAGGAGCGCTACCGCCCCATCGGCGGCTACTCCACCGGCATGAAGCAGCGCGTCAAGCTCGCCCAAGCACTCGTCCACGACCCCCAGCTGGTGCTGCTCGACGAGCCCACCAACGGCCTGGACCCGGTCGGCCGCGACGAGATGCTGGGCCTGATCCGACGCATCCACACGGACTTCGGCATCTCCGTGCTGGTCACCTCCCACCTGCTCGGCGAGCTTGAGCGGACCTGCGACCACGTCGTGGTCGTCGACGGCGGCAAGCTGCTGCGCTCCAGCTCCACCAGCGACTTCACCCAGACCACCGCGACCCTCGCGGTCGAGGTCACCGACTCCGACACCCACCCGGACGGCACCTCCGCCCTGCGCAAGGCGCTCACCGAGGCGGGCATCACCCTGCACGCGGGCGAGGAGCAGGGCCTCCCCGGAGCCGGCCACATCCTCCTCGTCGAGGCCACGGGTGAGCAGACGTACGACACCGTCCGCGACACCGTCGCCGACCTGGGGCTCGGCCTGGTCCGCATGGAGCAGCGCCGCCACCACATCGCGGAGGTCTTCCGCGACAACGACCAGTCCGTCCAGCGGAAGGGAGCCGGTTCCGATGGCGCCTGACACCTCGACCCAGATCCACAACATCGGCTACCGGTCCTACGACGGCCTCCGGCTCGGCCGCGCCTACGCCCGCAAGTCGCTGTACTCGCAGTCCCTGCGCGGGGCCTTCGGACTCGGCCGCTCGGCCAAGTCCAAGGTGCTGCCGATGCTCCTCTTCGCGGTGATGTGCGTTCCCGCACCGATCCTCGTCGCGGTGTCCATCATGGTGCCCACCTACACCGACCTGCCGATCAAGTACACGACGTACGCCCTGACCACCCAGGTGATCGTCTACCTCTTCCTCGCGTCGCAGGCACCCCAGTCGGTCTCCCGGGACCTGCGCTTCAAGACCGTGCCGCTCTACTTCTCGCGACCCATCGAGCGCGTCGACTACGTCGTGGCGAAGTTCGCGGCCATGGCCTCGGCCCTCTTCATCCTCACCGCCACCCCGCTGCTGATCATGTACATCGGCGCGCTGCTGGCGAAGTTCGACTTCAGTGACCAGACCAAGGGATTCGGGCAGGGACTGGTGTCCGTACTGCTGCTGTCGCTGCTCTTCTCCGGCCTCGGCCTGGTCATGGCGGCCCTCACCCCGCGCCGCGGCTTCGGCGTCGCCGCGATCATCGCCGTGCTGCTGATCCCCTACGGCGCGGTCACCGCGGTGCAGGGCATCGCCTACAGCACCGGCTCCACCGGAGCCATCGACTGGTTGGGCCTCTTCTCCCCGATCACCCTGATCGACGGCTTCCAGACCGCCCTCCTCGGCGCGTCCTCCGCCTTCCCCGGCGGCACGGGCCCGTCGGCCGGCACCGGCATGGTCTACCTGCTCGTCATCCTCGGCCTCATCGCCGGCTCCTACGCCGCCCTGATGGCCCGCTACCGGAAGGCCGGGCTGTGACCATCATCGACATCGACCACGCCTCGCGCTGGTTCGGCAACGTCGTCGCCGTCAACGACGTCACCATGCGCATCGGACCCGGCGTCACCGGGCTGCTGGGCCCCAACGGCGCAGGCAAGTCCACCCTCATCAACATGATGGGCGGCTTCCTCGCCCCCTCCACCGGCTCCGTCACCCTCGACGGGGTGCAGATCTGGCGCAACGAGCAGGTCTACAAGCAGGTCGGCGTCGTGCCCGAGCGCGAGGCCATGTACGACTTCCTCACCGGCCGGGAGTTCGTCGTCGCCAACGCCGAACTCCACGGGCTCGACGACGCGGCCGCGCAGCGGGCCCTGGCTACCGTCGAGATGGAGTACGCCCAGGACCGCAAGATCTCCACGTACTCCAAGGGCATGCGCCAGCGCGTCAAGATGGCCTCCGCCCTCGTCCACGACCCGTCCGTGCTGCTCCTCGACGAGCCGTTCAACGGTATGGACCCGCGCCAGCGCATGCAGCTCATGGAGCTGCTGCGGCGTATGGGCGACGAAGGCCGCACGGTGCTGTTCTCCTCCCACATCCTGGAGGAGGTCGAGCAGCTGGCCTCGCACATCGAGGTGGTCGTCGCCGGGCGCCACGCGGCCTCCGGCGACTACCGCAAGATCCGCCGCCTGATGACGGACCGCCCGCACCGCTACCTCGTCCGCTCCTCCGACGACCGGGCCCTCGCCGCGGCCCTGATCGCCGACCCGTCCACGGCCGGTATCGAGGTCGACCTCAAGGAAGGCGCCCTGCGGATCCAGGCCGTCGACTTCGGGCGCTTCACCGAGCTGCTGCCGCGGGTCGCCCGCGCGCAGGGCATCCGGCTGCTGACGGTCTCGCCCTCCGACGAGTCCCTCGAGTCGGTCTTCTCCTACCTCGTCGCGGCCTGAAGGAGCTGGCACCCATGTACAACCCCACCGTCGCCCGGCTCACCTACCGGGCCCTGCTCGGCCGCCGCCGCGCGCTGATCCTCTGCGCGCTGCCCGTCCTGCTGATCGTCATCTCCGTCGCCGTCCGCGCCTTCGCCGGCCTGGACGACAAGGTCGCGGCAGACCTCCTCGGCGGCTTCGCCCTCGCCACCATGGTCCCGCTGATCGGCGTGATCGCCGGCACCGGAGCCATCGGCCCGGAGATCGACGACGGCTCGATCGTCTACCTGCTCTCCAAGCCGGTGAAGCGCCCGACGATCATCATGACCAAGCTGATCGTCGCGATCGCCGTCACGATGGCCTTCTCCGCCATCCCCACCCTGATCGCCGGCTTCATCCTCAACGGCAATGGGCAGCAGATCGCCGTCGCTTACGCCGTCGCCGCCGTGGTCGCCTCCATCGCCTACAGCGCGCTCTTCCTGCTGCTGGGCACCGTCAGCCGGCACGCCGTCGTCTTCGGCCTGGTCTACGCCCTGATCTGGGAGTCGCTGTTCGGCAGCCTGGTCAACGGTGCCAAGACCCTCAGCGTGCAGCAGTGGTCCCTCACCCTCGCGGAGAAGATCGCCGGCGAGGGATACGTGGACGCCACCGTCAGCATGCCCACCGCCGTGGTCCTGCTCGTCACCGTCACCATCGGCGCCACCGTCTACGCCGGCCAGAAGCTGCGCCGCCTGACCCTGGCGGGCGAGGAGTAGGACCCCGCCGCACCCGCTCGGCACACTGTGCCCCGCCCGGCCCACCCGGCCAGGCGGGGCACAGCCGCGCACGTCATCATCAGTGCATGATCGAGCACCCCGAGCCCGAGCCGTCCAGGCCCGTGCGGTCCTGGATACGGTCCGCGCCCGGCACGCACATCTGGCTGCTGATCATCGCCATCACCAGCATCGTCGTCGTGATCGCGCCCGACCACCTCGAACGAGTCCTGCTCCACCGCAACAGCAGCAACATCCACGAGCTCGCCAAGCACCCGATAAGGAGCCTTCTCTCCAGCGCCTTCTGGATCGAGAACCCGGCCTCGCTCGCCCTCTACGCCGTGCTCTTCGAGCTCTTCCACGCCCCCGTCGAACGCTGGCTCGGCACCCTGCGCTGGCTCGTGATCGTCGCGACCGCCCACATCACGGCCACCCTCGTCAGCCAGAAGGTCGTCCTGATGGCCATCCAGGACCACCGGGCCCCGCGCAGCATGGTCCACGTCGTCGACATCGGCGTCAGCTACGGACTCGCGGCCGCCATCGGCGTCCTGACCTACCGGCTGCCCGGCCCCTGGAGATGGTTCTACCTCGCCGGCGCCGTTGCCTTCTTCGGGCTCCCGCTCGCCACCGGCGGCACCTTCACCGACCTCGGCCACGCCATCTCGCTCGCCGTCGGTCTGCTCGCCTGGCCGCTCACCCGGCACCCCCACCCGCACGGGCGTCCCGTCCATGTTTCACGTGAAACATGAGCCGGTGGCCCGCGACCCGCTCCGGCCGCTGAGCGGCGGCGCCGGACGCGCCGCCGACGTAGGGAAATTCGCTGGTACGGGGATTGCGCGCGGGGCAGAGTGAGTCGTGCGGGGAGCAACAAAAAGGTCCGGGGCAGCCGCTTCGAGCGCGCCTGACGGCGCGGGCTGCCCCGGACCTTCTCGTACGTCGTAGGTGCTACGCAGCGCCCAGCAGGCGCTCCAGCACCACCGCGATGCCGTCCTCCTCGTTGGAGGTCGTCACCTCGTCGGCCACCGCCTTCAGCTCCGGGTGGGCATTGGCCATCGCCACCCCGTGCGCGGCCCAGCCGAACATCGGGATGTCGTTGGGCATGTCGCCGAAGGCGATCGTCTCCGCCGCCTTCACACCCAGCCGGCGCGCGGCCAGCGAGAGGCCGGTGGCCTTGGTCAGCCCCAGCGGCAGGATCTCCACGATCCCCGGACCGGCCATCACGATGTCCACGAGGCTGCCCACGGTCTCCCGGGCCACCTTGACCAACGCGTCGTCGTCCAGCTCCGGGTGCTGGATGTACAGCTTGTTCAGCGGGGCGGTCCACATCGCAGCGGTGTCCTGCAGGTAGAGCGCCGGAAGGCCCTCCTGCACCTGGTACCCGGGCCCGAACAGGACCTCGCCGTCCACCCCGTCCCGGCTGGCGGCCAGGGCGAGCGGACCCACTTCGGCCTCCAGCTTCGACAGCGCCAGGCCGGCGAGCTGCCGGTCCAGCGTCACCGAGGTGAGCAGCCGGTGCGCGCCCGCGTCGTAGACCTGAGCGCCCTGCCCGCAGACCGCGATCCCCTTGTAGCCGAGGTCGTCCAGGACGTGCCGCGTCCACGGCACGGCCCTGCCGGTGACGATGATGTGCGCCGCGCCCGCCGCGGTGGCCGCGACGAGCGCCTCACGGGTGCGTTCCGAGACGGTGTCGTCGTCACGCAGCAGCGTGCCGTCGAGATCGGTCGCGACGAGCTTGTACGGGAACGGGGCCGTGCTCACTTGGCGATCGGCTCCAGCACTTCGCGGCCGCCCAGGTACGGACGGAGCACGGGGGGGACCCGGACGGTGCCGTCGGCCTGCTGGTGGTTCTCCAGGATGGCGACGATGGTGCGCGGGACGGCGCACAGCGTGCCGTTGAGCGTGGACAGCGGCTGGGTCTTCTTGCCGTCGCGGTAGCGGATCGACAGGCGGCGGGCCTGGAAGCTGTCGCAGTTCGAGGCGGAGGTCAGCTCGCGGTACTTGCCCTGGGTGGGGATCCAGGCCTCGCAGTCGAACTTGCGCGAGGCGGAGGCGCCCAGGTCACCGGTGGCGACGTCGATCACCTGGAACGGCAGCTCCAGGCTGGTCAGCCACTGCTTCTCCCAGTCGAGGAGCCGCTTGTGCTCGGCCTCGGCCTCCTCCGGCGCGACGTACGAGAACATCTCGACCTTGTCGAACTGGTGGACGCGGAAGATGCCGCGGGTGTCCTTGCCGTACGTACCGGCCTCGCGGCGGAAGCACGGCGAGAAGCCGGCGTACCGCAGCGGGAGCTTGTCCGCGTCGATGATCTCGTCCATGTGGTACGCGGCGAGCGGGACCTCGGAGGTGCCGACCAGGTAGTAGTCGTCCTTCTCCAGGTGGTAGACGTTCTCCGCGGCCTGGCCGAGGAAGCCGGTGCCCTCCATGGCGCGCGGGCGGACCAGCGCCGGGGTCAGCATCGGGATGAAGCCGGCCTCGGTGGCCTGCGCGATCGCCGCGTTGACCAGCGCGAGTTCGAGCAGCGCGCCCACACCGGTGAGGTAGTAGAAGCGCGAGCCCGACACCTTGGCGCCGCGCTCGACGTCGATGGCGCCCAGCGACTCGCCGAGCTCCAGGTGGTCCTTGGGCTCGAAGCCCTCGGCGCCGAAGTCGCGGATGGTGCCGTGGGTCTCGAGGACGGTGAAGTCCTCCTCGCCGCCGACGGGCACGTCCGAGTGGACGATGTTGCCGAGCTGGAGCAGGAGCTGCTTGGCAGCCTCGTTCGCCTCGTTCTGCTCGGCCTCGGCGGCCTTGACGTCCTGCTTGAGCTGGTCGGCCTTCTTCAGCAGCTCGGCCCGCTCCTCGGGGGAGGCCTTCGGGATGAGCTTGCCGAGGGACCTCTGCTCATTGCGCAGTTCGTCGAAGCGCATGCCGGAGGACCTGCGGCGCTCATCGGCGGAGAGCAGTGCGTCGACGAGGCCGACGTCCTCTCCACGGGCGCGCTGCGAGGCGCGGACACGGTCAGGGTCTTCACGGAGCAGCCGAAGGTCAATCACCCCTCCAGGCTACCGGGCGGGCCTTCCTGGGATCACACCGATATCACGCTGCGTGTCGCTATGTCCTAATTGCGGAGAATGGAAAAGCTCCGGCAAGGTGGTCGGGAGGCCCCTTCGGGGTGGGTCAATAAAAGCGGTCCCATTCCCCGAAAAGGGGCATGGCGCCAGGGATCGGGCATGCCCTGAGCAGGGCCGGAGGCTCTGCCTTGTCCACAGGAATTCCCCGTCGCGGCGTCTTATCCACAGGCTGTGCGCCGGATCTGTGGACACGGGAATAGATCATTCCCGACCGGGGAGTCGCCGGGCTCAATCAGGGCTCAAACCACCCTCACACACTCATTCGGGTGGGAATGGCTCGCCCCAAAGAGTTGATCGGTGATGCGGGGGTGACGCCGTTCACCCTCCGCTCCCCAGCGCGAAACCTGCGCCGCCCGACCGATTTGTCGACCTTGTCGCGCCACTCTGTCGACTTGTCCCCAGGCCTGGGCCTCGGCCTGTGGATAACCCTGTGGACAGTGGAGGGACCGCTACGCGCGGCCGTCGAGGCAGCGTGCCAACCAGTCGGAAGCGGCGGTGAAGTCACCGTCGGAGGTGCCCGGCCGCGGAGCGCGGACGTCACCCTGAGCGACCCCGGCGCGCGGATACGAGCCGAGGAAGCGCACCTGGGGGCAGGTGCGCTTGAGGCCCATGAGGGCCTCGCTGACCCGGCGGTCCGAGATGTGGCCCTCGGCGTCGACGGCGAAGCAGTAGTTGCCGATGCCCGCACCGGTCGGCCGGGACTGGATCAGCATCAGGTTCACCCCGCGTACGGCGAACTCCTGGAGGAGCTCCAGCAGCGCTCCGGGGCGGTCGTCGCCGAGCCAGAGCACGACCGAGGTCTTGTCGGCACCGGTCGGGGCGGCCGGCCGGGCCGGGCGCCCCACGAGCACGAAGCGGGTCTCCGCGTTCTCCGCGTCGTGGATTTCGGTGACCAGCGGGACGAGCCCGTAGGTGGCCGCCGCGAACTCGCCCGCGAAGGCGGCGTCGAACCGGCCCTCCTGGACCAGCCGGGCCCCGTCCGCGTTGGAGGCGGCCGATTCCCACACCGCGTCCGGCAGGTTCGCCCGCAGCCAGTTGCGGACCTGGGGCTGCGCGACCGGATGGCCGGTGACGGTCTTCACGTCCGACAGCTTCGTCCCCGGCCGCACGAGCAGTGCGAACGCGATCGGCAGCAACACCTCGCGGTAGATCATCAGCGGCTCGCCCGAGGCGAGCTCGTCGAGGGTGGCGGTGACCCCGCCCTCCACCGAGTTCTCGATCGGCACCAGCGCGGCCGCGGCCTCGCCGTTGCGTACGGCGTCCAGGGCGGCCGGGACCGACACCATCGGGACGAGCTCCCTGGTCGCGGCTTCCGGCAGTGTCCGGAGGGCGGCTTCGGTGAACGTGCCCTCGGGACCGAGATAGGTGAAGCGGGTGGCCGACATGTGATCAGCCTAATGCCGGGGCACCGGCCGCCGTGGGGCTGTTCACCCCTCGAGCAGCCGCTGCCCCACGTACTCCCCGGCGCGCGCGCCGGGCGGCACCGCGTACAGGCCGCTGGCCTCGTGCCGGATGAACGCCGACAGCGCGTCGCCCCGGTCGAGTTTGCGCTGGACGGGGACGAAGCCGCGCAGCGGGTCGGCCTGCCAGCAGATGAAGAGGAGTCCGGCGTCCGGGGTGCCGTCCGCCGAGATCCCGTCGTGGAAGGAGAAGGGACGCCGGAGCATGGCCGCCCCGCCGTTCTGCGCCGGGGCCGAGATCCGGGCGTGGGCATTGGCCGGGATGACGGACTTGCCGTCGGGGCCGATCTTGTCGAGGCCCATCGCCGTGGTCTCGGTGCCGCCGGTCAGCGGGGCGCCGGTGGCCTTCGTACGGCCGATGACCTGCTCCTGCTGGGCCACCGACTGCTGCTCCCAGCTGTCGAGGAGCATGCGGATGCGGCGCACGACGGCGTACGAGCCACCGGCCATCCAGGCGTGCTCGGCGGGTCCGGGGCCCGCGCCCTGGACGAAGATCCGCTTGTCGAAGTCGGGCTCGGCGGGCTTCGGGTTGCCCGTGCCGTCGATCTGGCCCATCAGGTTGCGGGCGGTCATGGGGGCCGCGGTGGCACCGGGGGACCGGTTGAAGCCGTTCATCGACCAGCGCAGGCGCGCGGCGTCCCCGGCGTCCTTCTGTATGGCCCGCAGGGCGTGGAAGGCGACGAGTCCGTCGTCGGCGCCGATCTGGACCCACAGGTCGCCGTTGCTGCGCTGGGCGTCGAGCCGGTCCGAGGAGAAGTCCGGCAGCGGGTCCAGTGCCGCGGGGCGGCGGGCCGTCAGACCGGTGCGCTCGAAGAAGGAGTACCCGAAGCCGAAGGTGATGGTGAGGGAAGAAGGCCCGGCGTCGAGGGCGATCCCGGTGTCGGAGGTCGGCGCGGTCTCGCCCGCCATGAGCCGCCGCGCGGTGTCGGACCAGCGGCGCATGAGGGCGGCGGCCTCGGTGCGTCCCGCGCCCGGAGCCATATCGAAGGCGAGGACGTGCCCCTTGGCCTGGAGGGGCGTGGTGATGCCGGGCTGGTGGTCACCGTGGAAGGCGACCTGCGTGGCGCCGAGGGAGCTGAGGCTCCCGGCGGCGCCCGGGGCGCCGGCCGCGGGTTCGGCGACGGCGGAGTGGGCGAGGGCGCCGCCGGTGGCGCCGAGCGCCAGCCCCGCGGCGCCCGCGGCGCCGACGGTGCCCAGCAGGCGGCGTCGGGAGATCTCGATGTCGGGGTTGCTCTCGGTCACGCTGGTCAGCCGATCTTCACGTTCTTCTGCACGGTGGTCTGGTCGATGTCGGAGGTGCGGACCGTCACGTCGATCCGCCACTCGCCGGCCAGCGGCAACTGGACGCCGGACGCGCTCCAGTGCCCGGGCGCGGCACGGTCGGGGACGACCGGCAGGGGGCCGATGTCCTTGGTCGGGAGGGTGAAGGAGATCTTCATCTCGGGGAGGTCGAAGGGCTTGCCGTCGGGGGTCTCGGCCCACACGTGGAGGGTGTTGGCGCCGACACGGCCCGGGTCGAGTTCGACCCGGACGGAGCCCTTGCCGTTCTGGCCGCCGGTGTCGAAGGGAAGGGTGACCTTGATGGCCCGGTTGGGCACGGCGGTGGAGTTGGAACCCCGCGAGGACTCCAGCTCCGCGGCCCGGCCGGGCTCGGTGCTGGTCAGGATGGTCGTGACGGCCAACAGCACGACGGCGACACCCGCCTCGGCGAGGACCGACCGGCGCAGGCCGGCGCGGTCCGGATCGGCGTCGCGCGCCTGCTTCTCGCGGGCATTGACCTGCGCGGCCTGCTGCCGGGCGAGCTGCGCGGCCCGCTTGGGGTCGCCCGCCGCGGTGCCGCCGACGCCGACGGGCTGTGTTTCACGTGAAACATCGCGCTGCGCCACGACCTTGGCCGCCTCGGCCCCGTGGGCGGCCTTCCCGGAGGCGGACTCGGCGAGCCGCCCGGTCCACGAGCGGGAGACGTAGGCGATGGAGATGAGAACGGCGACGAGGCCGACCTTGATGATCAGCAGCTGTCCGTATCCGGTGCCGGTGAGGGCGGACCAGGTGCCGATCTGCCGCCAGGCCTGATAGGTGCCGGTCGCGGCGAGGACCAGCACGCTGCTGAAGGCCACGGTGGAGAACCGCCGGATGGCCTCGCGTTCGATGCCGGGGGCCTTGTGCAGGGCGACCAGCAGTGCGGTCAGTCCACCGAGCCAGGTGGCGACGGCCAGCAGGTGGAGGACGTCGACGGGCATGGCGATGCCGGGCTGGATGCCGGTCGAGGCGTGCTCGGACAGGGCCCAGGTGGCGGCGATGCCCGCCGCGACGACGGTCCCGCCGATGGCGAGGCCGAAGACGAGGTCTCCGTCGGCCTTGGCGTCCTCCGCGCTCCTGTCGGCCTGCTGCCGCCTCGCGTAGGCGCCGAACAGTACGGCGATGAACAGCGCGGCAGCGCCGAGCAGGAGCAGCCGGGAGACGAGGGAGGCGCCCGACTTGGTCTCCAGTACGGCCTTGAGCCCGTCGAGGTCGAAGGTGTCGGCGAACTTCCCGGACCCCGTGTACGGGTTGCGGAGCATCAGCATCGCGAGCGTGGCGACGGTCAGCGTGACCCAGGCCCGTACGACCAGCCTCTGGAGCGACCGCTCGGCCGCGCCCCGGCGCCAGCACACCAGGATGAAGGCGGCGCCGCCGACCAGGACGGCGAAGCCGGCGTAGGCGGCGTACCGGGCGACGTCGTAGGCGATGGCGACGGGCCCGTCGCCCGCGGTCTGTGCGGGCAGGGTCACCGATGTGGCCGAAGGGGCGCCGATGGAGAACGTGAAGGCGCCGGCGATGGGGTGGCTGTCGGCGGAGACGGCCTGCCAGGCCACGGTGTAGGTGCCGTTGGGCAGGCCGGTGTGCAGGGCGGTGCCGTAGCGGATGATCGATCCGCTGCACATGTCGCGCAGTTCACCGGTGTCGACGCGCTTGCCCTGGGGGTCCAGGACGCGGATGGAGTCGTCGCCCATGGCGACCTGCTCCGAGAAGGAGAGGGTGACCTGGGCGGGAGCCGTGGCGACCACCGCCCCGTCCTTGGGGTCGCTCGCGGTGAGTGCGGCGTGCGCCGAGGCCGGGGTGGCCACGGCGAACAGGGTTGCCAGCAGGGCTGCGAGGACCAGCGTGAGCCGCGGCAGGAAGGCCGTGGCGTGGACGCGGGCCGCGGATGGGGCGGGGGCGGTGGCCGTCATGGCGTGTCAGTCCCTCGGTCCGTCAGTGGGCATTGCCGTCGGTGGATGTCGGCGTCTTCGCGTTGTACGTCCGCTCCTTGACGTCCAGCTCGACCTTGACGGGGTCGGCCTTCTCGAAGCGGAGCTCGACGGTGACCTTGTCGCCGACCTTCGGGGTGCTCTTGAGACCCATGAACATGACGTGGCTGCCGCCGCGTTCCAGCCTCAGCTCACCGTTGGCAGGCACGTCCAGGGACTGGACCTGCTGCATCTTCTGTTCCTTGGTCTCGTGGATCTGCAGATCGTCGGAGAGCGTGCTGGTGACGCCGGTCAGCTTGTCGGCCGTCTTGGAGTCGTTCTTGATGACCATGAACGCGCCGGCCATCTTGTCGTTCACCGGTTGGGGCATGAAGGCGCCGCTGACCGAGAGCTTCGGCTTGGCCCCGGCGTCCTCGCCGTCCGAGGAGCAGCCGGATATGGCGAGCGCTGCCGTCAGGGAGAGGGCGGCGGCGAGGGTGCGGGTGGTGCGGGCGTTCACGGGTTCTCTCCCTTGACGATCTTCGGCAGGTCCTTGGTGTAGTCATCGACGGTGGTGCCCTCGCCGTAGAGGACGTAGCCCTCGTCCGTCTTGGGCGAGAACGCGATGACCTGGGCGCCGTGCATGGAGACGATCTTGCCGTCGGCTCCCGGCTTGGCGGCCTCGATACCGATGCCGAGCTTGCGTGCGGCGGCCTGGATGGTGGCGAAGTCCCCGGTCAGTCCGACGAAGGACGGGTCCTGGGCCTTGAGCCACGAGCCGAGGGATTCGGGAGTGTCCCGGTCGGGGTCGGTGGTGACGAAGACGACCTGGAGGTTTTCCTGGTCGGCCTTGGGGAGTGCCTTCCTGGCGACGGCGATGTTGCTCATCGTCAGCGGGCACACGTCGGGGCAGCTGGTGTAGCCGAAGTAGATGAGCGTCGGCTTGCCCTTGGTCTGCTCGCGCAGGTTCCACGGCTTGCCGGTGGTGTCCGTGAGGACGAGCTCCGGCTTGTCGAACGGGCGGTCGAGCAGGGTCGCGGAGCCGGCCTTGGCCTGGCCGCCGCTGATCTGCTTGACCGAGCTGGTCGGGGCCTTCTCACCGCCGCAGGCGGTGAGGGTGAGGGCGGCCGCTGCCACGAGGGCGGCGACCGTCACACGTGTGGTGCGCATGGGGAAGTGTCCCTGGGATCGGGGGATGGTTCTGGTGGTTCTGTGATGGGGTGCGGGTGCGCCGCAGGCGGGCTGGGCCGGACCTGCGAGCGCGGCAGGTCAGGAGGCGCGGCGGCGCGAGGCGACGCCGAAGGCGACACCTGCGAGGCCGACGACGATGCCGGTGATGCCGAGCGCGCGCGCCGTCGTGTCGGAACCGCTCTTCGCGGCCGTGTCGTGGCCCTTGTCGGCCGCCTTGTCGGCCTTCTTGTCCGCGCCCTTGGCGTCGTCGTGGTGGTCGCCACCGGCGGCGGGCGCGGTCAGCTTCAGGATGGGCGCCGGGTTCTGCGGTTCGGCGGAGCCCTCCTTGGGCTCCTCGATCCAGCGGACGACCTCGTTGTTGTCGTAGGTCTGGATCGCCTTGAAGACCATCTTGTCCGCGTTGTCCGGCAGCTTGCCCACGGAGACCGGGAACTGCTGGAACCGGCCGGGCTCGATCTTGCCGCCGGACCAGGTGACCTTGGTGACGACCTCGTTGATCTGCTTGCCGTGCACCGAGAGCGGCTTGTCGAGCTTGGTCTTCTCGACGGTCGAGGTCCAGCCGGGGATGTCCTGAGGCATCACGGACGTGAGCGGCTGGTCGACCGGGAAGTTGACCTCAAGCTGAGTGGTCGACGCGTTGTCGCGCTCGTTGGGGACCTTGAAGTTGATCGTTGCGTAGCCGCCCTTGGTGGCCTCGCCGGGCTGCACGCCGACGTGGGCGAAGGCGGTGCCGGAGAGGAGGAGGACGGAGCCGGCGGCGACGGCGGCGGCGATGGAGACGCGAGAGGTCTTCATGGCAGAAACACTCCACGGAAGCAGTGGTGGCTGGGGCTCCGCGCACAGGGCGCGCGCGGAGTTCGCGGCACCGGTGCTCCCGTCGTGTGTCCCGGGGAGTCGGGGGGTGCCGCGTCAGGCTGCGAGGGCGAGGGCGGCGGGCGGCCCGCGCCTGATCACCGTGTGCTGGAGGGCTTCCCGGCCGGTGCAGGCGGCGGGTTCGGCCGCGGCCCGCGAGCCCCGCGGCGTACGGGCAGGCGTACCCGCGAGCCCGGCACGGAGCGCCCGTACGAAGGCCAGCGCGGCGCGCAGCGGACGTACGGGGTCGGATTCGGCGGAGCGCCGGGACAGTTCCACGAGCCGGAAGAGCGCGGCGTCACCGCGGCCCAGCAGCCAGCCGGCGGCGAGCGCGGCCAGCAGGTGGCCGAGCAGCATGGCCGGGCTGAACAGGGCGGTCGCGGGCTCCGCCGCGGCCTGGGTCAGGTGGGCGTGGGCCAAGTGCCCCTGCGCCTCGGCCTGGGCGGCCAGGGCGGCCGGGTCCAGGCCGGCGCTCTCCAGGATCTGCCGGGCGTCGGACGGGCTCAGCGGTACGGAGTTGCCCCCGCACACCAACCGGGCGGCGAGCGCCGCGAGCGAGGTGTCGGAGGGGCTTGCCGCACCCGCCGAGGAGGCGGCCGCACCGTGCTGGCCGAGGCCGAACACGGTGTGCAGCGCGAGCTGTCCGGCCGCGAGCCCGGCGGCGATGCCCGGCAGCGAGCGGCGGCGTCCCGCGAGCGGGGCGGCGACCGCGAAGACGGCGAGGAAGCCGATGCCGATGGCCCACCAGGGCACGGTGGCGCAGGACGCCAGGGCGTGCCCGGCCGCGGACAGCACGACACAGACCGCGGTGAACACCGCGGCCCGGATCAGTCGGAGGCCGGCTCCGGCCTGCGTCGCGTGGGGGGCAGTCATGGCCGGGCCATCATCGCACTGGGCTTAGGCCCTTCATACGGCAGGTTCCGGAAGGTGCCTTGGATTCCGCTCCAGCGCGGCTCCAGACGCCTTCGTCCGAAGGGTCGGCGGACCGTCCCCGAGGGCCCGGGGGCCGCCCCATACCGCCGCATACACCGCCACCCGGGAGCGCCGCATCGGCCGAATGAGGGCTCCGGGCGCCGCTGGGGGCTTACGCCCCGGCATGGGCGGCAATAGGTAACCGTATGAGCATCTGGTGGTCTCTCCACTTGAGGCGCGAAGCAGCGAGCGTGCCCCTGGCCAGGCGGCTGCTGCTCGGGACGATGGAGACCGCAGGGGTGGACCCTGACATCTCCTTCGACCTGTCGGTGGCGCTGAGCGAGGCGTGTGCGAACGCGGTGGAGCACGGGGGTTTTAAGGCCGACGACGGGCAGGACGGCGCCGGAGCCGGTCAGGGGGCCTGCGCGGCGTACCGCGTGACGGCGTACCTGGACGGGGACTGCTGCCGGATCGAGGTGACCGACTCGGGCCCGGGCTTTCCGCCCGACACGGCCGCGCCCGATCCGGCCGCGGCCGGCACGGGAGCCGGGGGCAGACCCGGCCGGGCCGGTCCGCCGGGCTGCGCGGAGACGGCGAAGGAGCACGGCCGCGGCCTGTGGTTGATCGCGGAGCTCGCGGACCACGTCCGCTTCCGCAACCGGCCGGGCAGCGGTGCGGTGGTCAGTTTCGACAAGATCCTCAAGTGGCGCGAGGGAGCGCTGCTGAAGGTGTCGTAGTACGCCGGTGGGCGGGACCCCGTACGGGATCCCGCCCACCGGCGTTGCGGGTCGAAACAGCTGTGGCGCGGGCGGTCAGCCCTTCAGGCGAGCCATCCACGCCTCGACCTCGACCGAGGTGCGGGGCAGCCCGTCCGACATGTTCCGGTTGCCGTCCTCGGTGACGAGGATGTCGTCCTCGATCCGGACACCGATGCCGCGGTACTCCTCGGGCACGGTCAGGTCGTCGGCCTGGAAGTAGAGCCCGGGCTCGACGGTCAGGCACATGCCCGGCTCCAGCGTGCCGTCCACGTACGCCTCGACGCGCGCGGCGGCGCAGTCGTGGACGTCCATGCCGAGCATGTGGCCGGTGCCGTGCAGGGTCCAGCGGCGCTGGAGTCCGAGCTCCAGGACGCGCTCGACCGGACCCTCCAGCAGGCCCCACTCGACGAGCTTCTCGGCCAGCACGTGCTGGGAGGCGTCGTGGAAGTCGCGGAACTTCGCGCCGGGCTTGACGGCGGCGATGCCGGCTTCCTGGGACTCGTAGACCGCGTCGTAGATCTTGCGCTGGATGTCCGTGTACGAGCCGTTGATCGGCAGCGTGCGCGTGACGTCGGCGGTGTAGAGGGAGTGCGTCTCCACGCCGGCGTCGAGCAGCAGCAGGTCGCCGGAGCGGACGTCGCCGTCGTTGCGGACCCAGTGCAGGGTGCAGGCGTGCGGGCCGGCGGCGCAGATGGAGCCGTAGCCGACGTCGTTGCCCTCGACGCGGGCGCGCAGGAAGAAGGTGCCCTCGATGTAGCGCTCGGAGGTGGCCTCCGCCTTGTCGAGGACCTTCACGACGTCCTCGAAGCCGCGGACGGTGGAGTCGACGGCCTTCTGCAGCTCGCCGATCTCGAACTCGTCCTTCACGGCGCGGGCCTCGGAGAGGTAGACGCGCAGTTCCTCGTCGCGCTCGGCGGTGACCTTGTCGGTCAGGGCCTTCTCGATGCCGGAGTCGTGGCCGCGCACGGCGCGGACCGGGCCGGTGGCCTCGGTGAGCGCTTCGGCCAGCTCGCGGACGTCCTTGGCGGGGATGCCCAGGAGCTGCTCGGCCTCGGTGAGCGAGTGGCGCCTGCCGACCCACAGCTCGCCCTGGCCGGACAGCCAGAACTCGCCGTTCTCGCGGTTGGAGCGGGGCAGCAGGTAGATGGTGGCCGTGTGGCCGGTGGAGCCCGCGGGCTCCAGGACCAGGACGCCGTTCTCGGTCTGGTCACCGGTGAGGTACGCGTACTCGGTGGACGCGCGGAAGGGGTACTCGGTGTCGTTCGAGCGGGTCTTCAGACGGCCCGCGGGGACGACGAGGCGCTCGCCGGGGAAGCGCGCGGACAGCGCGGCGCGGCGGGCGGCGGTGTGCTCGGCCTGGGCGATCGGCTCCAGACCGTGCAGCTCGGTGTCGGCCCAGCCGGTGCGCATGCTCTCGGCGAGTTCGTCGCTGACGCCCGGGTACAGCCCGTTCTTCCGCTGCTTGTGCGTCTTCTTGGGCTGCTCTTCTTCCGGGGTCTCCGGGGTGAGCTCGTCAGCCACGTCTTCTCCTCAGCTGCTACGACATGCAAGGACCGGGTACGGACCTCATCCATCGTATGTGTGAGCGGAAGGCGCCCCGAGCACTGTGTGACAAATCAGTCAAAGCGGGCGGCCAACAGCACGATGTCCTCATCGGCGTCGGTCCCGGCGTCCACCTCCCCCTCGGGCAGCACCGTCCGCAGGATGTGGTCGCAGAGCGCGGCCGGGTCCTCGCGCACGCTACGGGGCACCCCGGCGGCCGCGGCGTGCAGCCGCGCGTACGCCCGGTCCATCGGGTCCCCGGTGCGCCGCAGGAGCCCGTCCGTGTACAGCAGCACCGTTTCTCCCGGTGCGGGCTCGACCTCCACGCTCGGGGCCTCCCAGCACGCCAGCATCCCCAGCGGCGCGGAGAGCGTGGTCTCCACGTACTCGGTGCGCCGCTCGCCGATCAGCAGCGGCGGGGTGTGGCCGGCCCCGGCCAGGATGATCTTCCGCTGTGCGGGCTCGCAGTAGGCGAAGAGCGCGGTCGCCGCGCGCGCCGGCTCGGTGAGCCGCAGCAGCAGCTCCAGGTCGGACAGGACCGCGACCGGGTCCTCGCCCTCCATGACGGCGTACGCGCGCAGCGACGCCCGCAGCCGCCCCATCGCGGCGACGGCGCTCGGCCCGGAGCCGGTGACCGAGCCGACGGCCAGCCCCAGCGCGCCCTCGGGCAGCGGCAGGGCGTCGTACCAGTCGCCGCCGCCGCGCGGGCCGGTGTGGTGGCGGGCGGCGAGCTGGACCCCGGTGATCCGGGGCAGCCGGCTGGGCAGCAGCTCCTCGGCGATGGTGGCCAGGCGCGAGCGCGAGCGCTCGACCTCCAGCATCCGGGCCAGGTGCTCGGCGGCGTGCCGCACGTACAGCTCGGCCAGGTCCCGCTGGCGGTCGCTGGGCTCGGCCTGTTCGTCGTAGAGCCAGACGGCCGCGCCCAGCCGCCCGGTCGCCTCGGCGGTCAGGGGGAGGGAGTAGCTCGCGGCGTAGCCGAGGCGGGCGGCGACCTCGCGGTGGCGCGGGTCCACGGGGGTCGCGCAGTTGCCCGGTGCCGCGCCCGGTTCGGGCAGTACCTCGGAGCCGCCCTGGGCGTCGGGCAGCCCGTCGAGGATGCGTCCGTACGAGGTGGCGCTGCGCGGCACGGTCTCGATGTGGCCGAGGTCGGCGCGGCCGAGCCCGAGCCCGATCGTGGTGCTCGGGCCGAGCCCGTCGGAGGGCTCCAGGACGATCAGGCCGCGCCGGGCGCCGACGAGGGCGGCTCCGGCGCGTAGGAACTCCTGCAGCGAGGAGCTGAGGTCACCGGTGCGTGCGAGGCGTTCGGTGAGCTCATGGAGGGTGGTGAGGTCGGAGACCATGCCCGCCAGCCGGTCCTGGATGAGCGTGCTCGCGGCCGGTGCCGGGGCAGGCGCGGGTGCCGGAGCGGGCGCGGTGCGTGTGGGCACGGGCGCCGCAGTGTGCGGGGATGTTGTAACCGCTGGATCGATTCCAGCCACTTTCGGCAGATGCGGGGCGCTCATGGCGTCCGCCTTTCCAGCTGGTGCGATTCGCCATATAGCATCGCAAACCCCCAGATCGTGCTGCGCCGCTATCAATGAATCCACATCTACACGCAGACGAGGAGCGATGTCCAGCATTGCCCAGGTGGGAATCCTGGTGTCTGTGGGACGACAACTCACTGTCCGGCCAAGGCTAGAACTTGGCCGGAAAAAGCCGGAAGCGGGCGGTTTTTGCTGTCGACTGGACGGGCTGCTGAGTGGGTCCGGGTACGTAATCCGTGGTGCCTGGGGACAGTTGACGCAGCCCGGCACCCTTCGGGTACCTGCCGGGAACCGCCCGGCGCGGCCCGTCGTCCTAAGCGGCGGCAGCCGGTCCCGGCGCCGTCTCTGGTTGCGCGGACCGCCCCTCGTGGGCCCCGCCGGACGTTCCATGGACCCGCAAGAAAACTGCACGAACCGTGTGAACCTGCTTCAGGCGGACAGTGACGCGAAACGTGTACGTGTGGTGAAACACCGCTTACATGGTGTGATGTGGCCCTCGACGTTCAACGGAAAGGAACGAGCGCTGATGCGCGAGATCCTCGGAAGGCGTCTCCAGCGGCTCCGCGATCGCTTGCAATCCCTGCGCCCCGCCCCACGGCGGAGCGAGCCGTCGGCTCTCCCCCTCCTCGGCGCGGCGCTGACCTGCGCCACCGCCTGGCAGTGGCCCGTTCTGCCGGGCGTCGGACGGTCCGCCGCCGACAGTGCGCGGTGCGCCTGCCCCGACCCCGACTGCGTCGTGCCCGGCGCGCACCCCTTCGACCCGGGGCTGCTCGCGGCCACCACCGACCCCCGGATGGTGTCCTGGTGGTGGACCAACCGGCCCACCGCCTCCGTCCTGCTCGCCACCGGCGGGACCGCGCCGTGCGCGGTCAGCCTGCCCGCCGCCGCGGCCGCGCGGGCCGTCGCACGCCTGCACGCACAAGGCATGCGGCTCGGGCCGATCGTGGCGACCCCCACCCGGTGGTCGCTGCTGGTGGCGCCGTACTCCCTGGAACGGCTCGGCGAACTGCTCTACGCCAAGGATCACGTGCCCTCCTCGCTGCGCTTCCACGGCGAGGGCGGCTACCTGCTGCTGCCGCCCTCCGCCGCGTCCGGCGGGGGTCAGGTGCGCTGGGAGCGGGAGCCCGCGGCGGCCGGGAGCGTCTGGCTGCCGGAGGTCGAGGCGGTCGTGGACGCGCTGGTCGAGGCGAGCACCGGGGCCTCCGGCGGCGGCAGCCGGCTTGCGTACTGACGTGCGAGCCGGCGTGCGGAGTTGACGTACGGAGCACAGTCGGATCACTCGTACGGGTGCCAGCAGGACGAGTTTCCAAGGGAATTGGGCGCGGGGATCTCCGTGCCCGATTCCCGCCTCGCTATCTTCGGCGAATGAATCTCCGCTTGATCGGTATCGGCGCCGGTGTGCTGATCATCTTGTCGCTCCCGCTCGCCGGGGCGATCGCCGGACCGGATTTCGCCGGTCTGGACGACGGAAAAGGTGGCGGGGTGCTCTCCTCCCTCGGGCTCGCCGACCCCGAGCCCGGCCGGTCCGCAGCGGCGCCCCCGTCGGCGGCCGCGCCCGAACCGGCTCGGCCGGGTCCGCCCGAGCAGCCCCGTACGGATTCCCGGTGCGGTCCCGAACTGTCCTCCCCCCAGGGGGTGGAGGCGCAGACCTGCATCCTGGTCGGCGAGGGGCAGACCTGGGGGCGCAGCTACTACCGCAACACGAGCGGGCGCGCCCTCGAAGCAGTGCTGACGGTCATGGGGCCGGCCGGGCGGACGGTGCAGATCCGCTGCGCGGTCGGCGCGGGTGACGAGCCGGGGCTGTGCGAGACGCCGAGGGAGGCTTCGGCGGGAGAACCGGACGGCTACTCGGCCGTAGCGGAGTTTGCAGTTCCGGATGATGAAGGGGCACTGCTCCTGCGGTCCGGGAGCAACTCACCGGCACCGGGCGACGGTTGAGCGCCACCGGAAATGGAAGGGCCCGGTCGCTGGCGACGGGGGATGCACCAGCGACCGGGCTACAAGAACGGTAACAAGAGATCGCCTGTTCGCAAATTCGATCTCTGATATTCAGACATCGATTTGCAGGCGATTAGCGGGAGTTGTGACACCCGTCACCGAACCCCCGGTGTGCGCCCGTCAGCTGAGCGTCACCTGGCGGTTGGTGAGCCCGCCGCGCGCCCGGCGCTCCTCCGTGGTCAGCGGGGAGTCCGTGGCCAGGGCCGTGGCCAGCCGCTCCGCGAACTCCGCCGCCGGCTTCTCCACGTCGTCGGCCGTGACGCCGGTGGGCAGGTCCCAGACGGGGACCATCAGGCCGTGCGCACGGAAGGAACCGACGAGCTTGGTGCCCTCGCCGAGCGAGGACGTACCGGTCGCGTGCAGTCGCGCCAGGGCGTCGAGCAGCTTCTCCTCGGGGTGCGGCATGACCCAGCGCAGGTGGTTCTTGTCCGGCGTCTCGCACCAGTAGGCGGCGTCCACGCCGGCGAGCTTGACGGTCGGGATGGCGGCCGCGTTGGCGCGCTCCAGCGAGGCGGCGATCTCCGGGGAGGCGCTCTGGGCGCTCTCCGCATCCGGAATCCAGAATTCGAAGCCGCTGTGCACAACCGGCTCGAAAACGCCGTCCGTGTCGAGGAGATCCTGAAGTCGGGGGCCCTCGGCGGGCACCCGGTGGGCCGTGACGGGGTTGCCCGGCTCCGTGGCGAGGGCGCGCTCCAGGGTGTCGGCCATGTCGCGGCCGAGGTCCCCGGTGGTCGAGTCGTTCTGGAGGCCGAGCAGGACGGAGCCGTCCTCGCGGCGCAGCGCAGGCCACGCCATCGGCAGCACGGTCACCAGCGTGACGGACGGAACGCCTTCGGGCAGGCCGCCCTTGAGGGTGAGCGGGACGGTGGCCGCGGGCACGAGCTCGCGCAGCGCCACCCAGTCGCACTCGCCCGGCAGGCCCTCGAACGGGCGCCGCACGTGCTCGGTGACGGCGTGCGCGGCGGCCGCGCCGTGGCAGGCCTTGTAACGGCGCCCGGATCCGCAGGGGCAGGGCTCGCGAGCACCCACCACAGGGATTTCCCCGTTGTTGAGCTGCGGCTTTGCAGACTTCGCTGCGGGGCGCTTCTTGGCCATCGTGGGTGTCTCCCGGTTGCGGCGGTACGGCGTTGTGTCTGGGCGCGAGCCTAGCCGTTCGTACCGCCGGAACCGGTGGGGTGCGGCCGGGAGCACGGTCGGCGTGCGCTCCCGGACGGCCGCATGTGCACGGATGACCGGTACTGCTCGATATTGCTCGGATCCCGACTCAGGGATCGAGTTGATTCAGCGGTTCCAGTTGGTCCAGTTGGTCCAGCTGGTTCAGTTCGTCGAAAGCCGTACTGAAGTCGATCGCCGGGGGCGCAACGCGCGTAGCGAAATCCTCGTGCCGGGGCCCACAGGCAACGATCACCCACACGGTGACCTCACCCGCCGCTCCGTCCCGGACACCCCAGTCCTGGGCCAGGGCGCTGATGATGTTCAGCCCCCGACCGCCCCGTGCGGTGACCGATGGCGTGGCCGGAACCGGGCGGGTCGGTCCGCCCCCGTCCGTGACCTCGACCGTCAGCCGTCCCGCCTTGTCGACGCGCCATGAGGCGCGTATCTCTCCGTCCCCGATCTCCCGTGCGCCCAGCGGTCTGCCGTGTCGGCAGGCATTGCTGAGAAGTTCGGAAAGGATCAGAACGGCGTCGTCAACGACCGATTCGGACACCCCGCTGATGCGCAACTGCTCGCGCATCCGGTGTCTCGCCTCGCCCACGCCCGCAGGACCATGGCGTACGTCCATGCACGACGACGTGGGCACTTCCTGTGCCACCACCAACGCCACCCCCGGAACCTCCTTAGCCCCACGCATGGTCTGGATGCCCCAATGGCCTGGACCGGAAACCGCCGGAGTGGAGCCCCCTGACGCATTCATGACGAGCGAATGCGGAGCGGATGCGCCGGGGCACACCCCGTAACGGACGGGGTGGGAGTGGTGGGTGCGCAAAAGGGGACGTCAGCGCCCTAGTTGTGACAGAACCTGACGCGGTCTGTTCGTGATGATCGCTTCTACACCCAGATCAGCGCAGAGCTGAACGTCTTCTGGCTCGTTTACGGTCCACACGTGTACGGAGTGACCCGCGGCCTGAAGCTTGCGGATGAACCCGGGGTGGCTGCGCACGATCCGCATGCCCGGACCCGCGATCCGTACGCCGGCCGGCAGCCGCCCGTCGCGCATCCGGGGTGAGATGAACTGCATCAGGTACACGGTCGGGATCGTCGGCGCGGCCGCCCGTACCCGGTGCAGGGAGCGGGCGGAGAAACTCATCACCCGGACCGGGTGCGGGCCCTCGGAGGCGGGGGCGTCCAGGCCGAAGCGCTTGAGGAGGAAGAGCAGCCGTTCCTCCACCTGTCCGGCCCAGCGGGTCGGGTGCTTCGTCTCGATCGCCAGCTGCACCGGGCGGCCGGCGTCCGCGACCAGCTCCAGCAGCCGCTCCAGGGTGAGTACGGAGGTGCGCTCGGGGTCGGCGTCCCAGTCGGGGGACTCCTCGCGGTCCTTCCAGGAGCCGAAGTCGAGGGCGGCGAGATCGGCGAGCTCCAGGGCGGAGACGGCCCCGCGGCCGTTGGACGTGCGGTTCACCCTGCGGTCGTGGACCAGGACCAGATGGCCGTCGGCCGTCAGTCGGACATCGCATTCGAGGGCGTCGGCCCCGTCCTCGATGGCCTTGCGGTACGCGGCCAGGGTGTGTTCGGGGGCATCCTCCGAGGCGCCGCGGTGGGCGACGACCTGGATGGGGCGCGGCGTTGCGTGGGTCACCGGGTCATGGTGCCACCGAGAGGCCCTCCGGTGTCGTGCGGAGCCCTGTGGGCGCTTCTGCGGATGCGTCCGAAATGTCGGAGATAAAGGATAGGGGGAGACGCACAGGTCCGGCTTACAGTGCTCTGACGGGTCATGGGAAAGGCTTTGCCCTGGAACTTGTACGGTGCGTCGAACGTTCAGTCGGACCGATATCGCCAGATTCACCTGAAGCCGTGTGTGACGAGGAGAGAGCGCTGTGAGCACCGAGAACGAGGGCACCGCGGCCCCGATGCCCCCCGCGGCCCCGCCCGTACCCCCGGTGGCCGCTCCTGCCCCCGAGGCGCCCGTACCCGCGCCGGTCGAACCGCCTGCCCCGGCCCCTGTCGCGGCTCCGGCTCCGGTACCCGCGCCGGTCGCCCCGGCTCCGGTACCCGCCGAGCCGGTGACGCAGCAGCTCCCGCCGACGCCGGCGCCCGCGCCCGGTACCGAGCCGACGCAGCAGATCCCGCCCGCCCCGGCCTACGCCCAGCCCGCCGCGCCGCAGGCCCCGGCCCCGCAGGCCCCCGCCCCGGCCGCGTACGGAGCCGGCGGCTGGCCGCCCCCTCCGCCGGCGGTTCCCGCGTACGGGGCCGGCGACGGCCAGGGCGGCGGCACCTGGGGCGTGCCCCTGGGCGCCGACGGCACCCCGCAGCCCAAGCCGAAGGGCAAGGGCGGCCTGATCGCGGGCGTACTCGCAGCGGCCCTCCTCGCGGGCGGCGTCGGCGGCGGTGTCGGCTACTGGGCCGCGGACCGCAGCAGCAACGGCTCCGGCTCGACCACCATCAGCGCCAGCACCCCCAAGGACGTCAAGCGCGAGGCCGGCTCCATCGCGGGCCTGGCCGCAGCCGCGCTGCCCAGCGTGGTCACCATCGAGGCCTCGGCCGGCGACGGCGAGGGCGGCACCGGCACCGGCTTCGTCTACGACCAGCAGGGCCACATCCTCACCAACAACCACGTGGTGGCCTCCGCCGCCAACGGCGGGAAGCTCAGCGCGACCTTCTCCGACGGCAAGAAGTACGACGCCGAGGTCGTCGGCAAGGCCCAGGGCTACGACGTCGCGGTCATCAAGCTGAAGACCCCGCCGGCCGGCCTCAAGCCGCTGCCGCTCGGCGATTCCGAGAAGGTCGCCGTCGGCGACTCGACCATCGCGATCGGCGCGCCCTTCGGCCTGTCCAACACGGTCACCACGGGCATCGTCAGCGCCAAGAACCGCCCGGTGGCCTCCGGTGACGGCTCCGGCGGCAAGAGTTCGTACATGAGCGCGCTGCAGACGGACGCCTCGATCAACCCGGGCAACTCCGGCGGTCCGCTGCTCGACGGGCGCGGCGCGGTCATCGGCATCAACTCCGCCATCCAGTCCGCCGGCAGCGGCGGCTTCGGTGGCGGCCAGGCCGGCTCGATCGGCCTCGGTTTCGCCATCCCGATCAACCAGGCGAAGAACGTGGCCGAGCAGCTGATCAAGACGGGCAAGCCGGTCTACCCGGTCATCTCGGTGTCCGTGGACCTCCAGTCCAAGGCCGAGGGCGCCAAGATCTCC
The DNA here is from genome assembly GCF_055604165.1 of Streptomyces sp. NPDC037242. Classification (NCBI taxonomy): domain Bacteria; kingdom Bacillati; phylum Actinomycetota; class Actinomycetes; order Kitasatosporales; family Streptomycetaceae; genus Streptomyces; species Streptomyces sp. NPDC037242. The sequence continues at coordinate 86,308 of NZ_JBVJUY010000015.1, forward strand.
GAGAGCGGCGCGGCGGCCAACGAGCTGGTCGACCCCAACGGCCCGGCCGGCAAGGCGGGCCTCAAGCCCGGCGACACCATCACCGAGTTCGGCGGCCGGCCGGTCGACAGCGGCCCGACCCTGATCAGCATGATCTGGACGTACAAGCCCGGCGACACGGTGAAGCTGACCTACCTGCGCGGTGGCAAGCCGACCACCGTGGACATCACCCTCGGCTCGCGGATCGGCGACAAGTAGCCCTTAAGCCGCGCGCGGTGACGAGTAGCCCGTAAGACACGGGCGGCGATGGCCTGATGGACAGGGGCCGTAGGCGGGATTCCACCTACGGCCCCTCCCAACGTCCGCTTATGCTTCACGGGTGTTCGATTCGCGGCACATCCGGACTTTCCACGAGGTGGTCGCCTCGGGGTCCTACTCGGCGGCCGCACGCGTCCTGGGGTACACCCAGCCGGCCATCACCCAGCAGATGAAGGCGCTCGAACGCGCTGTCGGCACCCCGCTGTTCACCCGCGTCGGCCGCAGGATGCAGCTGACCGAGGCCGGCCGGTCCCTGGCCCGCCACGCCGAGTCCATCCTCGGCAGCCTCTCCGCCGCCGAGGCCCAGCTCAAGGCCTATGCCCGCCTACGCACCGGCCGGGTCCGGCTCTGCGGCTTCCCCAGCGCCAACGTCACCCTCGTCCCCGAAGCCCTGAGCGCCCTGGCCAAGGACCACCCGGGCATCCAGGTGGAACTGCTGGAGGGGGAGCCCCCGGATTCGCTCCGCCGGCTGGAGCGCGGGGAGTGCGACATCACCCTGGCCTTCACCTATCCGGGGCTGCACGAGGAGGTCCCAGACGAGGTCGCCGAGGTCAAGCTGCTGGAGGACCAGCTGACGGTGCTCCTGCCGACCGGGCACCCGCTGGCCCGGCGGCGGGCCGTGCACCTCGCGGACCTGGCCGAGGAGCGGTGGATCGCGGGCTGTCCGCGCTGCCGGGCGAACCTGCTGCACGAGTGCGCGGAACTGGGCTTCGTACCCGACATCCGCTTCGCCACCGACGACAACCTCGTGGTGCAGAGCCTGGTCGCACAGGGCCTGGGCGTAGCCATGATGCCCGCGCTGGTCCTGCCCTCGCTGTCGCTGAGCCGGGTGTGCGGACGGCCCCTCCAGCCCGCCTCCCGCCGGCATATCGCCGCCTACGTCTACCGCGACCATCTGCGGATACCGGCGACCGCCGTGGTGCTGGACGTACTGAAACAGGTGGCGGCGAACCGGGTCGGCTGCTGAGCAGCGTCCCACCAACACATAAGCCGAGCTTGGGAAATCCGGTCAGAACTGTCGTTGGACGTGATGGATCAACGGCAGGACGCTGCCCATATGACCACCACCACGCCGGCCCGTACGACCGCGAGGATGGCCGCCCTCGTCAGTGAGATCCGCACGGTAGTGGACCGGGGGCTGGCCCCCGACCTGACCGCCTACCTGGTCGGCGAGCGCCTCGCGCCGCATCTGGGTGCGCCCGACCTCCTGACCGAGGCGCAGCAGGAGGGGGCCGCGGACCGCTACCGGCAGCACATCCTGCACGCCGAGTCCGACGGCAGCTTCTCGCTGGTCGCGCTGGTGTGGCTGCCCGGGCAGGAGACCTGCATCCACGACCACGTGTCCTGGTGCGTGGCCGGGGTGCACCAGGGCGAGGAGAGCGAACGGCGCTACCGGCTCGCGCCCGGTGCGGCATCCGCCCGGCTGGTCGCCACCGAGGATGTGGTCAACGCCCAGGGCGAGGTCTGCGGATTCGCCCCGCCCGGAGACATACACAAGGTGCGCAACTCCTGTCGCACCAAGGCGATATCCATCCACGTCTACGGAGCCGACGTCTCCCGGCTCGGCACCAGCATCCGGCGCGTCTACACCCACCCCGTCGACAGCTGCGACTGATGGCTCTCCTCAACCGCCCGCAGGGCGCGTCGGTCCGGCATGTTTCACGTGAAACATCGTCCCAGTGGCCCGGGTTGGCGCTGGCGGCCGCGGGCGTCCTCGTTGCCTGGTGCGTGCACCGGCTGGTCCCGGCCGTGCCGATGCTGACGGCATCGGTGCTGCTGGGCATCACCGTGGCCCATGTCCCGCGTCTACGGGTCTTCGTACGGGGAACCGCCCGCCCGGGGCTCTCCCTGGCCGGGCGGCGGCTGATGCGGATCGGCATCGTCCTGCTGGGTCTCGCGCTCGGCCTGGACCAGGTGCTCGAACTGGGCTGGGCCACGGTGGCGATGGTGGCGGTGGTGGTCGCGGCCACCTTCCTCGGCACGCTCTGGCTGGGCCGCAGGCTCGGACTCCCCGGGGATCAGCCGCTGTTGATCGCCACCGGGTACTCGATCTGCGGAGCCTCTGCCATCGGGGCGGTGAGCGAGGTGTCCGGGAGCGACGAGGAGGACGTGGCCTCTTCGGTCGCACTGGTCACCCTGTGCGGGACACTCGCCATAGCGGTGCTGCCCCTGCTGCAAGGGCCGCTCGGACTCTCGGACCCGGCCTTCGGACGCTGGGTGGGCGCGAGCGTCCACGACGTCGGCCAGGTGGTGGCCACCGCCCAGACCGCTGGGCCGGGCGCGCTCGGCGAGGCGGTGCTGGTCAAGCTGATGCGGGTGGCGCTGCTGGCCCCGCTGGTCGCCGCGGTGGCCTTCTCCGTACGGGCCCGGCGGCGCGGGGTGCGCACGGCCTCGGGACGCCGGCCGGCTCCGGTGCCGCTGTTCGTGGCCGGGTTCCTGGCGGCGGCCGCGGTGCGGGCGACCGGGGTACTGCCCGACGTGGCGCTGGAGTGGTCGCACACCGCACAGGAGGTGCTGCTCGGGGCGGCCCTGTTCGGCCTCGGCAGCGCCGTGCACCTGCCCACACTGGCCCGGACCGGCGGCCGTGCCGCGGTACTGGGGCTGGGCGCCTGGGCGGTGGTGGCCGGCGTCTCGTACGCGGGAGTGCTGCTGACCGTATGACCGGGGGACGGAGGGGAGTTGGCCAAATCCTGGCCTGAACCGACCGAACGTTCCGACCGGCTCCTGACATCTGCTCCCGCGCGTGCCACTCTGCTGCCGATCCGCACCGACAGCTCTTCACCCCCACCCTGTCCGAGTCCGACGGGACCCGGGCACGGCAGAAGGAGTCATGCGTGAATCGTCATCGCACGGCAGCATCGGTCCTCCTGGCGGCGGGCGCCCTGATCGCAGGCGCGCTGACAGCGGCCGGCCCCGCGGCGGCCGCCCCCTCCTCCGACACCCCGGCGTCGTTCAAGCAGCAGCACACGCAGGGCTTCTGGACGGCCGAGCGGATGCGCGGAGCCGCCCCGCTCGACGTCACGGCGGCCCCGGGGACGCTGCGTACGACAGCCCCGGTGACGGTGGCGGCCCCCACGAAGATCCCGCCGACGGCAGCGTCCGCGTCGGCGTCGTCGGTGGGATCTCCTGCCGCGGCCCCCACGGCGTTCCCGCAGGCGGGCGGCGCCTGGACGGGCGGCGGGGCGGTGGTGAAGACCTCCGGCCGGGTCTTCTTCACCATGGGTGACAGGACGGCGTCGTGTTCCGGCGACTCCGTGACCAGTGCCAACGGCAGCACGGTGATCACCGCCGGGCACTGCGTGAAGTACCAGGGCGCCTGGCACACCAACTGGGTCTTCGTCCCCGCCTACAACAACGGGAACGCGCCCTACGGCCAGTGGTCGGCCACGAAGACCCTCGCGACCGACCAGTGGGCGGCGAGCGAGGACATGAACATGGACGTCGGCCTCGCCGTCGTCGCCCCGCTGAACGGCCAGAAGCTCAGCCAGGTCGTCGGTGCACAGGGCATCGCGTTCAACGGCGGCTACAACAAGAAGATGTACTCCTTCGGCTTCCCCGCGGCGGCGCCCTACGACGGCACCAAGCTCGTCTACTGCAGCGGCAACAGCGGCAAGGACTTCCTGCTGACCAAGGACCACAGCCTGGCCTGCAACATGACCGGCGGCTCCAGCGGCGGCCCCTGGTTCCAGGACTTCAACGAGGCCACGGGCCTGGGCACCCAGGTCTCGGTGAACAGCTTCGGCTACACGTTCCTGCCGAACCGCATGTACGGCCCGTACTTCGGCAACGAGGCGAAGGCGGCGTACGACAAGGCGCAGATCTCCTGACTCCGGACCACGGGCCGGCGGGGCGGCGTATCCACGCCGCCCCGCCGGCTGTCGGCGGCTACCGCAGCGGGATCCTCGGCACGCGTTCGGGATGCCCGGCCACGATGGCGGCGATGTGGTCCCCGGATTCCTGGTTGTCGCCCTCCTCGGTGGTGAAGTAGTCGCTGTGCCCGATGGGGCCGGTCGGGAACCGTTCGGCGTCGAACGCCTTGCTGGCCGGATCCTTGCCGAACCAGACGTCGTCGTTGCCCAGGTCGAAGACGTCCCTGCCCAGGTCGACTCCGAATTCGGCGGCCTCCCGTCCGGCCTGCGGTCCGAAGATCGGGGCCACCACCACGGCACCCGCTACGCCCAGGACCCCCGAGAGCCGTGACTCGTCCTGCGAGGGGAGGTCGGTGATCACGTCCTTGTCCGAGGCCCCGACGAACACGTGCTCCTTGTCGATCCGCAGGTCCCCGGCATGCTCCAGACCCACGCCGGGACTGCCCACCAGGACGATGTTGTCGACGTACGGGATGCCGCCGGGGCGCAGCTGGCTCGCTTCGCCGATGACCAGCGTTCCGTACGAATGCCCGATGGCCGTGATGTTGGGGCCCGCGTAGGTATTGGTGGCGCCGATGCCCTCCATGAAGGAGTTGAGGGCCGGAGCCCCCTGCTCGGCCAGCTCGGTGCCGGTAATGGCGCTCGCGGCCGACCACGAGGGACCGCGGACCTGTGGGGTGTCGTAGCCCAGCCAGGCGATGGTGGAGGTGGTGGTGTTCGGGTCCACGCCGGCCGCCTCCACGGCGATCTGCTTGGCGCGGTTCAGGTCTCCGCTCGCGAAGCTCGTGTCCAGCCGGGTATTGGTGCCGGGCACGTACACGCCGATGTTCTGGGAGGTGTCGGGGTTGTTGAAGGCGACGGCCGCCCGCCCGTTGCCCTCCGCGCTGACGGCCAGCAGGAACATCGGCGGCTCCGCACCCTCGTTCAGCTTCTGCTGGATCCTGAGCAGGCCATCGATCTTGGTTGCCGCGTTGGGGTCCCAGCCGCTGGTTTGCAGCTTGGCGATGAGGATCGGCAGGTAGGCGCGGTTCGCCTCGTCGCGTGCGGCGGACGGGATGCCGTCGAGGTTGCCGACGATCTCCGGGTAGAGCGCGAGGTACTGGTTGCGCTGCTCCTGGGTGAGCTTGTCCCACCAGACCCGGCGTTCGTTGGGGGACTTGCCCTGGGGGATGTCGTCCCGCAGGACGTCATTGGCCGCGAGCCGCAGGAACCACTGGTCTCCCGCCACGTCCTGCCAGGTGCTCTGGTTGATGTCGAGGCCGCTCTCTGCCTTGAGATTGCGCATCGAGCCCGCGTACATCCGGTCGGCGGCGCTCGCGGTCTCCAGTGCCCGGGCTATGCGGTCGGCGATCTCGCGGGCCTTCAGCGCGTACGGGTTCTTCGCGTCCATGCCCAGCGGAATCTCGCCGAAGAGGCCCTTGGTCTTCTTTCCCTCGCGGACGCCCGAGGGTCTTGGTTCGGCACCGGGCTCGGTGGGAGTGTAGGCGGGATAGCTGACGCTGCCGTCGTCGTGCACGCTCAGACAGTCGGCCTGTGCCTCCTGCAGTGCCTGCGTCAGCTGTTTCTGGGGCCCGGTCAGTTCTTCGACCAGGCCGTTCAGGGCAGCCTGGACGAGGCCTGCCTCGGTGTGGACGTACTGGAAGTTGTTCCGCAACCGGTCCAGCTGCCTGTACGCCCCCTTCGCGGCCTCGCTCCGCTGCGTGTCGCGGAGCGGGTTGATCATCCGTGCGGACACCTCGTCCCGGGCCGCACGTGCCCGGTTGCTGACCTCGGCCCATCCCTGGGCCGCTTCGGTGAGCTCCGACAGGCGCAGATCCCGTAAATCAGGCAGGGACACCATCGCGGTCAGCCGTCCTTCCGGTGCTCGATCCGGCGGAACTGACGGCCGATCGTGTTGTCGAGCTCGCCCTGTGCCTGGGCGACGCCCTTGAGGATGGCGGAGAGGCCCGAGCATTCGCCGCGTACGGCCTTGATCCGTTCCTCCCAGGAGGCCTTCACCCCGTCGAGGGCGATCACCGTAGCCAGCCCGCGGGCGCCGGCGGCCACTCCCTCGTGGGAGGCCGCGAGCTTGGCCAGACCCGCGTCCATGCTCACTTGGAGGTCGGATGCGACGAGCGCGGCGACCGTCCAGGGCCCCGCGCTGTGCTGGAGTACTTCGCCCCCTGGCAGAGGCTCGGCCGGGGCCGCCCCCGGGGCGACTTGCTGCCATTTCTCCGGAAGTTCCTTCGCCATACGGCGGTCCACCCCTCATCGAACGCAGGTTCAGGCGTGCGCACGGAAGCTACCGACAAAGTTCCACCTGCGGACCGAAATCGCCAGACTCCGGCCACCCGCCGCGGCCGGTACTCTGTACCGGCCAGGTGGGTTGCCCGAGCGGCCTAAGGGAACGGTCTTGAAAACCGTCGTGGCAGCGATGTCACCGTGGGTTCAAATCCCACACCCACCGCCGCAGGCCGGCGCGTGAGCGCTGGTCGGAAGGGGCGTCCCGGAACTGGGGGCGCCCCTTCGTCGTCGGTCCGTCCGCCCCCGAGCGTGGCGCGGCCGGATCGGGGTAGGTCCTGGGGCGGCGGGCCCCACCAGAATTGCGCTGGGGTCATCACGCCTCCAGGAGGCTGCGTACGATGCTTCGCAATCACCCGTACTTCCAGAATCTGATCTCCCTGGAACTCCCGGCCGAGGACTATGTGATTTTCGGGAGCGGCCCCCTCCTGGCGCACGGCATCAGACGGGAGGTCGGAGACCTCGACGTCGTGGTGCGCGGCGCCGCCTGGGAGCGCGCCAGGAATTTCGGAACACCCCGGGAAGCCCCGCTCGGATGGGCGCAGCACATCGTCCTGTTCGACGGATCGATCGAGATCCTGAACGGGTGGTTCGACTACTCGGTGGACGCGTTGATCCTGGATGCCGAGGTATTCGAAGGCGTGCGGTTCGCGCCCCTGGAGAAGGTGCTCGAGTGGAAATCCGGATTCGTGGCCACCGGTCGTGGGCGCGACAAGGATCTGCGTGACATCGCGCTCATGAGGGAGTTCCTGAACGGCTGATCGCGCCGCCGGCCGAGGCCGGGCGTATCTCCGTTGCCGCCGGGCCGGTTCACGGCGATGGTGGCAGGTGCCGACGGCAGAAGCCGGCGAAGGCGGAGAAGGCGGAGAAGGCAGCGAAGGGATCCGAGGTCATGCGCATCGTTCTCGTGCAGGGGGACATCACGGCGGAGCGGGCGGACGCGTTGGTCAATGCCGCGAATTCCTCGCTGCTCGGCGGCGGGGGAGTCGACGGGGCCATCCACCGTCGGGGCGGGCCGGAGATCCTCGCCGCATGCGAGGACCTGCGCCGCTCCCACTACGGCAAGGGCCTCCCGACGGGCCGGGCCGTCGCCACCACGGCCGGCCGGCTTCAGGCGGAGCACGTGATCCACACGGTCGGTCCCGTCTGGTCCCGGGACGAGGACCGCTCCGGGCTGCTGGCCTCCTGCTACCGGGAATCCCTGCGGGTCGCCGACGGGCTGGGGGCCCGTACGGTCGCGTTCCCGGCGATCTCCACCGGGGTCTACGGGTGGCCCATGGACGACGGCGCGCGGATCGCGGTGGAGACCGTACGGGCGGCCCGTACCCAGGTGGAGGAGGTGCGGTTCGTGCTCTTCGACGCGGTGGCGTACGCGGCCTTCGAGGCCGTACTTGGGGGCTCTGAAGGTTCGGTTTAGCCTCTTTGGGTGGTGTTTGTCGGAAGATCGGCGCGCGTGGTGGGGGCGGTGCGGTTGCGGTCGCATCATGACGAATGTATTCAGATCCGCCCGTCGGAACATCGCGAAATGAGGGACCCGTCATGGCTCACCGCAGCACCATCATGTCGATCTGGACCAGCGTCCTCGCCGCGCTCGTGGCCCTCTTCGCCGGCCTCGGCTTCGGCGCCAAGGCCGCTCCGGCCGCCTCCCCCGCCGCTTCCGTCGGCGCCGACGGCACCGTCGCCCCCGCCGTGCGCCGGCCGGCGGTGATGGCCCGGCGGACCTGGCGGGCGATGATGCGGGGCGGTTCGCTCCCGCCCACCATCAAGCAGCGCATCCGCGCCGAGGCCCACGGCAAGACCCCGTCCGTCCGCCGCTCGACCACCGCCGCCGCCCTCGCCACCGACTCCTGCAGCACCCTTGATGCCGAGGTCGCCTCCGCCATCGGTGCCCGAGCCGCCGCCCGCCGGGAGATGGCGCTCGCCGCGTAGATCCGCGTACGTACGACAGCAGCAACGGCAGGAACAACAGGCGCTGGAGCCCGGTCGACGTCATGACCGCGGATCGCGCCGCGAGGGTGCCCCGAGAGCGGGGCACGGACGGATCACCCCGGCGGACGCCGGGGGCGCGCAGGGGGCGCGAAGCTTGGCATTGCAGGGCCGCAGGCCCGGGAGACGGTGGGGTTCCCGGACGGCGCGGCCCTTTTCGGCATGTCCGGGGCGGATGGGTTTGGCGGAACGGTTCAGCTCATGCGTGGCAGGAGTTCCGTCAGGGGCAGGGGTGCTGAACTGGGGCGTAGGGGGCGCGAACCGGGTTTATCCGATGTTGGTCATGCTTGCGGGGGAATCGCAGACTCCGGGGTGGTTCGCCGGGGATTCGGTGGGCAACTCTGGAATCGCGACGTCGTCACCACACGGAACGACCGAGGCGGTCGGCCAACTGCCTTGGAGCAAACCCCACTTCGGTTTTCTGGAGGATCAAGACATGGCAAGCATCCGTACCGCCCGCGTCATCGCCGCTGTCGCCGCTCTCCCCCTCGCCGTCGCCCTGTTCGGCGGGGTGGCGTCGGCCGACAACGGCTCCTTCGCGAACGACGGATCGAATGCGAGCGTCGCCAGCATCATCGGCAGCGGCGTGGGTGGCAGCAACCACGGCAACTCCTCCACTTCGCAGCAGGTTGCCACCGGCTCCGGTGCGTCCAACCAGAACAACACTGCGCAGGTCAACGGCTCGGCCCTCACGGCGATCGAGCAGCACAACTCCACCGTGGCGGTGAACTTCTACCCCTGGTGGTAGCCGCGGCCTGAGCCGCTCACTGTGATGAGGGCGCCTGTGCGACCGGACCGGCTGGGGTCCGGTAACGCAGGCGCCCTCGCGCGTTCCGGCCTTGACATCCAACAGGAATCTGACGGACAGTCAGCTCCACTTGACGATGCGATGCCGGGAGGCCAGCGCCGTGCACCTCGCCCCGACCGAAGGCCAGTTGCGGCTGCGCGCCGAACTGCGGGAGTACTTCCAGGATCTGCTGCCCGAGGGGGTCCCCGAGGATCCGGCCGCGCAGCGCGCGCTGCTGCGCCGCATCGGCGCCGACGGACTGCTCGGGCTGGGCTGGCCCGCCGAGTACGGCGGCCAAGGCCGGGGCCCCGACGAGCAGTTCGTGTTCTTCGACGAGGCCTACCGGGCCGGAGCGCCCGTCTCCATGGTCACCCTGAACACCGTCGGTCCGACGCTCATGAAGTACGGGACCCAGGAGCAGAAGGACTTCTTCCTCCCCCGGATCCTCCGAGGGGAGATCGTCTTCGCCATCGGGTACTCGGAGCCCGAGGCCGGCACCGACCTCGCCTCGCTGCGCACCCGTGCCGTCCGCGAGGGCGGGCCCAACGGCGACTGGGTCGTCGACGGGCAGAAGATCTTCACCTCGAACGCCCAGAACGCCGACTGGATCTGGCTCGCCTGCCGCACCGACCCCGAGGCCCCGAAGCACAAGGGCATATCCATCATCCTGGTGCCCACCGACGCCCCCGGCTTCGCCTGGACCCCGATCGACACCGTCGGCGGGCTCACCACCACGGCCACGTACTACGACTCCATCCGCGTGCCCGCCGGCAACCTCGTCGGCCCCGAGCACGGCGGCTGGGGCCTGATCACGAACCAGCTCAACCACGAGCGCGTCGCCCTCGCCGCCATCGGCATGCAGGCCGAGGACTTCTACGCCCACGCGCTCCGCCACGCCCGCACCCCCGATCCGGCCACCGGCGAGCGCCCCGCGGACCGGCCCTGGGTGCAAGCCAGGCTGGCCGAGGCGCACGCGCGCCTTGCGGCCGTACGCCTGCTCAACTGGCGCCTCGTACAGGACGTCGGCGGCGGAACCCTGGCACCCGGGGACGCGAGCGGCGTGAAGTTCCTGGGCACCGAGTCCACCGTCGAGGTGTACCGGATCTGCCAGGAGGTGGTGGGAGAGGAAGCCCTCGTCAGGGGGCCCGCCGCCTTCGCGGGCGGCGAGCTGGAGCGGATGAACCGGGCCGCGCAGATCAACACCTTCGGCGGTGGGGTCAGCGAGGTCCAGCGGGAGATCGTCGCCATGATGCGGCTCGGTATGAAGGGGAGGAAGCGATGACCGCGCACGCGCAGGCCGGGCAGGCCGGACCGACCGGGCAAGCCGCACCGACGGCGGAAGCCGACGGGGCAGCCCGGTTCCACGAACTGCTCAAGGCCTTCGAAGGGCGGCCCGCCGCCACCGCGGGCCGGGCCAAGGACGCCGTCAACGAGCCGATGATCCGCCACTGGTGCGAGGCGATGGGCGACACCAACCCCGCCTACACCGGGCCGCAGGCCATCGCCCCGCCCACCATGCTCCAGGCCTGGACGATGGGCGGACTCTCCGGCCACACCGACCGCTCCCCCGCCTACGAGGACCTCTTCGCGCTCCTCGACGGCGCCGGCTACACCTCCGTGGTCGCCACCGACTGCGAGCAGGAGTACCTGCGTCCGCTGCGCCCCGGCGACGCCGTCACCTTCGACGCCGTCATCGAGTCCGTGTCGGCCCGCAAGACGACCAAGCTCGGCACCGGCCACTTCGTCACCACCCGCATGGACGTCCGCGCGGACGGCGAACTCGCCGGGACCCACCGCTTCCGGATCCTGAAGTTCGCGCCCGCCGCCAAGCGGGAGAAGAAGCCCAAGGCCCAGGCCCAGCGCCCTCGTCCCGTGGTCAACCGCGACAACCAGGGGTTCTGGGACGGGGTTCGGGAGCACAAGCTGCTCATCCAGCGCTGCACCGACTGTGAGACCCTCCGCTTCCCCTGGCTGCCCGGCTGCAACGCCTGCGCGAGCCTGCGCTGGGACACCGTCGAGGCGAGCGGCTCGGGCACGGTCTTCAGCTACGTCGTCATGCACCACCCGCCCTTCCCGGCCTTCGACCCGCCGTACGCGGTGGCCCTGGTCGAACTCGCCGAGGGCGTCCGGATGGTCACGAACATCACCGGAGTCCCGTACGACAAGGTCCGCATCGGGCTGCCCGTGCAACTGGAGTTCCTGCGCGTGGACGAGGAACTGGAACTGCCCGTCTTCCGGGGAAGTGAGGGCTGATGGACTTCCACCCCACCGAGGAGCAGGCCGCCGCGGCCGGGCTCGCCGCCCGGATCTTCGGAGACCTGGCCACCCACGAACGCCTCGCCGCCGCGGGCACCGGCAGCGACGCCGAACTGTGGAAGGCCCTCTCCGCCGCCGGTCTGATCGCCGCCGTCGAGGACATCGGCCTGCTCGGCCTGGTGCTGCTGCTGGAGGAGCAGGGGCGCACCACCGCACAGGTCCCGTACGCCGCCACCTGCGTCTACGGCGTCCTCGCGGTGGCCCGGCACGGCACCGCCGAGCAGCGGGCCCGCCTGCTCCCCGCACTCGGTACGGGCGAGGCCGTCGCCACCGGCGCCTTCCCGGCCCGCGGCCGGATCACCGCCACGGCGGGCCGGCTCAGCGGCACCGCCCCGGCCGTGCCCTGGCTGCGCGAGGCCACGCACGTATTGGTCCCGGACGCGGACGGGGCCCTGTGGCTCGTACGGACCGACGCGCCCGGCGTGCGGGTCTCGCCGGTGGACACCACCGCGCCCTGGGCGGCCGGAGGGCTCACCCTGACCGGCGCCGAGGCCGAGCGGATCGGGGGCGGGGAGGGCGAGGGGCACGCCTACGCCGACATCCTCGCCGTCGCGCGCACCGCCTTCGCCGGACTCCAGGCGGGCGTCTGCGCGGGCTCGCTCGCCCGCGCCGTGGAGTACACGTCCACCCGCGAGCAGTTCGGCCGGCCGCTCTCCACCAACCAGGGGGTCATGCTGCGCGCGGCCGACGCGTACATGGACACCGAGGCGATCCGGGTCACGACGTACGAGGCGGCCTGGCGCATCGACCAGGGGTTCGCGGCGCGGGAACACGCGCTGACGGCGGCCTGGTGGGCCTCCGAGGCGGGCAAACGGGTCGTGCACGCCGGCCAGCACCTGCACGGCGGGATGGGCGCGGACCTGGACCACCCGGTACACCGGCATTTCCTGTGGGGGCGTCAGCTCGACGCCTACCTGGGCTGCGGCAGCGAGCTGCTGTCCGAACTGGGTGCCGTACTGGCGCAGGAGGGCTGAGCGATGAGGGTCGGCGACACGCTGCCGCCGCTGGAAATACCGATCACCCGCACGCTGATCGTCGCGGGTGCGATCGCCTCCCGCGACTACCAGGACGTGCACCACGACGCGGAACTCGCGCGGGAGAAGGGCTCCCCGGACATCTTCATGAACATCCTGACCACCAACGGCCTGGTCGGCCGGTACATCACCGACCGACTCGGCCCGTACGCCGTTCTGCGCAAGGTGGCCATCCGCCTGGGCGCCCCGAACTACCCGGGCGACACCATGACCCTCACCGGCACCGTCACCGCCCTCGAAGGGGACACCGCCGAGGTCCGCGTCGTCGGCGCCAACGGCATCGGCCACCACGTCACGGGCACCGTGACCGTCACCCTGGGGGCCGCGGGATGAGCGTCCGCATCCGGGACGACCTCGGCGGCCGCGCCGCCATCGCCGGCATCGGCGCGACCGAGTTCTCCAAGGACTCCGGCCGCAGCGAGCTCACGCTCGCCGTCGAGGCGGTGCACGCCGCCCTCGACGACGCCGGGCTCACGCCCGCCGACGTGGACGGCATGGTCACCTTCACGATGGACACCAGCCCCGAGATCACCGTGGCCCAGGCCGCCGGCATCGGGGACCTCTCCTTCTTCTCGCGCATCCACTACGGAGGCGGCGCGGCCTGCGCCACCGTCCAGCAGGCCGCCCTCGCCGTCGCCACCGGGGTCGCGGAGGTCGTGGTCTGCTACCGCGCCTTCAACGAGCGCTCGGGCCGCCGCTTCGGCTCCGGCGTCCAGCAGCGCGAGCCCTCGGCGGAGGGCGCGGCACTGGGCTGGTCCCTGCCGTGGGGGCTGCTCACCCCGGCCTCCTGGGTGGCGATGACCGCCCAGCGCTACCTGCACACGTACAACCTGACCCCGGAGGCTTTCGGCCACGTCGCGGTCACCGACCGGCGGCACGCCGCGAACAACCCCGCCGCCTATTTCCACGGCAAGCCGATCACCCTCGCCGACCACGCCGCCTCGCGCTGGATCGTGGAGCCGCTGCGGCTGCTGGACTGCTGCCAGGAGACCGACGGCGGGCAGGCCGTCGTGGTCACCACCACCGAGCGGGCCCGGGACCTGCGGCAGGCACCCGCCGTGATCACCGCCGCCGCGCAGGGCGCGGGCCGCCGCCAGGAGGGCATGACCTCCTTCTACCGCGACGACCTCACCGGGCTGCCGGAGATGGACGTGGTCGCGCGCCAGCTGTGGCGGACCAGCGGCCTGCGGCCCTCGGACATCGACGTCGGCATCCTCTACGACCACTTCACGCCCTTCGTCCTGATGCAGCTGGAGGAGTTCGGCTTCTGCAAGCCGGGCGAGGCCGCCGACTTCGTCGCCGCGGACGCGCTGCCGCTCAACACGCACGGCGGGCAGCTCGGGGAGGCGTACCTGCACGGCATGAACGGCATCGCCGAGGCCGTCCGCCAGCTCCGCGGCACCTCCGTGAACCAGGTCGCGGGAGCGGGGCACGTACTGGTCACCGCCGGCACGGGCGTCCCGACCTCCGGCCTGATCCTCGGCGCGGACGCCTGACCCCCGGAGCGGCCGCCTGATGCCTGGCGCGGACGCCCGGCCCCGGTGACGCCGAAGCCCCGCCTCCTCCACCTTCAGGAGGTGGGGCCAGCCCTACTCCTACAACCTGAGATGGACACGGCTTCGGCACTTGCGGCCGATCCCAGGGCGGGCGGCCGCTCCTAGCGTGGAGGCATGACCACGCCTGTGTGCACGCTCGCCTCGAACCCGACGCCGTACCCGTCGTTCTCGGCGTACGTACGGACCCGCGGCACGGTCCTGATGCGCACCGCGCGCTCGCTCACCGCCAACCCGTGCGATGCCGAGGACCTCCTGCAGACGGCCCTGGCCAAGACGTACGTCGCCTGGGACCGCATCGAGGACCACCGGGCCCTGGACGGCTACGTCCGGCGGGCCCTGGTCAACACCCGCACCTCCCAGTGGCGCAAGCGCAAGGTCGACGAGTTCGCCTGCGACGAGCTCCCGGAGAGCGAGGCGCCGCCGTCCGCCGACCCCGCGGAGTCCCAGGCCCTGCGGGACGCGATGTGGCGAGCGGTGACCCGGCTGCCCGACCGGCAGCGCGCGATGGTCGTCCTGCGCTACTACGAGGACCTGAGTGAGGCCCAGACCGCGGAGCTGCTCGGGGTCTCCATCGGCACGGTCAAGAGCGCCGTCTCCCGCGCGATGGTCAAGCTCCGCGAGGACCCGGAACTCACCCTCGTCCGCTGAGCCCTCCGGCCGCTCCGGCGATGTTTCACGTGAAACATCCGCGGCCGTTTGTACCCCCGGGTAGTGACATGCCGACCGGTACGTGCGCAGAATCGGCAGCATCCGTAGCCGCCGCAGCGCCGCAGCGCTCACCGGGAGGACGCTTTGCTGAGCACCATGCAGGACGTACCGCTTCTCGTTTCCCGCATACTCCAGCACGGGATGACGATCCACGGGAAGTCCCAGGTCACGACCTGGACCGGGGAAGCCGAGCCGCACCGCCGCAGCTTCGCCGAGGTCGGTATCCGCGCCACCCGCCTCGCGAACGCCCTGCGCGACGAGCTCGGGGTCCAGCAGGGCGACCGCGTGGCCACCCTGATGTGGAACAACGCCGAGCACGTCGAGGCGTACTTCGCGATCCCCTCCATGGGCGCCGTTCTGCACACCCTCAACCTGCGGCTGCCTCCCGAGCAACTGGTCTTCGTCGTGAACCACGCCGTCGACCGGGTCGTGCTGGTCAACGGCACCCTGCTGCCGCTGCTCGTGCCGCTGCTGCCGCACCTGCCGACCGTCGAGCACGTCGTGGTCGCGGGCATCGGTGACCGCTCCGCGCTCGACGGCCTCGACGTGCGCGTGCACGAGTACGAGGAACTCCTCGCGGGCCGCCCCGACACCTACGCCTGGCCCGAGCTGGACGAGCGCGAGGCCGCGGCCATGTGCTACACCTCCGGCACCACCGGGGACCCCAAGGGCGTCGTCTACTCCCACCGCTCGATCTACCTGCACTCCATGCAGGTCAACATGACCGAGTCGATGGGGCTGACGGACCGCGACACCACCCTCGTCGTCGTCCCGCAGTTCCACGTCAACGCCTGGGGTCTGCCGCACGCCACCTTCATGACCGGCATCAACATGCTGATGCCGGACCGGTTCCTGCAGCCCGCCCCGCTGGCGGAGATGATCGAGCGGGAGAAGCCCACGCACGCGGCTGCCGTCCCCACCATCTGGCAGGGACTGCTGGCCGAGGTCACGGCCAACCCGCGCGACCTCAGCTCGATGAAGCAGGTCACCATCGGTGGCTCCGCCTGCCCGCCCTCCCTCATGGAGGCGTACGACAAGCTGGGCGTGCGGGTCTGCCACGCATGGGGCATGACCGAGACCTCCCCGCTCGGCACCATGGCGCACCCGCCGGCCGGGCTGAGCGCCGAGGAGGAGTGGCCGTACCGCCTCACCCAGGGCCGGTTCCCGGCGGGCGTGGAGCCGCGGCTGGTCGGCCCGGCGGGCGACGTACTGCCCTGGGACGGAGAGTCGGCGGGCGAGCTGGAGGTGCGCGGCACCTGGATCGCCGGCTCCTACTACGGCGGCGCGGCCGGCGAGCCCCTGCGCCCCGAGGACAAGTTCAGCGCCGACGGCTGGCTCAAGACCGGGGACGTCGGCGTCATCAGCCCCGACGGCTACCTCACCCTCACCGACCGGGCCAAGGACGTCATCAAGTCCGGCGGCGAGTGGATCTCCAGTGTCGAGCTGGAGAACGCGCTCATGGCCCACCCCGAGGTCGCCGAGGCGGCGGTCGTCGCCGTCCCCGACGACAAGTGGGGCGAGCGGCCGCTGGCCACCGTCGTACTCAAGGAGGGCGCGACTGTGGACTACGAAGGGCTGCGCGCCTTCCTCGGCCAGGCCATCGCCAAGTGGCAGCTCCCGGAGCGGTGGACGGTCGTGGACGCCGTTCCGAAGACGAGCGTCGGCAAGTTCGACAAGAAGGTGATCCGCAAGCAGTACGCGGACGGCGTGCTGGCCGTGACCAAGCTGGACTGACCGCTCAGCCCTTCGTGAGCCATGGCCGCAGCAGCCTGCTGACGGCGGGCATGGCCACGTAGGTCATCAGGGTGCTGAAGACGACGGCGAAGGCCGCCGTGCGCAGCACGAAGTGCAGATCCACCAGGTACGGCCCGAGCACCGCGTTGCCGGCCAGCGAGATCGGGAAGATGGCCAGCCCCGAGCTGATCGCCATCTTCCACCGCGGCGGCGCGGGCCGGGTCGTACCCGGCTTGGCGAACCAGGTCTCCATGCCGTGCAGTTCACGCCGGGCTATCTCGGTGTGGTGGTGGCCCTGGCAGTTGGCGAAGAACTCGGCCCGCTCGGCGGAGTCCTGCCACCGCTGGAACGCGGCCTGGTTGCGGAAGCGGTGGACCAGGAACCACGGCGCGCCCTCGGTGGCGGGCCGGAAGAACCCGTACCCGAGGTGGTCCGGGAAGGTGGCGGCGGTCTCCAGGATCCCCCGCGCCCACGTCTCGAAGGCCTCCTCGTAGCCCGGCTCCACCTGCCGGGCGATCAGGAGGCTGACCTCGCCGTTGTCGGCGGGGACGGTCTGCTCGGTCGTGTCGGTGATGGCCATCGGGCCAGGATTACTAGTTGGTGCCGATCTTGGCCAGCAGGTCCACGATGCGGCCCTGCACCTCATCGGTGGTGGCCCGCTCGGCGAGGAAGAGCACGCTCTCGCCCGAGGCCAGCCGCGGCAGTTCGGCGGGGTCGATGCCCGTGGCCGTGTAGACCACCAGCGGAGTGCGGTTCAGCTGCCCGTTTGCACGCAGCCAGTCGACGATCCCCGCCCGGCGCCGGCGTACCTGCATCAGGTCCATGACCACCAGGTTGGGCCGCATCCGGGTCGCCAGTTCCACGGCGTCCGTATCGGCGCCGGCCCGCGCGACCTGCAGGCCGCGCCGCTCCAGGGCGGCCGTCAGCGCGGTGGCGATCTCGTCGTGCTCCTCGATCAGCAGGACCCGCGAGGGGTGCTGCTCGCTGTCGCGGGGCGCGAGCGCCTTGAGCAGGACGGCCGGATCGGCCCCGTACGCGGCTTCGCGCGTGGCGTGCCCCAGACCGGCCGTGACCAGGACGGGGACCTCGGCGGCCACCGCGGCCTGGCGCAGGGACTGGAGCGCGGTCCGGGTGATCGGCCCGGTCAGCGGGTCCACGAACAGCGCGGCGGGGAACGCGGCGATCTGTGCGTCCACCTCCTCGCGGGAGTGCACGATCACCGGGCGGTAGCCGCGGTCGCTGAGGGCCTGCTGCGTCTGGACATCGGGCGCGGGCCACACCAGGAGCCGGCGCGGGTTGTCCAGCGGCTCCGGAGGCAGCTCGTCGTCCACCGGACGCGGTACGGGCCGGTTGACGACCTCCACGGCGCCTCCAGGGCCGTCCAGCGGCTCGGGGCCCTCGTCGGAGCCCGCCTCGGGGGCTCCTATGGCGAAGGCGCGGCCCTGGGGCGCGGGTTCCGAGAGCCGGCGCCGACGGCCGGAGCCGCTGGCGTCGACCGAGATGCCCTGGCCCAGGGTGCCGAGGGCGCGCACGCTGATCGGCTGCGCGGCCTCCGACGGGTTGTCCTGCGGCTGCCGGGCCCCGGGCACCGCGACCTGCCCGGAGGCGTCGTCGTCCTCGGGAGCGGTACGGGCCGCCGGAACCGGCCAGGCCGGGGTCGCGGGCAGCGCACGCCGCCGCCCTGTCGGGGGTACGGGTTCCTCCGCGCCCTCGGCCGACGGCTCGGCGGGGGCTTCGGTCCCGGCCGGCGAGCCCAGTACCCGCCGCCCGCGCCGCCCGCCCGGGGCTTCGGCTTCGGCCTCGGCGGGAGCGGCGGCCGGACCGGCCGTGGCGGGCGTCTGCGCGTCCGCCGGGGCGGGGGTGGGTCCCGCGGGCAGCGCGAAGCCGCCCTCGGGTGCGACGGGCCGCTGGGCGGCGGGTGCCGGGGGCGTCGCGGGGGCGGGGGCGGGCGTCGGGCCGAGCCCGGCCGCCGGCACCGGACCGCCCGGCTGCGCGGGCCCCGCGGCACCCAGGGCCCGCCGCCGGGCCGCGGGGTGCTCGGTCACCGGCACGGACGGCACCGGGGGCAGCGCGGGCATGCCGGTGCCCTGCGGCGGCACAGGCTGCCCGGGGCCGGCCGGGCCTGCCGGGCCGTTCTGACCGCCCGGGCCGCCCTGAGCGCCCGCGCCGCCTTCGTTGCCGTCGCCGGCCCGGCCGCGTCGGCGGCCGGTGCCCAGACCCGCCGGGTTCACCGGGGACTGCGCGAGTTCGGCGGGCCCGGTCGGCTCCGACCCGCCCTGGCCCGGTCCGGCCTCGCCCGCCCGGCGCCGCCCGGAGGGCAGCGCCAGCGCGGCCCCGCCGTCGGCGGGCCGGTCCGCGGCGCCGGCCTTGACCCTGGCCTCCTCGGCCTCGTCCTCCAGGAAGGCATCCACCCCGCGCCTGGCCCGTCGGCCGCCGGAGGTCTTGGCGCCCTCCTCGGCCGCCACGGGCTCCTTCGCGGGCTCGGGCAGGGTCACCGTCCCGGCGCCGGCCCCGAGGGGCAGCTCCAGCACGTACGCCCCGCCGGGCGCGCCCGGCACCTCCACCGTCTGCAGCACCCCGCCGTGCGCGGCCACGATGCCCCGCACGATGGGCTCGTGGACGGGGTTCCCGCCCTCGTACGGCCCGCGCACCTCGATCCGTACGACCTCACCGCGCTGCGCCGCGGCCACCACGATCGTCGAGTCGGCGTAGCCGCTGCCCTGGCGGGTCTTGCCGGTGGCGTCCACCCCGGCGACGTCCGCGACCAGGTGCGCGAGGGCGGTGGCGATCCGCTCCGCGTCGATCTCCGCCTCGATGGTCGGCGCGTGCACGGCGAACTGCGCACGGCCGGGCCCGATCAGCTCGACCGCGCCGTCGACACCGGCGGCCACGACCCCGTCGATCAGGACCTTCTTCTTGGCCAGCTTCTCGCTGCCCGCGTCCAGGCGCTGGAAGCCGAGCACGTTGTCCACCAGGGTGCTCATCCGGGAGTACCCCGCGGCCAGGTGGTGCAGCAGCTGGTTGGCCTCGGGCCACAGCTGCCCCGCGTCATCGGCGGCCAGCGTGGCCAGCTCCCCGCGCAGCTCCTCCAGGGGTCCGCGCAGGGACTCGCCGAGGACGGCCAGCAGCTGCGCGTGCCGCGCTGCCAGGGCGTCGTAGGGCCGTCGGTCGGTGAAGGTCATGACGGCGCCGACGAGCTGCTCCCCGTCCCGTACGGGCGAGGTGGTCAGGTCCACGGCGACCGGCTGCCCGGATTTGTTCCACAGCACCTGCCCGCGGACCCGGTGCTTGCGTCCGCTGCGCAGGGTGTCGGCGAGCGGGGACTCCTCGAAGGGGAACGGTGAACCGTCGGCCTTCGAGTGCTGGATCAGCCCGTGCAGCTCGCGGTTGCCGAGGTCGGTGGCGCGGTAGCCGAGGATCTGGGCGGCGGCCGGATTGACCAGCACCACCCGGCCGTCGGTGTCCGTGCCGACGACGCCCTCGGCGGCGGCGCGCAGGATCATCTCGGTCTGGCGCTGCGAGCGGGCCAGCTCGGCCTCGGTGTCCATGGTCTGCGAGAGGTCCCGTACGACGAGCATCAGCAGCTCGTCGCCGGTGTAGCCGGGCTGCGGCTCGCGGTAGGCGTCGCGGCCGTCGAGATGGGCGGCCGTGACCTCCACGGGGAATTCGCTGCCGTCGGTCCGGCGGGCGACCATCCGCTTGGGCCGGGCCCGGCCGCCCTCGTCCTCGCCGGGGCGGCGCATGGAACCGGGGATCAGCTTGGAGTCGAACTCGGGCAGCAGGTCGAGCACGCCGCGGCCGACGAGTCCCGTGCCGGGGCTCTCCATGACCTCAAGGGCGATCGAATTCGCGTTGACGACAGTGCCGTTGGCGTTGACGAGCAACAGCGCGTCAGGAAGAGCGTCGAGTATTGCTGCGAGGCGAGCAGCGCCTCGGGATGGCCTGCTGCTCACGACGAGCTTCCTCCCTGACCACAACTACCGGCATGTCACGGGAGGAGTCTAAGGGCACTGCCCCGCGGCGGGGTGGCGGATGTGTGGTGTAAACCGCACATCCCGCGCATCCTCCCAGGTCAAGAACGCCCACGCGGAAGCACAGGTTCCAGGTCGTTCCACCGCTTGATCTCGCAGCCGTTGTGGCGTCGGAAGGTGGTGTCCACCTTGTGGCCGTGCCATGTTCCGGTGACGCGGGCGGTGGCCGGGCCGCCGTCCTGCATGGAGCAGATCTGCCGCGTGGTGTCGGTGGCGAAGGGGTCCCGGCCCTCCTGCGCGAACCTGTCGAGGCGGGCGCACGCCTCTTCGCGCTGGGGGTGGTTCCCGCCGACCGGGTCGCACTCCAGCCGGTACTCGCCGTCGGCGAGCGGGTTGCCGGTCTCGGACACGGCGATGGTGAGCCGGTCGGGCACCGCCAGCAGCCGGCCGAGGGGAGGGATCGGCAGCGGCCCCGCCGCCGCGGCGGCCAGGGCGGAGGTGACGGCGAAGGCGGCGAGACGCAGCATGGGGCACTCCAGGTCGTCCGTACGTCGTACGACTGACCAACGACGGGGCCGCGCCGACGTTGCGTACGGAGTGGGGTTAAGGCTTTGCTCTGCGGGCCGCCGTCCTTGTACCGTGGGAGCGGATTGGTGACCGGCCCCAGGCCTGTGTCATCATCTGCACGCACCTTCGTACGCGAAGGTGTGCTGGAGGCGTCGCCTAGTCCGGTCTATGGCGCCGCACTGCTAATGCGGTTTGGGGCTTACCCCCCATCGAGGGTTCAAATCCCTCCGCCTCCGCACTTCACGAAGCCCCGGTCCTTGCGGACCGGGGCTTCGGTGCTTTCCGGATCCGCGCGCTCTGGTGCGCGTCCGGGGCGGAGTCTGGGCGGGGCCGGGCTGCCCGGGCCTCAACTGGATGATCTTCTTCCAGGGCGTTTCCGCAGGTCAGGGGCGGTTTGCCTAATGGATTTCGCGTCCCGGCGAGGTCCATGTATTGTTGTTCTCGCAAGGCCAACGGGGCGAAAAACCCCGGCCAGCCAAGCACTCGTAGCTTAACGGATAGAGCATCTGACTACGGATCAGAAGGTTGCAGGTTCGAATCCTGCCGAGTGCACAGCAGCTCAGAAGCCCCGGACGAAAGTCCGGGGCTTCTGGCGTTTCAGGCCGTACGGCAGCGAGTCGCCGATCGCGGACCGCACGGTGGTCATCCTTTGTGGTGAGTCCTGGCTCCGGGGAGCTACGGGGGCGGATCGCTCTGGCGGGGGACGCGGGCGTGTGCGGGGTGCGCATACCGTTGCGGGTAGATCGTTTCTTACCTGTACGGGGGCTCTCATGGGACTGTTCGGAAACGCGCACACCGTCGATCCGGTGTCGGCGCAGCGCGAGTACGCGCGGCTGCTGGGGCACGGGGAGCAGGTGCACGCCGCGTATCTGCTGATCCGCGACACGATCCTGTTCACCGACCGGCGGCTGGTGCTCATCGACAAGCAGGGGATCACCGGCAAGAAGGTCGAGTACCACTCGATCCCGTACCGCAGCATCACGCACTTCTCGGTGGAGACCGCCGGGCACTTCGACCTCGACGCCGAGCTGAAGATATGGGTGTCGGGCACCGCCGCACCGATAGAGAAGACCTTCACCAAGGGCGTCAACATCTACGAGGTGCAGGCGATCCTGACGCAGTTCGTCGCCCGGTAGGTCCAACCCCGGGGTGCGGTTCCGAATCCCGTTCGGCGTGATGGTGGGATTGCCGGATCAGCTACCGTCTTCGCGAGGCGTGGCTGGTGTGGCAGGCGTTGTGGGAGGAAGATCGCGTGGACGACATCGACCGGGCGCTCGTCCTGCGCCTGCAGCAGGACGCGGGCCAGTCCTACGCCGCCCTCGGCACGGCGGTGGGGCTCTCCGCCGGGGCCACCCACGAGCGGGTGCGCAAGCTGAGGGAGCGCGGGGTCATCCGGCGCACCACGGTCGAGGTGGACCCGGCGGCCGTCGGCAGCGGGGTACTGGCCTACGTGATGGTGGACTCCAACGCCTGGATGGGTGACTCCCGGGCCGCCTTCGAGGCGATCGCCGAGATCCAGGAGGCGCACATCATCGCGGGGAACGCCTCCGTCCTGGTCAAGGTCCGCACGGCCACCACCGAGCAGCTGCAGGACGTCCTGCGCCGCCTGTACGCCATCGACGGGGTCAGCGGCACTCACGCCACGGTCGTCCTGGAGACCTTCTTCGAGCGGCCGCTGCCACTGTGACCTGGTGGTGCACCGGGATCCGATGGAGCGAGGGCCGGCCCGCCATCGGCTGGTACGGGCCGGGGCGCGGCGAGCGCGAGAGCCCGCTCGCGTTCGGGCAGCGCCTGGCCTTCGCCGCGCGCGGCGAGCGGCACTGCCTGGGGGTGTGGCGGGCCGGGAGACGGACCGTGTGCCCGACGGGCGCCACCGTCCCGGCGCGGGCCGGCCATGCCCAGTGCCCCGAATGCGCCCGCCTGGACCGGTCGTTCTCGGTGGCGGCCGACACCAACGTCGCCGATCCGCGTACCTTCCGGGTGTACCTGGCCTGGTTCGGGCCCGGCATGGTCAAGGTCGGCATCACCGCCGAGGAGCGCGGAGCTGCCCGGCTCCTGGAGCAGGGTGCGGTGACCTGGACCTGGCTGGGGCGCGGGCCGCTGATGGCGACGCGGCGTACGGAGGAGCTGCTGCGGGCCGCGCTCGGCGTGCCGGACCGGATCGCCTACGCCCGCAAACGCGCCGTACGGGGACACCTGCCGCCGGCGGCCGAGCGGGCCGGGGAGGTCGCCGAACTGCACGCGAGGGCAGCCGCGCTGCGCGGGTGGCCGGAGTCGCTGGAGCGGCTGGACTGCGAAGTCACTGACCACGCTGGGGAGTTCGGGCTGGCCGGGATTCCCGCACCGGCCCGGGTGGTCACGGAGCTGGTGGCCGACGGGGCGGTGGCGGGGCTGCTGGCGGCCGCCGCCGGGCCCGATCTGCACTTTGCGGACGGGCTCGTGCTGGACACCCGGCTGCTGGGCGGCTGGGAGCTGGCAGCCGCCGGGAGCGCGGCAACGGACGTACCGTGCGCGCAGATCACGCCGCCCGTCCCCGAGGCCGGCCAGGACGGGCTGTTCTGACCTGCCGCGCGCGGGGTTCCAAGGTCAAAACTTGGATCCCTTTGGCCTCACGGGCCGCTTTCCGGTGGACATGCCGGGGCCGCGCCGCCGAGGGTGGTGGGCATGAGCATTCAGCCCGTACCGGCGTTCGAACCGCCGTACCTGATGGCCGTTTTCAGCAACGTCCGCACCCCCGACGAGACCGGCTACCCCGAGACCAACCTGCGGATGAACGAGATCGTCCGCGAGAACCCCGGCTTCCTCGGCTACGAGTTCGCGCGCACCCCCGGCGGCCTCGGCATCACCGTCGCCTACTTCCGGGACCACGACTCCCTCACCGCGTGGCGCGAGGACCTGGAGCACCAGGCGGCCATGAAGCAGGGCCGGGAGAACTGGTACGAGAGCTACACCCTGCACGTCGCGACGGTCGAGCGGAGCCACGGCTTTGTCCGCGCCGACCGCTGACGCGGTCCGGGCCTTCCGGGAGCGGCTCGGGCTGCCCGGGCTGGTCGACGTACACACCCACTTCATGCCCGAGCGGGTCCTGGACAAGGTGTGGGACTACTTCGACGCGGTCGGCCCCCTGACCGGCGTCGAGTGGCCCATCACCTACCGGCACGAGGAGGAGCAGCGGGTCGCGCTGCTGCGGGAGTTCGGGGTCAGGGCCTTCACCGCGATGCTCTACCCGCACAAGCCGGCGATGGCCGCCTGGCTCAACTCCTGGGCGGCGGACTTCGCGGCCCGGACCCCCGACTGCCTGCACACCGCGACGTTCTTCCCGGAGGAGGGCGTGACGGCATACGTCCGTCAGGCCGTCGAGGCGGGGGCCCGCGTCTTCAAGGCGCACCTCCAGGTCGGCGGGTACGACCCGAACGACGACCGGCTCGACCCGGTCTGGGGCCTGCTCGCCGAGGCGGGCATCCCGATCGTGATCCACTGCGGTTCGGGGCCCGTCCCGGGCAAGCACACCGGGCCCGAGCCGATCGCCCGGCTGCTGGCCCGCCACCCCGCACTGCCGCTGATCGTCGCGCACATGGGCATGCCCGAGTACGCCGACTTCCTCGACCTCGCCGACCGGTACGGCGAGGTCCGCCTCGACACCACCATGGCCTTCACCGACTTCTCGGAACAGTTCAGCGGCTTCCCGCCGGGCGACCGGGGCCGGCTCACGGACCTCGGCGACCGGATCCTGCTCGGTACAGACTTCCCGAACATCCCCTACACCTACGAGCACCAGCTCGATGCCCTCGAACGGCTCGGGCTCGGCGACGACTGGCTGCGCGCGGTCTGCCACGACAACGCCGCCCGCCTCTTCCGGCTGCCCTGACCAGGGACTCCGGGGTTTCTCAGGAAATTCACAGGAACCGACAAGAGCCCTCTCAGAGGTGGCGGACAGCGTGGTCGCATGACTGCGACGACCACCTCCCACGCGTCCACGTCCACCAGCAACCCCACGGCACTCGTGCGGTCCGACGGCGGCCCCTGCCGGGTGCTCGTCGTGGACGACGAGGCCGCGCTCTCCGAACTGCTCTCCATGGCCCTGCGCTACGAGGGCTGCGAGGTCCGCAGCGCCGGTGACGGCGCGGGCGCGGTGCGGACGGCCCGGGAGTTCCGGCCGGACGTCGTGGTCCTCGACATCATGCTTCCCGACATGGACGGGCTGGCGGTCCTCGGGCGGCTGCGCCGCGAGATCCCGCAGGTGCCGGTACTGTTCCTGACCGCGAAGGACTCGGTCGAGGACCGGATCGCCGGCCTGACGGCGGGCGGCGACGACTACGTCACCAAGCCGTTCAGCCTGGAGGAGGTCGTGGCCCGGCTGCGCGGCCTGGTCCGGCGTTCGGGCGCGGCGCAGGCCGCCCGCGGCGGCTCGGTGCTGGCGGTCGGCGACCTGACGCTCGACGAGGACAGCCACGAGGTGACCCGGGGCGGTCAGGAGATCCACCTGACCGCCACCGAGTTCGAGCTGCTGCGGTACCTGATGCGAAACCCGCGCCGGGTGCTGAGCAAGGCGCAGATCCTGGACCGGGTGTGGTCGTACGACTTCGGCGGCCAGGCCAACGTGGTCGAGCTGTACATCTCCTACCTGCGGCGCAAGCTGGAGAGCGGCCCCGGCCACCCGCCGATGATCCACACCCGGCGGGGCGCGGGCTATCTGATCAAGCCGGCCGAATAGTGGCCGTTCGTCTCCAGCGGCGACGCCGGTCGCCCCGGGCACCCCGGCTGCGCCGCAGCTGGTCGCTGCGGACCAGGCTCGTCGTCTCCGCCGTGACCCTGATCGCCGTGGTCGGCGCGGCCATCGGCGCCGTCACCACCCTCGCGCTCCGCTCGTACCTGGTCGACCAGCTCGACGACCAGCTGCGTACGTCCCTGGAGATGGCCACCCGGGGTCCCGGGGCGGGGAAGGCCGCCCGGGACAGCTCCCTCGGCTTCGTGCTTGCCCCCGGGACCCCGCTGGGGACCGTCGGCATCCGGCTCGACCCCGCCGGCAAGGTGACCGGGGCCGCCCGCAGCGCGCCCGTCGAAGCGGCCGCGCTCGACCACAGCCAGCCCCTCACGGAAGCCCAGAAGGCAGCGCTCGCCGAGGCCGCCCGCAAGGCTGCCCTCAAGACCGCCCCGGGCACCTCCGATTCCGGCACCTCCGACTCCGGCACCTACGACCCCGGCAAGGCCGCCCCGGGCACGTCCGACCCGGTCGCGCTGGACCTGCCCGACCTCGGCGGATACCGGGTGCTCGCCGCCTCTGACGGCAGCCTCCTCATCGGCTTCCCGCTGAGCGGGGTCGACTCCATCGTCCACCGCCTGGTCGCGGTCGAGGTCTGCGTCACGCTCGCCGGGCTGATCGCCGCCTCCCTCGCCGGACAGGCCCTGGTCGGGGTCGCCCTGCGCCCGCTGCGCCGGGTCGCCTCGACCGCCACACGCGTCTCCGAACTCCCGCTGCACAGCGGCGAGCCCGCCCTGCACGAGCGGGTGCGCGACGCCGAGGCCGACCCCCGTACCGAGGTCGGACAGGTCGGCGCCGCGCTCAACCGGATGCTGGGGCACGTCTCGTCGGCCCTCACGGCCCGACAGCAGAGCGAGATGCGAGTCCGGCAGTTCGTCGCCGACGCCAGCCACGAGCTGCGCACACCCCTCGCGTCCATCCGCGGCTACGCCGAACTGACGCGCAGGGGACGCGAGGAGCCCGGCCCCGACACCCGGCACGCACTGGGCCGGATCGAGTCCGAGGCCACCCGGATGACCGGCCTGGTGGAGGACCTGCTGCTGCTGGCCCGGCTCGACGCCGGGCGGCCGCTGTCCACCGCCGACACCGATCTCGCCCCGCTCGTCGTCGACGCCGTCAGCGATGCCCGCGCTGCCGGACCCGGGCACCACTGGCGCCTGGAACTGCCCGATGAGCCCGCGCCCGTACGCGTGGACCCGGCCCGGATCCAGCAGGTGCTGGTCAACCTGCTCGCCAACGCCCGTACCCACACCCCGCCCGGCACCACCGTCACTGCGCGTGTTTCACGTGAAACATCCGCCGTCCGGCTCCGGATCGAGGACGACGGGCCGGGCATCCCGCCCGAGCTGCTGCCCCACGTCTTCGAGCGCTTCGCCCGCGGCGACGCCTCCCGCTCCCGGGCGGCGGGCTCCACCGGCCTCGGTCTGGCCATCGTCCAGGCCGTGGTCTCGGCGCACGGCGGGCGAGTCGAGGTACAGAGCGAGCCCGGGCGGACCTGCTTCGAGGTCTTGCTGCCCCTCGCACCGGAGGACGGCTCGGCGGACTCACAGACGGGGCACAGGCTCACCACACAACGGTGACAGCCCGCCCGGCGAGGGTCGGAGCATGACAACCGACACCTCTTCCGGCGCCCTTCCGGCGCGGGCGCACCTCGCGCCCGTGCCAGGCGAGCCCGTCCTCGACGTGGTGATCCCGGTCTTCAACGAGGAGAAGGACCTGGGCCCGTGCGTGCGTCGGCTGCACGAGCACCTCACCCGGACCTTCCCGTACCCCTTCCGCATCACCATCGCCGACAACGCGAGCACCGACCGCACCCCCGAGGTCGCGGCCGGGCTCGCCGCCGCGGCCCCCGCAGTACGCAGCATCAGGCTGGAGGAGAAGGGCCGCGGCCGCGCCCTGCGCACCGTCTGGGCCGCCTCCGACGCGCCCGTCCTCGCGTACATGGACGTGGACCTCTCCACCGACCTCAACGCCCTGCTGCCGCTGGTCGCCCCGCTGATCTCCGGCCACTCCGACCTCGCCATCGGCACCCGGCTCGCCCGCTCCTCCCGCGTGGTCCGCGGAGCGAAGCGGGAGTTCATCTCCCGCGCCTACAACCTCCTCCTGCGCTCCTCCCTCTCCGCCCGGTTCAGCGACGCGCAGTGCGGGTTCAAAGCCATCCGCCGCGAGGTGGCCGAGCGGCTGCTCCCGCTCGTGGAGGACTCCGGCTGGTTCTTCGACACCGAGCTGCTGGTGCTCGCCGAGCGGGCCGGGCTGCGGATCCACGAGGTCCCGGTGGACTGGGTCGACGACCCCGACTCCACCGTCCACATCGTGCGCACCGCCACCGAGGACCTCAAAGGGGTCTGGCGGGTGGGCCGGGCGCTGGCGGTCGGCGCGCTTCCGCTCGACCGGCTCGCCCGCCCCTTCGGCGACGACCCTCGCGACCGCACCGCGCTGCCCGGCCTCCCGCGCGGGCTGGCCCGCCAGCTCCTCGGCTTCTGCGCCGTCGGAGCGCTCTCCACCCTGCTCTACCTGCTGCTGTACACCGTCTTCCGGTCGGCGGCCGGACCGCAGCTCGCCAATGCGGCCGCGCTGCTGCTCTCCGCGGTCGCCAACACCGCCGCCAACCGCCGCCTCACCTTCGGTGTCCGGGGCCGGGACCGGGCCGTGCGCCACCAGGCCCAGGGACTCGTGGTGTTCGCGATCGGACTGGTGCTGACGAGCGGTTCGCTCGCCGCACTGGAAGCCGCCACCGACCGGCCCGCCCACGGCACCGAACTGGCCGTCCTGATCACCGCCAACCTCGCCGCCACCGTGCTGCGGTTCCTCCTCTTCCGCGCCTGGGTCTTCCCCGAGCGGCGCGGAACCCACGCGAAGGACGACACCCGATGACCACGGCAGCACTGCCGCTCTTTCCACCGACCCCGCCCGCCCCGCCCGCCCCGCCGGCCGCGGCGGCAGAGGCAGCCGTCGCGCGGCCCCGCTGGGAACGCCCGGCCCTCGCCGGGCTCCTGCTCCTCACCGCCGTCCTGATGCTGTGGGACCTGGGCTCCTCCGGCTACGCCAACTCCTTCTACTCCGCGGCCGTCCAGGCCGGCAGCGAGAGCTGGAAGGCCTTCTTCTTCGGCTCCTCCGACGCCGGGAACTCCATCACCGTCGACAAGCCCCCGGCGGCCCTGTGGCCGATGATGCTGTCGGTCCGGCTGTTCGGGCTCGGCTCCTGGCAGATCCTGGTCCCCCAGGCCCTGATGGGCGTCGCCACCACCGCGGTGCTCCACGCCGCCGTACGCCGCCAGTTCGGGCCGGCGGCCGGGCTGATCAGCGGCGCGGCCTTCGCGCTCACGCCCGTGGCCGCGCTGATGTTCCGCTTCAACAACCCCGACGCGCTGCTGACCCTGCTGATGACGGTCACCGTGTACTGCGTGCTGCGGGCCCTCGACGGCGCGCACACCCGTTGGCTCGTCTGGGCGGGCG
Source organism: Streptomyces sp. NPDC037242 (assembly GCF_055604165.1). Lineage (NCBI taxonomy): Bacteria > Bacillati > Actinomycetota > Actinomycetes > Kitasatosporales > Streptomycetaceae > Streptomyces > Streptomyces sp. NPDC037242. Next base: position 115,631 of record NZ_JBVJUY010000015.1, read on the forward strand.
TCGCGGTCGGCTTCGCCTTCCTGACCAAGACCCTTCAGGCCTTCGTCATCCTGCCGCCGCTCGCCCTGCTGTACGCCGTGTGCGCGCCGACCCGGCTGCGCAGGAGGCTCGGGCAGCTGCTGCTCTCCGGAGTCGCCATGGTGGTGGCCGGCGGCTGGTGGGTGGCCGTCGTGGAGCTCTGGCCCGCGGACTCGCGCCCGTACATCGGCGGTTCGCAGACCAACTCCTTCCTGGAGCTGACCCTCGGCTACAACGGCCTCGGCCGGATCAACGGCAACGAGACCGGCAGCGTCGGCGGGGGCGGCCGTGCGGGTGGCGGCGGTGGCGGAGGCGGCTGGGGAGAGACCGGCATCGATCGGCTGTTCTCGGCCAATATCGGAGGCCAGATCTCCTGGCTGATGCCCGCCGCGCTGGTCCTGCTCGTTGCCGGGCTGGTCGTCACCTGGCGGGCCCGCCGGACCACCGACTCGCTGCCGAGCATGGCCCGCGCGGCCTTCCTGGCCTGGGGCGGCTCGCTGCTGGTCACCGCGCTCGTCTTCAGCTACATGCAGGGCATCTTCCACGAGTACTACACCGTGGCCCTCGCGCCCTTCGTGGCCGCGCTCGTCGGCATGGGCATCGCCGTGCTGTGGGAGGAGCGGGGCGGCCGGGCCGCCGTGCTGACGCTGTCCGGCACCCTCGTCCTGACCGCCGTCTGGTCCTACGTCCTGCTCGGCCGGGCCACCGGCTATCTCCCGTGGCTGCGCTGGACGGTCCTGGCGGCCGGAGTCCTCGCCGCGGCGGCACTGCCGTTCGCGGCCCGGGCCGGGCACCGGGCGGTGCTGGCCGTGGCCGGCCTGGGGCTGGCGGCCGCGTTCGCGGGGCCGTTCGCGTACTGCCTGACCACCGTCAGCACCGGGCACACCGGATCCATCGTGACCGCCGGTCCGGCGGTGGCGGGCGGCCGGGGCGGACCCGGCGGGATGGCGATGCGACTCCCCGACGGCGAGCAGCTCCAGGGCGGTCCGGGCGGCGGCGCCGCTCCCGGCGGTGGCCCCGGCGGCGCTCCCGCCGGTGGCCAGCAGACCAGCCGCGGGGGCGGCATGACCCCGCCGCAGGGTGCGCCCCAGGGCGGCCAGGGCGGCCAGGGCGGACCGGTCCTGGAGCGGTTCGTCGGTCCCGGCGGCCTGCTGGGCGGTACGAAGGCGAGCGCCGAGGCCACGGCCGCGCTGCGCGCCGACGCGGACAAGTACACGTGGGCGGGGGCCGCCATCGGCTCGCAGAACGCGGCGAGCTACCAGCTCGCCTCGGGCGAGCCCGTGATGCCGATCGGCGGCTTCAACGGCAGTGACCCCTCCCCGACCCTGGCCCAGTTCCAGGAGTACGTGAAGACGGGGAAGATCCACTGGTTCCTCGGCCAGAGCAGCGCGCAAGGCCCCGGCCCGGACGGCGAGGCCCAGGGGCCGACCCGGATCGGCGGTCCCGGCGGGGGCACGAGCAGTGCGATCGAGACCTGGGTCAAGGCCAACTTCACGGCGACCACGATCGGCGGAGCCACCTTCTACGACCTGACGGCTTCCGCGGGCGGCGCGTCCTGATCCCACCGGAATCCAAGGGGCACCCCCTAGCATCAAGAGGGCGGACCGGGCATTCCGGGCTGATCCACCTGGCGTGAGGAGGGTGCCTCATGGCGACCGCGGCCGATCCCGGCAAGACCCGGACCAGTGTGTGGCTGGCCGCCAGGCCCGCCGCACCCGCCAGACGCCGGAGCGAGGCCCCGTCCGGCCTCGACCGGGACCGGATCACCGCCGCCACCGTGCGGCTGCTCGACGCCGAGGGACTGGCCCGGTTCTCGATGCGGCGCCTCGCCGCCGGGCTCGGGGTGACCGCGATGTCCCTGTACTGGTACGTGGACACCAAGCACGACCTGCTGGAGCTCGCCCTGGACCGCGCCCTGGGCGAGCTCGCGCTGGCGGCCGGGACGCCCGAGGCGGGCTGGCCCGGCCGGCTGCGGGCGCTGGCCCGCGGCTACCGCGGGCTGGTGGCGGAGCACCCGTGGGTGGCTCCGCTCACCGCCGCGTATCCGAACATCGGCCCGCACGCGCGGGCCTTCGACGCCGCCCTGCAGCGGCTGTTGGACGCCACCGGCCTGGCGGACGCCGCCCGGACCGGCGCCCACCTGGCCGTCTCGCAGTTCCTGCTCGGCTGCGGGAGCACGGTCCGGCGGGCGCCCGAAGGGGACTTCGGCCTCGCGCTCGACGTCCTGATCGCGGGCATCGAGGCGAAGGCGGCCCCCGCTCAGCCCTGAACGGCGGCCGCGGACGCCTCGGCCGAAGCCGAACCGGGAGCCGAAGGAGCCGAAGCGGGCGCCGAACCCGAACCCGAAGCCGAGTCCGAGGCCGCCGGGGCGTGCGCCGCCGGCTTCGACTTCAGCGCGACCTCCTTGATGAACAGCACCAGCACCAGCGCCAGCAGCGCGGTGGGGGCGGCGTAGAGGAAGACGTCGCCGACGCCGTGCCCGTACGCGGACTCCACGACCGTGCGGAACGGCGCGGGCAGCTTGTCGAGGTCGGGGATCCCGCCACCGCCGGTGCCGCCGTGCCCCATCGCCGCCGCCTTCGGGCCGAGCGCGGCCAGCCCGTCCTGGACGTAGTGCGTGACCCGGTTGGCCATGACCGCACCGAGCGCCGAGACGCCCATCGCGCCGCCGAGCGAGCGGAAGAAGGTCACGACCGAGCTGGCCGCGCCCAGGTCCTCGGGGGCCACCTGGTTCTGGGTGGCGAGGACGAGGTTCTGCATCATCATGCCGAGACCGAGGCCGGTCAGCGCCATGTAGACCGCGATGTGCCAGTACGGGGTGTCGTAGCGCAGGGTGCCCAGGAGCCCCATGCCGGCGGTCAGCAGGACACCGCCGGAGACGAGCCACGCCTTCCACTTGCCGGTCTTGGTGATCACCTGACCGGAAACGGTGGAGGAGACGAAGAGGCCGGCGATCATCGGAATCGTGAGGATTCCGGACATCGTCGGGGACTCGCCCCGGGCCAACTGGAAGAACTGGCTGAAAAAGACCGTGCCCGAGAACATCGCGATGCCCACGAACAGCGAGGCCGCCGAGGCGAGGCTGATGGTCTTGTTGCGGAACAGCCGCAGCGGGATGATCGGGTCGCTCGCGCGGGACTCGACGTAGACGAACAGCAGGCCCAGCAGGACGGCGCCGCCGGTCATCGCCAGGGACGTCCAGGAGATCCAGTCGTAGGAGTCGCCGGCCTGCGTGACCCAGATCAGCAGCAGCGACACGGCGCCGCTGATCAGGAAGGCGCCCAGCCAGTCGACCTTGACGTCGCGCCTGACCACGGGCAGCCGCAGGGTCTTCTGGAGCACGATCAGCGCGATGATCGCGAAGGGCACGCCGACGTAGAAGCACCAGCGCCAGCCGAGCCACTCGGTGTCGGTGATGACGCCGCCGAGCAGCGGGCCGCCGACGGTGGCGACGGCGAAGACCGCGCCGAGGTAGCCGCTGTAGCGGCCGCGCTCGCGCGGGGAGATCATCGCGGCCATCACGATCTGGGCGAGGGCGGACAGGCCGCCGACGCCGATGCCCTGGACCACGCGGCAGGCGATGAGCATGCCGGTGTTCTGGGACATGCCCGCGACCACCGAGCCGAGGACGTAGATCACCAGGGATATCTGGACCAGCAGCTTCTTGCTGAAGAGGTCGGACAGCTTGCCCCACAGCGGGGTCGCCGCCGTCATCGAGAGCAGGGCCGCGGTGACCACCCAGGTGTACGAGGACTGGGTGCCGCCCAGGTCGCTGATGATCTGGGGGAGGGCGTTGGAGACGATCGTGGACGACAGGATCGCCACGAACATGCCGAGCATCAGCCCGGAGAGCGCCCTCATGATCTGCGCGTGGGTCATGGCAGTGGCGTCGGAGGTGGTCTCCGACTGGCCGCCTCCCCGCCCACCGGTCGGTGTGTTCGTAGCCGTGTCGGCCATGTTTTTCCTTTTTCTAGAAGCTCGATCGGAGTCGGGCCAGCAGGGTGGTGAGTACGTCGATGTCCTGCGCGGACCAGTCGGCCAGGGCCTTCTCCAGCGCGCCGGTGTAGCGCGCGCCGAGGTCGGCGAGGAGCGCCCGGCCGGCCGGGGTGAGCCGCAGGATGCGGCAGCGGCCGTCGCCGGGGTCGGCCTCGCGGGCGATCCAGCCGCGCTCGGCGACCTGGGCGACGTGGCGGCTGGTCACGGAGATGTCGATGGCCATGAACGCGGCGAGGCGGCTGAGCCGCATCTCGCCGTGGCGGCCGAGGAGGGTGAGGACGACGGCCGCGCCGGGCGGGCAGTCCGGGGGCAGGATGCGGGCGAGGTCGCGGTTGACCGAGCCGATTCCGGTGAGCTGGCGGGCCAGCTCCGCGTAGCGGGTGGCCGTTTCCCCGTCCGTCGTTTCCGTGACCGTCGTGTCCGTGTCCGTGGGCACCGGCAGCCCCTCCTCAGCTTGTTGCTTCGGGCAACCATAGGAGCAGATGGTTGTTACAGGCAAATGAATCGGGGGGTGGGGCGGTAAAGGAATCGGAAAACCGGCTAGGGTCCTGCGCATGGCTGCGAACCACAACTCACAGGCCCCCGAGGGTGACTACGACCCCGCGGGCAGCACTCAGATGTTCAGGGCGTTCGTCGAGGAGCCCGAGGCTGCCCCGCCGGTGCCGACGGTGCCCGGGTCCCGCATGCAGCAGCGCGGGCAGCGCAAGTCCGGCTCGAAGACGGGCCTGTGGCTCGGGCTGACCCTCGCCCTGGTGCTCGTCGCCGGCGCGGCGGCCTGGCTGGCGCTGGGCTGAGGCCCGGCCGGCGCCGCTCGGGCACTCAGGGCCGCAGGGCTCGGCCGCCCGGGGCTCGGCTGCCCGGGGCTCGGCCGCCCGGGGCTCGGCCTCCCGGGGCTCGGCTCCCCGGGCTCGGCTCCCCGGAGCTCAGCTCCAGGTGGCCGTGACCTTCTGTGTCTCCACGTGCATGCCGAGCGGGACGCGCCAGGACTCCACGCAGACCGTGTAGGTCTGCGTCTTCGTGGCGCCGCCCGCGATCGGCCCGGGCAGGGGCTGGGTCGTCGTGATCGTGGCCCAGTCGATGCCGAGGGCGCCGATGATGTGCGTCGCGAAGGCGACCGTGCCGGAACGCGCCGCCGTGGACCCGGTGTTGGTGAACGCCACCGTCACCTGCTCGCACCAGCGGTCGGCCGCCGGGGCGCGGGTCGGCGTGCTCAGCGACAGCTTCGCCGGGGTGGCCGGCGGCGTGGTGCCGGGCTGCGACGATCCCGAGCCCGCGCCCGGGCTCGTCGGCGCGGTGGGGGTGCCGGGTGGCCTGGTGGTCGGCCCGGCCCCGGGGGCGGCGGCGGGCGGTGCCGCGGAGCCGCCGGGGGCGGTGGACGTCGCTCCACCCTGGGCGGAGCCGCCGGGGGGCTCGGACCCCGGAGTCGTGGTCGACGTACTGGTGGAAGCGCTGGACGAGCCCGTCGCGGGCGCGCCTCCGAGCGGCTGGAACTCGACCCGGCCCTGTGGGGCGACGTTCTCCCCCGGGCTCCGTTCGGGGCCGGGGGCCGCGGCGCCCACGGCCAGGTAGCCGTCGCGCGCCGGGCCGCCGCAGCCGGTGAGGGCGGCGGCAGCCGTGGCGCACAGGGTCAGGAGGGCGGCCGCACGGGATGCCTTTCGCATCCCGGCAGTTTCACTGACGGACCGTCAATTAGGAAGCCGCTGTGCGCGGTTACTCGCCGATCAGGCCGACGCGGAGTTGCGCCAGTGTGCGGGTGAGCAGTCGGGAGACGTGCATCTGGGAGATGCCGACCTCTTCGCCGATCTGCGACTGCGTCATGTTCGCGAAGAACCGGAGCATGATGATCTGCCGTTCCCGGGGCGGGAGTTTGGCCAGCAGCGGCTTCAGCGACTCGCGGTACTCGACGCCTTCGAGCGCGGTGTCCTCGTACCCGAGGCGGTCCGCGAGCGAGCCCTCGCCGCCCTCGTCCTCGGGGGAGGGCGAGTCGAGCGAGGAGGCGGTGTAGGCGTTGCCCACGGCGAGGCCGTCGACGACGTCCTCCTCGGAGACCCCGAGCACGGCTGCGAGCTCCGGCACGGTCGGCGAGCGGTCCAGCTTCTGGGCCAGCTCGTCACTGGCCTTGGTGAGGGCGAGGCGCAGCTCCTGGAGGCGCCGCGGGACGCGGACGGACCAGGAGGTGTCCCGGAAGAACCGTTTGATCTCGCCGACGACCGTGGGCATCGCGAACGTCGGGAACTCCACGCCGCGTTCGCAGTCGAAGCGGTCGATGGCCTTGATCAGGCCGATCGTGCCGACCTGGACGATGTCCTCCATCGGCTCGTTGCGGCTGCGGAAGCGGGCCGCGGCGTACCGCACGAGGGGCAGGTTCAGTTCGATCAGCGTGTCGCGTACGTACGCCCGGTCGGGGCTGTCCGCGTCCAGGGCGGCAAGTCGCTGGAAGAGGGAGCGGGAGAGGGTGCGGGTGTCGATGGCTTCCGAGCGGTCAGTCGCTACGGGCGCTGCCGGCGCTGTGGGCGCCGCGCTCTTGACGAGCGTGAGCACCTTGGAGCTGCCCTGGTCTACGGACATGCCACCCCCTTGAGGTCGCGGACGGTCGCGTACGGCGCGCCCGTCGGAGGAACGCAGCCTCCACCTGAATACCGGAGGCGGGGCTGCGGCAAACGCGGTTCCAGCAGAATGTCACATGTCGGCAACACGCTGTAGCGCCAAGTCGACATATATCTCCAGCGACAGAAGGCCTCAGGAGGGGATCAGCCCGTTCTGTCTGGAATCGCGTGGATGATCACCACTCGTTCCGGTTACGCCTCGATCCTGTTTGCGGATCTCAATCGGGCGAAACTCCGGGCGAGGAGCCGGGACACGTGCATCTGTGAGACGCCGAGCTCCGCGCTGATCTGCGATTGCGTCAGATTGTTGTAGTACCGCAGGAGCAGGATCCGCTGTTCGCGCTCGGGCAGTTGTACGAGGAGATGCCGTACGAGGTCGCGGTGCTCGACCCCGGCGAGCGCGGGATCCTCGTACCCGAGGCGGTCCAGCAGCCCGGGGAGTCCATCGCCCTCCTGGGCGGCCTCCAGCGAGGTTGCGTGGTAGCTCCGGCCGGCCTCGATGCAGGAGAGGACCTCGTCCTCGGTGATCCGCAGCCGCTCGGCGATCTCCGGGGTGGTCGGGGTGCGCCCGTGGAGGGTCGTGAGGTCCTCGGTGGCCGCGTTGACCTGTACCCACAGCTCGTGGAGGCGGCGCGGGACGTGGACGGTGCGGACGTTGTCCCGGAAGTACCGTTTGATCTCGCCGACGACCGTGGGCATCGCGAAGGTCGGGAACTGCACGCCGCGCTCCGGGTCGAAGCGGTCGATGGCGTTGATCAGGCCGATGGTGCCGACCTGGACCACGTCCTCCATCGGCTCGTTGCGGCTGCGGAAGCGGGCGGCCGCGTACCGGACGAGCGGGAGGTTCGCCTCGATGAGGGCCCCGCGCACCCGGGTGTGCTCGCTGGTGCCCGGTTGCAGGCCCTTCAGCTGCCCGAAGAGCACCTGGGTGAGGGCCCGGGTGTCCGCGCCCCGGCTCTGCGGCCGGGGGGCGGGCGGGGGCTCCTCGGCGGGCTCCTGGGGCGACTCCGGGCGGGCGTCAGGGCGGGCGTCAGGGCGGGCGTCAGGGCGGGCGTCAGGGCGGGCGTCAGGGCGGGACTCCAGCTGGGGCGGCACCTGGGAGTCGTGAGAGCCGTGCGGGGCGTGGGTCCCCTGCTGAGGGTCCTGCTGGGGTGGCACCTGAGGCGCAGTACTGGCCGGCACTGTCACGCCACCCCTTCAAGTCGTCAACCATCCGTCAAAAGCGGTCATAGCATCACAAGACATGTGCACTGTGTGCAAGCACCGTATATCGCCGTGTTGAGGGCAAGTTGGGCATATAGGGGCATCGCGCCCTAAGGGTGGGAATGCAAAAAGCCCCCCACCCGTCGGAGTGGGGGGCCGGGAAGTCCGGAAGCCGCTTCAGCGTACGGGTTCAGCGCACCAGTTCGGTCATGAACTCGCCGATGCCGTTGGCGGCGTCCGAAATCCCTTGGAAGCCTATTTGCACCATATCGGCGGCTTTGACGGGTTGGGTGATGATGACGAAGAGAACGAACACGACGAGGGCGCCCGTGATGATCTTCTTGGTGTCCACGTGCGGTGTCGGCCTCCCCAACCGGTCCTGCAAAGTCGGGTGAGTCTAACCGGTCGTGTTTGAACCCTCACCTGTCCTTTAAGGACCAATGACCCGGCACTCCAGGCCCTTTGCCGGTGGGGCCGGGGTCCGGGAAGGCGCAGGATTGGTGATGAGCCCACCGGTTCTGGCAGGAAATCGGTGGGTGAGGGACAGGACCTCACTGCGGGGTCCGAGCCGCAAGCTTCCCCCCTGACTGCGGCTCGGACTGGCAGGTTCCGTCCTCATCGGGGGAAGTGGCTTGTCCCCCCGATGCCACTTCCCCCGTCCCCACCGTCGAAGGTCCCGACCCCGGTCGGGGCCTTCTTCGTCTTCCGGCTGCCGTCCCCTTGGGGCATTCGGCTATTCGATGCCGCCGGCCAGGTCGGTGAGGGGCTGTACGGGTGCGATCACGGGCGCGAGCTGGTTCGGCAGGTCCATCAGCTGGTTGAGCTGGTTGAGGCCGCTGCTGAGCTGTCCGCCGATCTCCTGGACGGAGGCCGGCTGGGCGCCCGCCGGCATTCCCGGGGCCGACGGCAGGTCCGGGAGGGTGAGGGGCGAGATCGGTGCGGCCGTGGCGGCCGGTGCGGCGAGGCCCGCGGCGGCCCCCGCGAGGGCGATGGCGGCGAGCATGCGCTGGGTCTTGGTCATGCCGTGTCAACGGCCGAGGGGGCGGCCGGTCACGCGGATGTCCCCCGGAGAGCAGACACGGGGCGCGGACGTGCGGGGACGCGCGTACGTGCGGCGACGTCCGGGGACGCGCGGGGGCGCGCGCGGGCGTCCGCAAACGCCGAGAGCCCCGACCCTTGCGGGGCGGGGCTCTCGATCAGAGCGGTAGCGGTGGGATTTGAACCCACGGATAGCTTGCACCATCACACGCTTTCGAGGCGTGCTCCTTCGGCCGCTCGGACACGCTACCGAGAGAGAGCTTAGCCCAAGGACCGCCCTGCGCTGAAATCCGTATCGGGCGCGACCCTCAGAGCTCGCGGAAGAAGTCCGTCAGCTGCCGCGCGCACTCCTGCTCCAGCACGCCCCGGATCACCTCCGGGCGGTGGTTGAGCCGCCGGTCGCGTACGAGGTCCCAGAGCGACCCGGCCGCGCCCGCCTTCTCGTCGCCCGCGCCGAAGACGACCCGGGCCACCCGCGACTGCACGAGCGCGCCCGCGCACATCACGCACGGCTCCAGGGTCACCACGAGGGTGCACCCCGGAAGCCTCCATTCCCCGAGCTCGGCGGCTGCCCGGCGCAGCGCCAGTACCTCGGCGTGCGCCGTCGGGTCGCCGGTCGCCTCCCGCTCGTTGTACCCGGTGGCCAGGAGTTCCCCGGCCGGGCCGAGCACGACGGCGCCGACCGGCACGTCGCCGGCCGCCGCCGCCCGGGCGGCCTCCTTGAGCGCCAGGCGCATGGAGTCCCGCCACGGGTCCCGTACGGGATCGGGGTGCTGCGTGCCGATCACTAGCGGACGGCCTCCAGGACATCGGTGGCGCCGAGCGATTCGGCGATCTCCGAGAGCGCGTCCCCGTCCAAGGTCATCAGTTGCTTGTGGCTCACCCCGAGGTCGTCCAGGAGCCGGGGGTCGCCGAGCGGACCGGCGGGTACGGGTTCGGCGCCGGACCCGGCCTCCTCGTCCTCGTCGTCGTCTTCTTCGTCCGTGAACGAGGCGATGGGGTCGGCCTCGCCGTCCTCGGTGCCGTCGAGGTCGAGTTCGTCGAGTTCGTCGTCCTCCTCGTCGCTGCCCAGCAGCTCGTCGGTCAGCATCGAGCCGTAGGAGCTGCGGGAGGCCGCGGAGGCGTTGGAGACGAAGTACCGCGGGTCCTCCTCGCCGTCCACACGGACGACGCCGAACCAGGCGTCCTCCTGTTCGATGAGGGCGACCACCGTGTCGTCGTCGACAGCGGCGGCGCGGGCGAGATCGATCAGATCACTCAGAGACTCGACATCGTCGAGTTCCATGTCGCTCGCTTCCCACCCGTCTTCGGTGCGCGCGAGCAGTGCGGCGAAATACACCGTGACTCTCCCACTGGTCATAGGCGTGCCGGTTGGAGGTCCCCCCGGCCGGAGGTTGGGGGGTGGAACGGCCGCCGTGCTCGCCGTTTCGTGCCCCGCCCAATCGGCATCGTGGCAGAAACAGCGGCTTTGCGAGAGGTCTTCCGCGCTTGCGTCGTGCCGTGCCGTGCGCTCCGCGGGCTGTACGGGGGCCGCTCGGGGGCCCGTCGGACGCCGGTGATCCGGTTGCGCTGCGGCCGTGTCGCGCCCCGGCGCGGCGGTGCGGGGCCGCCGGTCACCAGCGGAAGGTGCGCATCCGCATTTGCTGGCGCATCCGGGCCGCGCGGGCACGTCTGGGCTGCACCCGGTCGCGCAGTTCCCGGGCCTCCAAAAGATCGCGGAGGAACTGCGCGCGCCGCGCTCTGCGCTGCGCCGCTGTCTCCGGCGCCTCGTACTGGTTGCGCTCTTCACTCGGTTGCGTGTCGGGCATCGGCCACCACCCCGGCTGGTCCGGTCGTCCTCCTCCGCCGGCGCGAAGCAGACCCCCTCACCCCACCTTCCCCCGGACGGCCCGATTGATGCCACCCAGGACCAGGTCAGGGCACGTCTTCGTGCAGCGTGGGTACGACGGCCACCGGCCCGTGCGCGTGCTGGAGCAGCGCGTGCGCCACCGAGCCGATCAGCAGCGACCGGACCTGTCGGCGCGGATGGTGGCGGCCGACCACGACCAGTGCCGCCGACCGGGAGGCGGTGACGAGCCGCCCCGCCGCGTCCCCGGGCACGGCGGCCTGCTCCACGGGCACGTCCGGGTAGCGGGCGCGCAGCGGGGCCAGCCGCTCGGTCTGGGAGCGCAGCATCTCCCGCTCGGCCGGTACGCCGTCGTCCCCGCCGTCGGCGAGGCCCTCGGGCGGGATCACCACGAACGGGGCGTCGACGACCATCGTGGGGGCCGGCGGGATGGCGTACGCCGAGACCACCTGGACGGTGGTCCCCTGTGCGGCCGCCTCCGCGAACGCGAAGTCCAGTACGTCGTCGGGCGTCTCCGAGGCGTGCAGCCCGAGGACCACCCGCCCGGCCGAAGCCTCGGCGGCGGCCTCCACGGTGCGCCCCTCGTGCGGGACCACCACCACCGGGCAGGCGGCGCTGGTGGCCAGTGCGCGGCTGTTCGAGCCGAGCAGCAGGGCGGCGAACCCGCCGCGGCCCCGGGAGCCCATCACGAGCATCCGGGCGTCGGCGCCGACGGCCCGCAGCGCTTCCGGGACGGAACCCTCCAGCGACTCGTACCGCACATCGGCCGGCGCGTCGGGGGCCGCGCCGAGCAGGGCCCGGACGCGCTCGCTCACCGGGTCGGCGAGCTCGTCGGGCTCGGAGGCGTCGTGCAGCGCGGAGCGGCGTGCGGCGTACAACTGGACGCTGTCGGGGAGTACATGCGCGACGAGCAGCCCGGTGCCGTGCCGGAGCGCCGCGGCCCTCGCCCACTCCAGGGCCTTGAGGCTGTGTTCGGATCCGTCGACGGCCGCGACCACCAGTCCGTTGCTCATCAATCCAGCCTGCTGGGCGCCCGGGCGGGTCGCATCTCCAGGGCTTTCCGGGCGTGCCCGCCCCTTCGGGCACGAAGGGGCGGGCACAGCGCGTAGCCTTTTGGGTGTGGGTCGCGTGTTTGCGGCCGTTTTTGCAGGTAGCGGGGTCGCTGGTCGCAGGTCGAAACCCGGCAGCTGAGTCTTGGAGGAAGTTGTGCGTTTGCAGGTCGTCGATCACCCCTTGGTGGCGCACAAACTCACCACCCTGCGCGACAAGCGCACCGACTCCCCCACCTTCCGGCGCCTCGCCGACGAGCTGGTGACCCTGCTCGCGTACGAGGCCACCCGGGACGTGCGCACGGAGCAGGCCGACATCGTGACCCCGGTCGGCCCGACCACCGGCGTCAAGCTCTCCCACCCGCGCCCGCTGGTCGTGCCGATCCTGCGCGCCGGTCTCGGCATGCTCGACGGCATGGTGCGGCTGCTGCCGACCGCCGAGGTGGGCTTCCTGGGCATGGTCCGCAACGAGGAGACCCTTGAGGCCTCCACGTACGCGACGCGCATGCCGGAGGACCTCTCGGGCCGCCAGGTCTACGTCGTGGACCCGATGCTCGCCACCGGCGGCACGCTGGTCGCGGCCATCCAGGAGCTGATCAAGCGCGGCGCGGACGACGTGACCGCCGTGGTGCTGCTGGCCGCGCCCGAGGGCGTCGAGGTCATGGAGCGCGAACTGGCGGGCACGCCGGTGACGGTGGTGACGGCCGCGGTGGACGAGCGGCTCAACGAGCACGGCTACATCGTGCCGGGCCTGGGCGACGCGGGCGACCGCATGTACGGCTCCGCGGAGTAACTGCGTAGGAGACGGCTCGGCTGACGGGGCTCAGCCGCCTCGGCTCAGCCGAGGCGGCTCAGCACTTCTTGGCGGGCGCGGGCGCGGGGTTGGCCAGGAGGGCCAGCGCCTTGTCCGCGTCCTCCTTCGTCGTGAGCTCCTTGAAGGCGTCGCCGAGGATCAGGTCGATGTCCGCGGTCTCGCGGGCATCGGTCTGGTGCGTGGACCCGGCCAGATTGACGCCGAGTACGGAGAAGGCCGCCTGGTCGGTCTTGGGCGAGCCGACCAGTATCCCGGCGCCCGGCACCTTCTTGTCGAAGTCGGCGGGGGCGTTGCCGACCTGGCCGATGGTGAACCCGCGCTTCTTCAGCTCGTCGCCGACCGCCTTGGCGAGGCCCGCGCGCGGGGTCGCGTTGTAGACGTTGACCGTGATCTGGCCCGGCTGGGGGAGCGCGACGGCCGGTTTGGCCGAGGCCGCGGGTCCGGAGCCGGCCTTGGGCGCCGTGGTGGCGCAGTCCTTCGCGGCCGCAGAGGCGTTCCGTTTGCCGTCGTCACCGCGGAACACGCCGATGAGCTGCACGGCCCCGTAGCCGAGAAGGGCGAGCCCGAGGAGCGATCCGAGCACGGCGAGGACGATCCGGCGGCGGCGTCGCGGGCGCGCCATGCGGGGGTAAGCCGCTCCCGTGACGCGGTACTTTCCGCCCATGCCGGGGGGAGTGAGCATGCTCATGAGCGCAGCGTAATGCCGCCCGCTCCCGATGCCCACTGAATCATCTGTTGATAGGGCAAGGCTGACCCGAAAGGCGCAACCGGGACGCAACCGGCGCCCGGGGGGCCCGGTGTCAGCCCATTTCGAGGACGCGCGCGTGCAGCACCTGGCGCTGCTGAAGGGCCGCGCGGACGGCGCGGTGCAGCCCGTCCTCCAGGTAGAGGTCGCCCTGCCACTTGACGACGTGGGCGAAGAGGTCGCCGTAGAAGGTGGAGTCCTCGGCGAGCAGCGTCTCGAGGTCCAGCTGGCCCTTGGTCGTCACCAGCTGGTCGAGCCGGACCGGGCGCGGCGCGACATCCGCCCACTGCCGGGTGGTTTCCCTGCCGTGGTCGGGGTACGGCCGCCCGTTTCCGATGCGCTTGAAGATCACACGGAAAGCCTACCGGGCCGGTGCCTGCGGGCGCAGCCTCGCAATGTTGGTGCAAAAGTGGCAAACAGCGCCAATTCGGGAGTGATGTATGAGCGAGAGCACCGACCCGGCCGGGCAGATCGCCGCCGGGTACGCCTTTACCGGACCCGCGCTCGACCTGGGGGCCCTGCTCTGGGACGGGGCCTGTCTGCCGGAGCGGCAGATCCGCATCCCGCTGTCGATGCTCAACCGCCACGGGCTGGTCGCGGGAGCCACCGGCACCGGAAAGACCAAGACCCTCCAGCTCATCGCCGAGCAGTTGTCGGCAGGCGGCGTCCCCGTCTTCCTCGCGGACATCAAGGGCGACGTCTCGGGGATCTCGGCGCCGGGCGCGGCCAACGAGAAGGTCGAGGAGCGGGCCAAGGACGTCGCCCAGGACTGGGAGGCCACCGGATGTCCCAGCGAGTTCTATTCGCTGGGCGGAATCGGGCCGGGCATTCCGCTGCGCGCCACCGTCACCAGTTTCGGCCCCGTGCTGATGTCGAAGGTGCTCCAGCTCAACCAGACGCAGGAGCAGTCCCTCGGACTGATCTTCCACTACGCCGATTCCAAGGGTCTGGAGCTCATCGACCTCAAGGACCTGCGGGCGGTCGTCGCCTTCCTCGTCTCAGACAAGGGCAAGGCCGAGCTCAAGGGCATCGGCGGACTGTCCACGGTGACCGCCGGGGTGATCCTGCGGGCGCTGACCGCCTTCGAGCAGCAGGGCGCCGCCGAATTCTTCGGCGAGCCGGAGTTCGACACCAGCGAATTCCTCCGGACGGCCGCGGACGGGCGCGGACTGGTCTCCGTACTGGAACTGGCGGCCGTCCAGGACAAACCGCAGCTCTTCTCCACCTTCCTCATGTGGCTGCTGGCCGACCTCTACACCGACCTGCCGGAAGTCGGCGACCTGGAGCAGCCCAAGCTCGTCTTCTTCTTCGACGAGGCGCACCTGCTCTTCAACGGCGCCTCGAAGGCCTTCCTGGAATCCATCACCCAGACCGTCCGGCTGATCCGGTCCAAGGGCATCGGCGTCTTCTTCGTCACCCAGACCCCGAAGGACGTACCGGCGGACGTGCTGGCCCAGCTCGGCAACCGGGTGCAGCACGCGCTGCGCGCCTTCACCCCGGACGACGCGAAGGCGCTGAAGGCCACCGTGAAGACCTTCCCCAACTCCGAGTACGACCTGGAGGAGCTGCTCACCCAGCTGGGCACCGGCGAGGCGGTGATCACGGTGCTCAGCGAGAAGGGCGCCCCGACACCGGTCGCGGCGACCAGACTGCGCGCGCCGCAGTCGCTGATGGGGCCGATCGACGCGGCCGCCCTGGACAGCGCGGTGAAGGGCTCGCTGCTGTACTCGCGCTACGCGGAGCCGGTCGACCGGGAGTCGGCGTACGAGAAGATCAGCGCCGAGCAGGCCGCCGCGGAGGCCGAGGCGGAGGCGGCCGCGGCCGCTGCCGAGGCGGAGAAGCAGGCGAAGGAGGCGCAGAAGGCCGCGCGCAACGCGCCGAAGCCGGACCCCTCGCTGGCGGAGCAGGTGGTGGGGAGCGGGCTGTTCCGCTCGCTGGCCCGCTCGATCGGCACCCAGCTGGGCCGGGAGATCTCGCGGTCGATCTTCGGGACGGCGCGCCGTCGGAGGTGACTCGCGTCCCGCAGGAGCAATCTCCACGATTGCGGCAACCGGGTGACGGCGGGCGCCGCGTCGCTGACAGACTCGGCGCATGCGGACCGAACTCACCGACACCACGTCCAGCAAGGTCAACCTCGCCCTGCTCGAAGCCCGCCGGGCCATCGGCAGCCCCACCATGGGGCTCGTGCTGAACCTCGTCGTGGTCACCGATGAGGAGAACGCCTACGACGCCGTCCGCGCGGCCTCCGAGACCTCGCGCGAGCACCCGTGCCGGATCATCGCGGTGATCAAGCGCACCCCGCGGGGCCCGCGGCGGCTCCGCCAGGCCCGCCTCGACGCGGAGCTGCGGGTCGGCTCGGACGCAGGGACCGGGGAGATCGTGATCCTGCGCCTGCACGGGGCGCTCACCGCGCAGGCGGGCTCGGTGGTGCTCCCGCTGCTGGTGCCCGACGCGCCGGTGGTGGCCTGGTGGCCGGCCGACGCCCCCGAGGACCCTGCGCGCGACCAGCTCGGGGCGCTCGCGCAGCGCCGGATCACGGACGCGGAGGCGGCCCCGGACCCGGTCGCGATCCTCGACGCGCGCTCCGAGGCCTACGCCTCCGGTGACACCGACCTCGCCTGGACCCGGCTCACGCCGTGGCGCTCGCTGCTGGCCGCTGCCCTGGACCAGCGGCCGCTCCCGGTGACGGGCGCGGCGGTCGAGAGCGAGCCCGGCAACGCGAGCGCCGAACTGCTGGCGCGCTGGCTGGAGGACCGCCTGGGGGTGCCCGTGGCCCGGGTGGCCACCGAGGGGCCGGTCATCACGCGGGTCCGGCTGGACACCCCGGGCGGGGAGATACGGGTGGACCGCCCGGACGGGGTCCTGGCCACCCTGGTCCTGCCGGGCAGCCCCGACCGCAAGGTGGCCCTGAAGATCCGCAGCAGTGCCGAGCTCATCGCGGAGGAGCTGCGCAGGCTCGACGCCGACGAGACCTACGCCTCGGCGCTGCGCAGGCGCCCGGCCCAGGCGTCGCTCTCCGCGTAGTGGTTGTCGTAGGTGGGCTGGCTGTCGATGATGTCCTGGACGGTGGCCTCGCCCGCGCGCACCCGGCCCAGCAGGCGGTAGTAGTCGAAGCGCGCCATGCCGGGGGTGAACCCGACGAGCACCTCGGCGGTGCTGTCCGCGGCGGGGGCGAAGGCGTGCTTCACACCGGGCGGGACGGAGAGGAAGTCGCCCTTCGTCAGGGTGTGTATCTCGTCCCCGACGAGCACGTCGAGGCGGCCCTCGGTGACGTGGAAGAACTCGGTGGCCTTGGTGTGGAAGTGCACCGGGGCGCCGGCCGCGCCCGCCTCGAAGGTCGCGGTGTTGCAGGTGAGTTCGGGGGTGTCGGTGAGCAGGGTGATGAGGCTGCCGGGGCCGTCGGAGATGGTCTCGGCCGTCGCCGAGCGGGTCAGGTCAACAGTCGTTTCCGTCATGGAAATGATCTTACGGGCCGGGTCTGACAATCGCCGGGGCCGCGGCCTCCGCTCCGTGCGTCAACTCGGTCCCTGAGCAGCCTTCTTCGCCTTGGCGGCCGCCTTCATCTCCTGCTTGTGCGCCCGCACCTTGGCCAGCGACTCGGGACCCGTGATGTCGGCCGCCGAGCGGTAGACGTTCGCCGGTCCGTAGCCCCCGGCGGCCTCGCGCCAGCCCTTGGGCCGGACGCCGAGCCGCTTGCCCAGCAGTGCCAGGAAGATCTGTGCCTTCTGCTCGCCGAAGCCGGGCAGCGCCTTCAGCCGGTCCAGCAACTCGGCGCCGGTACCGGCGTCCGCCCACAGTGCCGCGGCGTCCCCGTCGTAGTGCTCCACCAGGTACGCGCACAGCTGCTGCACCCGCTTCGCCATGGAACCGGGGTAGCGGTGCACGGCCGGCTTCTGCGAGAGCAGCGCCGCGAAGGCCTCCGGGTCGTACGCGGCGATGGCGTGGGCGTCGAGGTCGTCCGCGCCGAGCCGCCGGGCGATCGTGTAGGGCCCGGAGAACGCCCACTCCATCGGCACCTGCTGGTCGAGCAGCATCCCGACCAGCGCGGCGAGCGGGCTGCGGCCGAGCAGCTCGTCGGCCTCCGGCTGCTGGGCCAGCCGGATGGTGATGTCCTTCTTGTCCATGCCTCCAGCGTCCCGCGGGGCGGCGCTCCCCGCGCGGTCGGCGCACCGCGCGCCTAGCGTGGGAGCGACACGTACGACATGTGCGACACGTACGACAGGCATGTGCACACGACACAGGAGTCGATCGATCATGGCTGAGTTCAAGGAAGGCGCGCCCTGCTGGGTGGACGCGATGTTCTCCGACGTGGAGGGCGCCAAGACCTTCTACGGCGACGTGCTGGGCTGGACCTTCGGAGAGGCGTCGACCGAGTTCGGCAACTACACGCAGGCCTACTCCGACGGCAAGGCCGTGGCGGCCGTGGTCCCGCCGATGCCGGGGGGCGAGGCGCCTTCGCAGTGGTGCCTGTACTTCGCCTCGCCCGACGCGGCGGCCACCGCCGAGAAGGTCAAGGCCGCGGGCGGTGAGCTCCTGATGGAGCCGATGCAGGTGGGCAGCTTCGGCACGATGCTGATCGCGAAGGAGCCGAGCGGCGCGGTCTTCGGCGTCTGGCAGCCGGGTGAGCACAAGGGCTTCGAGAAGATGGGCGAGCCGGGCTCGTACGCGTGGGCCGAGGTCTTCACCCGGGAGCCCGACAAGGCGGACGGCTTCCTGGCGAAGGTCTTCCCGTACGGGGCCCAGCAGATGGAGGCCGGCGACGACCCCGGGACGGAGGGCATGGACTTCAAGGTCTTCAGCGTGGGCGGCAAGGACAACCCGGTGCTGGGCCGGATGAAGATGGGCGACGAGTTCCCGCCGCAGATCCCCTCCTACGTCCAGGTCTACTTCGCGGTCCCGAACTGCGACGAGGCGGTCGCGAAGACCAAGGCCCTCGGGGGCAAGCTGCACTTCGGCCCGATGGACAGCCCGTTCGGCCGCTTCGCAGCGGTGACGGATCCCCAGGGCGCGGCCTTCGCCGTGATCGACATGTCGACAACGGTGGGCGAGATGCCGAGCATGTCGGACGCCTGACGGGATAGCCGGTGCCACGCCAGGAGGGCGGTAGGGCCGCCTTCGCGCGCCACCTCGGACCGAACTGGTACGCCTCGGTGATGGGCACCGCCATCGTCGCCAACGCGGGCGCCGGCCTGCCGCTGTCCTTCCCGGGCCTGCGCACGTTCTGCCTGCTCTTCTGGGCGTTGTCCCTCGTGATGCTCGCCCTGCTGCTCACCGCCCGCGGCGCGCACTGGATCCACCACCGCGACCAGGCCCGCGCCCATCTGCTCGACCCCGCGATGGCCCCGTTCTACGGATGCCTCGCCATGGCCCTGCTGGCGGTCGGCGGCGGCACGATGCTCGTCGGCAAGGACTGGATCGGCCTGCGTGCGGCCGTCGCCGTGGACACGGTGCTGTTCACGGCCGGCACGGTCGTCGGGCTGGGGGCCGCGGTCGCGATCCCGTACCTCATGGCCGCCCGGCACGGCCTGCGGCCCGGCAGCGCCTCACCCGTCTGGCTGCTGCCGATCGTCGCGCCCATGGTCTCCGCGGCGCTCGGCCCCCTGCTGCTGCCGCACGTGCCGGCCGGGCAGTGGCGGGAGGCCCTGCTGCTCGGCTGCTACGGCATGTTCGGGCTGAGCCTGCTGGCGACGCTGGTGATGCTGCCCGTCGTCTTCACGCGGCTGCTGACGGGCCCGCGGCTGCCGCTGTTCCTCGTGCCGACGCTGTTCCTCGTACTCGGGCCGCTCGGGCAGTCCGTGACCGCGGCCAACAAGTTCGCCGACGTGGCGCCCCACGTGGTCCAGGACCCGTACGCGCAGGGGTTCGGGATGCTCGCGGTGCTCTACGGGGTCCCGGTGACGGGCTTCGCGCTGCTGTGGCTCGCGCTCGCGAGCGCGGCCGTCCTGCGCGCCCGGCGGCAGGGGATGGGCTTCGCCATGACGTGGTGGGCCTTCACCTTCCCCGTCGGCACCTGCGTGACCGGCGCGGAGGGGCTGGCCCGGCACACGGGACTGCACGCCTTCGACTGGCTGACCGTCGCCCTGTACGCGTTCCTGCTCGCGGCCTGGGCCGTGACGGCCTGCTTCACCCTGCGCGGACTCCTGCGCGGGACGCTGCTGCCCCGGACGGCCTGACGGCGGCGGGGGCCGCTGCGGGGGCCAGGAAGAGGGTCCCGCTCAGTGCGGCGCGGGCGGTGCGTACGGCGAAGCCGGTGGTTCCGGTGACGCTGGTGCCGACGGGGAAGGTGGAGCCCCACCAGGCCAGGACCATGGTCAGCCGCAGCTGCCCGGCGGGGGTGTGCGCGATGAGCAGCCGCCCATCGCGGCCGAGACCATCGGGGGCACGACGGGCATCAGCCAGCCGCCGAACGCCGCGTCGGGCGCCATCCGGTGACGGGTGATCATGCGGTACGGAACGGTGAACGCGACCAGCGGGCCGAGCGCCGTACCGGCCAGCCACAGCACCCAGTCGACGGCCACCGCGGCGTCGGGGCCGATGACGTCGCGGCCCAGCAGCAGGGTGCCCGCGCCGATGGTCATCAGGGCCATCGGAGGGGCGCCGTAGAACGGCGACATCACGGGGTGGGCGCCGTGGCCGCGGACGGCGTCCCGGTGCCGTACCCACTGCACGGCCCAGGCGACCGCCAGCGCGGCCAGCAGCAGGGCGGCGACGGCCCGTACGACGGTGGCGGCGGTACGCAGCCCGGGGAACCGGAGGGGCAGGGCGGCGGCCGCGTTGGCGACGATGCCGGTACCCATCACCGAGGCGAACCCCACGCTCCGGCGGACGCGCCGCCGCGGGTAGCGCCAACGGATCGATGGATCCATAGGATCGTTCTATGCGTCTCTCCCCGCGGGTCCCCGACCTCTCCGCCCTCGACCTCCTCCTCAGCGTCATCGAGCTGGGCAGCATGGGCCGGGCCGCCGAGGCGCACGGCATCAGCCAGCCCTCGGCCAGCTCCCGGATCCGCTACCTGGAGAAGCTGGTCGGCGTGCCCGTGCTGGAGCGCACCACCCTCGGGTCCAGGCCCACCGAGGCCGGGGCGCTGATCGCCGAGTGGGCGCAGACCGTGATGGCGGCGGCCCGGCAACTGGACGCGGGCATCGACACGCTCCGCGCCCAGCGCCATTCCCACCTGCACGTGGCCGCGAGCCAGACCATCGCCGAGTACCTCTTCCCCGAGTGGCTGGTGGCCCTGCGCACGCACGCGCCCGCCACCGCCATCGCGCTCCAGTCCGGGAACTCGGCCGATGTGGCGCAGGCCGTCCTGGAGGGCCGTGCCGAGATCGGCTTCATCGAGGGTCCGCGGGCGCCGAAGGGGCTGCAGAGCCGGCTGGTCGCGCGGGACCGGCTCGTCGTCGTGGTGGCCCCGGGCCACCCGTGGGCGCGGCGCACCGCGGTCGCGCTCGACGAGCTCGCCGGTACGCCGCTCATCCAGCGGGAGCCCGGCTCGGGGACCCGTATGGCCTTCGAGCAGGCCGTCGCCGCCCGGCTGCCCGGCTGGGAGCCGAGCGCCCTGCTGGAGCTGTCCTCGACCACGGCGATCAAGCGGGCGGCGGCCTCGGGGGTGGGGCCGGCGGTGGTCAGCTCGCTCGCGGTGGAGTCGGAACTGGCGGCCGGGACCCTGAAGTCGCCCCCGGTGGCGGGCCTGGAGCTGGAGCGCTCGCTGCGCGCGGTCTGGCCGGCCGGCCAGAGCCTGGCCGGTCCCGCCCGGGACCTGTACGCCATCGCGCGACGGTCATAGAACGGCCCTATGGATCCATTGATCCGGTGGCGCTACCGGCGCGAGGTGACCCGGCCGAGAGTGAAGGCAAGAGCCTTCCGATGAAGCAGGGACACCATGTACACCATCCTCTTCCTCTTGATCTCCATATGCGTATGGGCGGTGCTGCGCGACTGGTCGCGCAGGGCGCGACTGCTGCTGTGGGCGGGAACCCTGGTCGTCACGACCCTCGCGTTCCTCCCCCACCTCGACCGCGCCTTCAACCTGAGCTTCTGAGGAGGACCCGAAAATGACCACCGTCGCCCCCGCCCCCGTCCCTGTCGCCGCCGCCCGGCTGTCGAACCGCCTCGGCCTCTGGTTCGCCCACGCCTACGTCCTCGGCATGTGCGCCACCATCGGCGGCGCCTACGTCTTCCAGTTCGGGCTGTGGGAGTACCCCTGCCCCATGTGCCTGCTGCAGCGCATGTTCATGCTGCTCAGCGCCCTCGGCCCCGCCATGATCATCGCCCGCTCCCGCAAGGGTTCGGTGACCACCGGCGAGTTCGCCTCCGGCTGGGGCATCGCCATCGTCTCCGCGCTGATCGGCAGCACCGTCTCCGGAGCCCAGGTGCTGATGCACATCGTGCCCCCGGACCCCGGCTACGCCGGCGCCCTGTTCGGCCTGCACCTCTACACCTGGGCCGCCATCACCTTCCTGGTCGCCGTCCTCGCCGCCGCCGTCAACCTGGTCCTGACCCAGGTGGCCCGGCCCCTGGACGCCGCACAGACCTCCCCCGCCCTGCGGCGGGCGGCCATCGTCACCCTGGCCGTCCTGGCCTTCGTCGCGGTCAGCAACCTGGTCGCCTGCTTCTTCCTCCAGGGCTTCCACTGGCAGATGCCCGGCGACCCCACCAGCTACCAGTTCTTCACCGACCTCTTCTGACCCGGCCGCTCCGCAGGCAGCGCAGAAGGCCCCGCCCGGTTTCCCGGTCGGGGCCTTTCGGGTCACATGCCGCTGAGCGCGGGTTCGAGGTCGGGCTTGTCCGCCGGCGACCCGGGGACCTCGTGCTGCCTGAACAGTTTGCTGGGCCACCACATCCATCGACCCACGTCCACGGTCAGCGCGGTGACCAGCACCGAGCGGACGATCATGGTGTCCAGCAGCACGCCGAACGCCACCGCGAACCCGAGCTCGGCCGCGAACACCAGCGGCAGCGAGGCCATCGCCGCGAAGGTGCCGGCCAGCACCAGACCCGCCGAGGTGATCACGCCCCCGGTCGTGGACAGACCCGTCAGCGCGCCGCGCCGGGTGCCGTGCAGCAGCGCCTCCTCGCGTACGCGGGTGACCAGGAAGATGTTGTAGTCGATGCCCAGGGCGACCAGGAACACGAACGTCAGCAGCGGGAAGGAGGCTTCCGCGCCGGCGAAGTCGAACACATGGTTGAACACCAGGCTGCTCACGCCGATGGCCGCTGCGAACGACAGCACCACCGTCGCCATGAGCAGCAGCGGCGCGACGATCGCCCGCATCAGCAGCGCGAGGATCAGCAGCACCACCACCAGCACGATGGGGATGATCACCCTGGAGTCGCGGGCGGCCGCCTTCTGCGTGTCGAGCATGATCGCCGTGCTGCCGCCGACCTGGGCATCCGCACCCTCGACCTCGTGGACCGCGGTTCTGGCCCGCTCGACGGTGCGTATCGCGGCCTTGCTGCTGGGGTCGTCCGCGAGCTCCCCGAGCAGGATGGCCTCGCCGTCCTTGACCATCGGCGGCAAGACGCCGACGACTCCCGGTACGCCGGCCAGCGCGGTCCGCACCTGCTCCGCCGAGGCTGCCTTGGCCACGACGAGGACGGGGTCGCCCGCCCCGGCCGGGAAGTGCTCGGACTGGATCTTCTCGCCGACGGCCATCTGCGGTGTGCCGGTGAACTGGTCCTTGTTGGAGAGTCCGTCGGCCTTGAGCCCGAACATCCCGATCGCCATGACGCCGAGGACGAGCGTGGTGCCGATCCACACGATCCGCGGTCGGCGGGAGACCGAGGTGCCGACCCGGGTCCAGATGCCTTCCTTCGCCGTCTCGGCGGAGCCGTACGTCGGCTTCACCGGCCAGAAGATCCAGCGGCCGCAGACGACCAGCAGGGCCGGCATCAGGGTGACCATGGCGAGCAGCCCGACGAGGATGCCGACGGCGCAGGCCGGCCCGAGCCCCTGGGTGGAGCTGAGGGTGGCCAGCGTCAGCAGCGTCAGGCTGACCGCGACGGTCGCGGCGCTGGCGATGATCGCGGGACCGGAGCGGTACAGGGCCTCCGCCATCGCCTCGTGCCGGTCCTCGTGCCGCAGCAGCTCTTCCCGGTACCGCGAGATGAGCAGGAGCGCGTAGTCGGTGGCGGCGCCGAACACCAACACGGTCAGGATGAAACTGGTCTGCTTGTTGACGACGAGTCCGGCGTTCTTCGCCAACAGGTAGATCACCGCCTCCGACGTGACCAGGGCGACGCCCACGGTCAGCAGGGGCAGCAGGGGCAGCAACGGGCTGCGGTAGGTGAGCAGCAGCATCACGACGACCACCAATGCGGTGATCGTGGTCAGGGCGCCCCCTCCGCTGAACGCCTTGATCGAGTCGGACGCGTGCCCGGCCGGTCCGGTGACGTGGAAGCCGAGGCCGTTGGCGTTCTCGGCGCCGACCTTGGTCAGCGCGTCGACGCTCTTGCCGATCCCCTCCCAGCCCGTCTTGTCCTTGCGGAGCTGGACCACGGTCTGGATGGCCTTGCCGTCCTGGGCCTTCAAGGGCCCCTGCGGCTGCCCCACAACGCCTTCCATGCCCTTGAAGGCGTCGACGTCGGCCCGGGCCTCGGCCATGTCGGCAGGGGTGATGCCCTCGGGCCGGTCGTAGATCACGATCGCGGGCACGGTGTCGGCACGCTGGAAGTTCTCGGCCCGGGCGACGACCTTGGTCGACTCCGCGTTACCGGGCAGCCAAGCCGAATTGTCGTTCTTCTCGACGTCGCCGAGTTGGCCGGCCAGCATCAGGACCGGTATCAGCAAGGTCGCCCAGAGGGCGAGGACGACCCATTTCCCCACTCTTCCACCGGGCAACGAAGCCAGTCTTCGCATCATGTTGGTTCCTCAGGGTTCAGTGACGCGAGAGAGCGTGTCGTCTCGGCTCTCACCGCCGCGGATGCGTTCCGGACTACGAGCGACGCAGGCCCCCGGATTGTGAGGTCCGCCCCCCGAAATGTGACCCACGCCTCATCGGCGACCTCCGATGCCCGGCAGAGGTGCACCGTCCCACGGCCCACGCGCCAGAAGGCCGGAACAGGGCTAGCGTCTTCTTCATGAGCGACGAGAGAGGACTACCGCGAGCCATCATGCGGCTCGTGCGGAGCAGCTCGGGGCGCATCGGCTACGAGGTATCCGTTCCCGCAAGAGGCGAAGCCGGGCAGCCTCCTGGTTGGACAACCAGCGAGCACTGGCACCGGGAGATTCGAAGTAGGGCAGATGCCCAGCAGATCGCGAATGATGACGGCCACGCCTTCGAAGAGGGCGGCCCCATCTGGGATGACCTGCCAAAAACCTAGAACGCAGGACCCCACGCGGGCGTCGGCGGCCGAACCCCCGCCAGCCGCGGCACCAACCTCCCCGGACAACACACCCAGGCTCCCGCCGCGCAGACGGGTTCGTTGAGCGGCTCGCAGCGGCCCCGTTCGAGGGTCTGGAGTTCGGGCAGCGCCGGGACAGGCCATGGACCGGGCAACGCAGAAGGCCCCGGCCGGTTTCCCGGTCGGGGCCTTCAAGTGCCCGGTGAGGCACTGGCGGAGGATACGAGATTCGAACTCGTGAGGGGTTGCCCCCAACACGCTTTCCAAGCGTGCGCCCTAGGCCACTAGGCGAATCCTCCGCCGCAAACAATACAAGACGTTGAGGGGTGCTCGCGAACGTGATCGCCGAGCGGGGTTCGGGGAGGTGCCCGGCTCGATTCTGGGGCGCTCCATCCGCTAGGGTGGGGTCAGCCCCTCACGTGGCGCTATCTCACCCAACTCCCCCAGGGCCGGAAGGCAGCAAGGGTAAGTGGGCTCTGGCGGGTGCGTGAGGGGCGCTTTGCGTTCCGGGACGGTTCGGGCGGGCCCCGCTGTCGCCGGTGGGCCGCCGTTGTCGGCGGGCCCGGATAACCTCGTAGACGTGTCGTCCCTTGCGCTGTACCGCCGCTATCGCCCCGAGTCGTTCGCCGAGGTCATCGGGCAGGAGCATGTCACTGCACCGCTGATGCAGGCCCTGCGGAACAACCGGGTCAATCACGCGTACCTGTTCAGCGGCCCCCGCGGCTGTGGCAAGACCACCAGCGCGCGCATCCTCGCCCGCTGCCTGAACTGTGAGCAGGGTCCCACCCCGACCCCCTGCGGGGAGTGCCAGTCCTGCCGGGACCTGGCGCGCAACGGGCCGGGCTCCATCGACGTCATCGAGATCGACGCCGCCTCGCACGGTGGTGTGGACGACGCCCGCGACCTGCGCGAGAAGGCCTTCTTCGGCCCCGCCTCCAGCCGGTACAAGATCTACATCATCGACGAGGCCCACATGGTCACCTCGGCGGGCTTCAACGCCCTGCTGAAGGTCGTCGAGGAGCCGCCGGAGCACCTCAAGTTCATCTTCGCCACCACCGAGCCGGAGAAGGTGATCGGGACCATCCGCTCCCGGACCCACCACTACCCCTTCCGGCTCGTCCCGCCCGGCACCCTGCGCGACTACCTCGGCGAGGTCTGCGGACGCGAGGGCGCCAAGGTCGAGGACGGCGTGCTGCCGCTGGTCGTGCGGGCCGGCGCCGGCTCCGTGCGTGACTCGATGTCCGTCATGGACCAGCTGCTCGCCGGCGCCGCCGACCAGGGTGTGACGTATGCCATGGCGACCTCCCTGCTCGGCTACACCGAGGGGTCCCTGCTCGACGCCGTCATCGACGCCTTCGCCGCCGGGGACGGCGCGGCCGCCTTCGAGGTCGTCGACCGCGTCGTCGAGGGCGGCAACGACCCGCGCCGCTTCGTCGCCGACCTGCTGGAGCGCCTGCGCGACCTGGTGATCCTGGCCGCCGTGCCCGACGCCGGGGAGAAGGGGCTGATCGACGCCCCCGCCGATGTCGTGGAGCGGATGCAGGCCCAGGCCTCCGTCTTCGGCGCCGCCGAGCTGTCGCGCGCGGCCGACCTGGTCAACACCGGACTCACCGAGATGCGCGGCGCGACCTCGCCCCGCCTGCAGCTGGAGCTGATCTGCGCCCGGGTGCTGCTGCCCGCCGCTTTCAGCGACGAGCGGTCCTTCCAGGCCCGGCTCGACCGCCTGGAGCGCAGCGGCCCGCCCGCCGGGTTCGTGGCCGCGCCGGCCGCCCCGCCCGCCATGGCCTACGTCCCCGGCCCCGAGGCGCACGTCATGGCCCCGCCCGCGCACGCGGCTCCCGCCGCCCCGGTCGCTCCCCCCGCGCCCGTCGCCCCCGCCGCGGCTCCCGCGCCCGTCGCCGTACGGGCCCCCGCGCCCGAGGCGCCCGCCCCGGCCCCCGCGGCCCCGGCCCCCGCCGCGCCCGCGCCCGGCGCGTGGCCCGGCGCCGCCCAGCCCGGCGGTGGCGCCGCCCCCGGTGCCTGGCCCAGCGCCGCCGGGCAGGGTTCCGCCCCGCAGGCCGCCGCCCCGGCCCCGGCCCCCGTGGCCGCCGCCCCCGCGCCCGCCCCGGCCGCCGCCGCGCCGTCGCCCGGCATGGCCGCCGGCGCAGGGCAGGTCCAGGCGATGTGGCCCTCCGTCCTGGAGGCCGTCAAGAACCGCCGCCGCTTCACCTGGATCCTGCTCAGCCAGAACGCCCAGGTCGCCGGCTTCGACGGCACCACCCTCCAGCTCGGCTTCCCCAATGCCGGCGCCCGCGACAACTTCGCGAGCAGCGGCAGCGAGGAGGTGCTCAAGGCGGTCCTGGCCGAGCAGTTCCAGGTCAACTGGAAGATCGACGCCGTCGTGGGCGGCGGAGCACCCGCCCCGCTCCAGACGTCCTCCTACGCCGCACCGCCCGCCCCCGCCTACAGCCCGCCGCCCCCGGTGCAGCAGGCCCCCGCACCGCACGCCCCGCAGTACCAGCCGCAGCAGCCCGCCCCCGCGCCGCAGCCGCCCGTACAGCAGGCGCCCCCGCCGGTCGCGCCCGAGGACGACGTACCGGAAGAGGACGATCCCGATCTGGTCGAGAGCGCGCTGACCGGACACGACCTCATCGTGCGCGAGCTCGGAGCCACCGTTGTGGAGGAATACACGAACGAGTAGCGGCCCAGGATTGGGTGGCCGCACGAAAGGGAACCGGCCGCGCGGGCTAGGCTGAGCAGCGTGAAGGTCCTCGTCATCGGCGGCGGCGCCCGCGAACATGCCCTGTGCCGCTCTCTGTCCCTCGACCCCGACGTCAACGCGCTGTACTGCGCCCCCGGCAACGCCGGCATCGCAGAGGTGGCCGAGCTGCGCCCGGTCGACGCCCTCGACGGTGACGCCGTGGCCGCTCTCGCCACCGAACTCGGCGCCGACCTGGTCGTCGTCGGCCCGGAGGCCCCGCTCGTCGCCGGCGTCGCCGACGCCGTGCGCGCCGCCGGCATCCCCGTCTTCGGCCCGTCCGGCGAGGCGGCCCAGCTGGAGGGCTCCAAGGCCTTCGCCAAGGACGTGATGGCCGCGGCCGGGGTCCCGACCGCGCGCAGCTACGTGTGCACCACCCCGGAGGAGGTGGACGCGGCCCTCGACGCCTTCGGCGCCCCGTACGTCGTCAAGGACGACGGCCTCGCCGCCGGCAAGGGCGTCGTGGTCACCGAGGACCGGGCCGCCGCCCGCGCGCACGCGCTCGGCTGCGACCGGGTGGTCATCGAGGAGTTCCTCGACGGCCCCGAGGTCTCGCTGTTCGCCATCACCGACGGCGTCACCGTGCTGCCGCTCCAGCCCGCGCAGGACTTCAAGCGCGCGCTGGACGGGGACGAGGGCCCCAACACCGGTGGCATGGGCGCGTACTCCCCGCTGCCCTGGGCCGACCCCAAGCTGGTCGACGAGGTCATGGAGCTGGTCCTCCAGCCGACCGTGGACGAGCTGCGCCACCGCGGCACGCCCTTCTCCGGGCTGCTCTACGCGGGCCTCGCCATCACCAGCCGCGGGACCCGGGTCATCGAGTTCAACGCCCGCTTCGGCGACCCCGAGACCCAGGTGGTCCTGGCCCGGCTGCGCACCCCGCTCGCGAGCGTGCTGCTGAACGCGGCCAACGGCACCCTGGCCGCCGAACCGCCGCTGAGCTGGAGCGAGGACGCCGCCGTCACGGTGGTCATCGCCTCGCACAACTACCCGCAGACCCCGCGCACCGGGGACCCGATCGAGGGCCTGGCCGAGGTGGCCGAACAGGACGCCCCCGACGCGTACGTGCTGCACGCCGGCACCCGGCGCGAGGGCGACGCGGTCGTCAGCGCGGGCGGCCGCGTGCTGTCGGTGACGGCGACCGGCTCCGACCTGGCACAGGCGCGCGAGAAGGCGTATAAGGCGCTCGGCCGCATCAGGCTCGACGGCTCGCAGCACCGTACGGACATCGCGGCCAAGGCGGCCGAAGGCCGCTGACCGGCGGCTCAGCACCCGCGCGGGCCCGGTACGCACACGGTGCGGCCGGGCCCGCGCGCGTGGCCGCACGCGACTGCCTCCGGCAGCGTTCGAGCGCATCCACCTTTACCCAAAGCCATTCCATCGGGTGATCGTCACCCGGTCCGCCTGACGCCCGCCCGCGCCCCAACTATGGTGCGGCGGAAGCATTCCGGCACTTGGCCCACCGGCATTGCGATGTCAGTGGCTGGTGTCACAGTGGGGGAGTGAGCAAAGCCGCCGCAGGGCAGAGGGGGTGAGGTCCGGCCGTGTCCGGAACCGGTTCGATCGTGGAAGTGGGCGCGCCGTCCGCGCGCTCCCGGGCCCTTGCCGTGCTGCGCGTGCGCAGCAGGGCGCTGGCCCTCGGGCTGCTGCCCGCCGCCTTCGCGGTGGTGCTGGTGAGCGCCCGGATGACGGGCCGGCTGGCCGGTGACCCCTGGCCGGCGGTGACCCTCGTCGTGTGCGCGGTCGCCGCGCTGGTGCTGCTGGTCGGCGGGATCTTCGCCGCCGTGGTGCTGCGGGCGAGCCCTGCCGTGACGCCGACGGTGCCGCTGTCGGAGGCCGCCGCGCCGGATCTCTACCGGCTCGTGCGGGACTTGGCGGACCGGATGGACGTCCCGGCCCCCTCCGCGATAGCGCTGACCCCGGACTGCGACAGCTGGCTGGAGGACCGCACCCATGCGGCGCACCGCCGGGGCGGCGCGCGGACGTCCGCCGGCATAGCCGCAGCGCCCGGTCCGGAGTCCGAGCCCGGCGCGGCACCGGTGCTGGTGATCGGCTCGCCGTTCCTGTGGTGGATGCGGGTCGCGGAGCTACGGGCCGTACTCGCGCCCGTCGTTGCCGGTACGGGCCCTTCCGCGCACCCGGACATAGCCGATGCGCGTGGTTTCGTACGGGGCCTCGACGCCGCGGTCGACGTGGGCAACCGGCGCGGCCTGGGCTGGATCGCCGCCCCCGCCCGGCTGCTGCTGCGGCTGTGCCGGGTGGACGCCGCCGAGATGGAGCGCGGGGTCGCCGCCGCCGCGTCCGAGCGTGCGCACGGTGTGGACTACGGGCTGCGCATCGTCGCCCAGGAGCAGGTCGGCCTGGCCTACGCGGGCTGGGACCGGCTGCTGACCCGGGTCGCGCTGCCCGCCTGGCGGATGGGCCGGTGGCCGGCGCACCTCGATGCGGGAGTGGTCTCGGCGCTGACCGAGCTGTCCCGGCGGGACCGGTTGGCCGAGGGGTTCACCTCGCGGCTGGGCGAGCGCCCGGCGTGCGACCTGCTGGAGCAGCCGGGGACGGTCGACGAGGCGACTTCGCTGCTGGCCGCGCGGCTCTTCCACGGCGGTCCGGCCGAGGCCGGGCCGGACTGGTCGCCGGTGGACTGGGCGGCGTATCCGGAAGAGGTCGTGGACCGCAAGTGGCGTACGGAGGCGGCGCGGTTGCTCGCCGCGCTGGACGCACTGTCCACCCCGGCCGCTTCCACGGTGGAGCGGGTGCTGGGCTTCCTCTCCGACACCGGTGGCACGGGCACGGCCGGGGAGGCGTTGGCCGGCCGGCTCAGCGGAGACCTCGCGCGGGAGGAGCGGGCCGACTCGGCCGCGGGATCCGCCGGGGTGAAGGCGCGGGGTGCGCACACCCTGCCGCTGTTCCCGCTCCAGCCGCCGCGCAGCGGGCGTGACCTGCTGGCCGATCACGTGACGGCGATGGTGTGCTGCGCGGCCGTGGATTCGGCCGGGGCCGCCCCGGGGCTGGACTGGCTCGACGGCCCGGTGCTGCTGGTCGGCGGCGAGCGGCGGGCCGATCTGGCGCCGCGCGTGCTGTGCCTGGTGGAGGACGGCGACCCCGAGCCCCTGCGCGACTGGCTCGCCGCGGTCGGCGTCCGCCCGGAGAAGCCGGTCCGCCTGGTGTGACGGTTCGCCTCGTCTGACGGTCCCCCATGCCCCCCCGCGCGGGTAAGTCTTCGTACACAGAACCGGATTTCAATGTTCCGGTCTCGTCAATTCGCGACGAACGGTGACGGACTGCGTGCGTTATGTGATGTGCTGGGACCGGTCGCGACGTTCGGGGGCGCGAGGGAGGGGTGCGGTATGAGCGCGGAGCAGATCCGGCGTTGGGAGTCAGGTGCGCTCGCGCACGCGGTGACCGACCCCTTCGGGCAGGGCCCCCTGCCGTGGTTCCGGGGCAGCGAGCTGTACTTCGACGACACCGGGCAGGTCGTCCCCTGGTACGTCGACCCCGTGGTGGCCGCAGGCCAGAGCCCCCGCGTCCGCGGCAGCGGCGGCCCGCGCACCGCCGACGACGTGCACCGTCAGATCAAGGGGTTCGCCTCCACCGGAGCCGTCGCGCCCGGCGAGGCCATCGACTTCCACATCACCGTCGACCCGCCCCAGCAGTTCTCCGTCGACGTCTACCGCATCGGCCACTACGGCGGCGACGGCGCCTCCAAGATCACCACCAGCCCCCGGCTGTCCGGCATCGTCCAGCCGGCCCCCCTCACCGCCGACCGCACCGTCTCCTGCCACCACTGGTGGCTCTCCTGGCGGCTCCAGGTCCCCTCCTACTGGAGCATCGGCGCGTACGTGGCCGTCCTCACCACCGCCGACGGCTACCGCTCCCACATCCCCTTCACGGTCCGCGACGACCACCCCGCCGACCTGCTCCTGCTGCTGCCCGACATCACCTGGCAGGCCTACAACCTCTACCCCGAGGACGGCCGGACCGGCGCCAGCCTCTACCACGCCTGGGACGACGAGGGCCGCCTCCTCGGCGAGCAGGACGCGGCCATCACCGTCTCCTTCGACCGCCCCTACGCGGGCGCGGGCCTTCCCCTGCACGTCGGCCACGCCTACGACTTCATCCGCTGGGCCGAGCGCTACGGCTACGACCTCGCCTACGCCGACACCCGCGACCTGCACGCCGGCCGCATCGACCCCGCCCGCTACCGCGGCCTGGTCTTCCCCGGCCACGACGAGTACTGGTCGGCGCCCATGCGCCGTACCGTCGAGCGGGCCCGCGACCACGGCACCTCCCTCGTCTTCCTCTCCGCCAACACCATGTACTGGCAGGTCGAGCTGGCCCCCTCCCCCTCCGGGGTCGCCGACCGGCTCCTCACCTGCCGAAAACGCCGCGGCCCCGGCCGCCCCAGCCTCTGGCGCGAAGTGGACCGCCCGGAGCAGCAACTGCTCGGCATCCAGTACGCGGGACGCGTCCCCGAGCCCGCGCCCCTGATCGTGCGCAACGCCACCCACTGGCTCTGGGACTCCACCGGAGCCGCCGAGAACGACGAGCTGCCCGGCCTGGTCGCGGGCGAGGCCGACCGGTACTTCCCGCGCACCCAGCTCCCCGAGCACCAGGACCGGATCCTGCTCGCGCACTCCCCGTACGAGGACAGCGAGGGCCACCGCCGCCACCAGGAGACCTCGCTGTACCGGGCACCCAGCGGCGCACTCGTCTTCGCCTCCGGCACCTTCGCCTGGTCACCGGCCCTGGACCGGCCCGGTCACGTGGACGAGCGGGTCCAGCGGGCCACCGCCAATCTCCTCGACCGGATCTGCAAGCGCGACTGACCCCCCTGCCAGGGGCACCGGCTCCCGTGCGGGAGAATGAGCCAGCGCTCGTCGCTCGTACAGACACACAGGGAGACTCCGTGCCCGGATTCGTCGAAAAGCCCGAGCCGGTCCAGGTGCCCGGCCTCGTCCACCTCCACACCGGCAAGGTCCGCGACCTCTACCGCGACGAGGACGGCAACCTCGTCATGGTCGCCAGCGACCGCATCTCCGCCGCCGACTGGGTGCTGCCCACCGAGATCCCGGACAAGGGCCGCATCCTCACGCAGCTCTCCCTCTGGTGGTTCGAACAGCTCGCGGACCTCGTCCCGAACCACGTGATCAGCACCGAACTGCCCGCCGGCGCCCCCGCCGACTGGGCCGGCCGCACCCTGGTCTGCCAGAACCTGGAGATGGTCCCGGTCGAGTGCGTGGCCCGCGGCTACCTCACCGGCTCCGGCCTCGCCGAGTACAAGCAGACCCGTACGGTCTGCGGACTCGCCCTCCCCGAGGGCCTCGTGGACGGCTCCGAGCTGCCCGCCCCGATCTTCACCCCGGCCGCCAAGGCCGAGGTCGGCGACCACGACGAGAACGTCTCGTACGAGGAGGTCGCGCGCACCACCGGCGCCGAGACGGCCGCGCGGCTGCGCCAGACCACCCTGGCCGTGTACGGCCGCGCCCGGGACATCGCCCGCGACCGCGGGATCATCCTGGCGGACACCAAGTTCGAGTTCGGCTTCGCGCCCGACGGCACGCTCGTCGCCGCCGACGAGGTGCTGACCCCGGACTCCTCCCGCTTCTGGCCCGCCGACCTGTGGGAGCCGGGCCACAGCCAGCCCTCCTTCGACAAGCAGTACGTGCGCGACTGGCTCGCCTCCCCCGCCTCCGGCTGGAGCTCCAAGGGCGAACTCCCGCCGCCGGTCCTCCCGCAGGAGGTCGTCGAGCAGACCCGCGCCAAGTACGTCGAGGCGTACGAGCGGCTCACCGGCCAGACCTGGTCCTGAGACACGAAGAAGCCCCCCGGTCCGAGGACCGGGGGGCTTCTTGCATTACAGAGCGGACAACGCGACTCGAACGCGCGACATCCACCTTGGCAAGGTGGTGCTCTACCAACTGAGCTATGTCCGCATGCGCCGTAACGCGAGACCTACTATACCCAACCTCGCTCGCGTGCGAGACGCACTGCCGTGTGACGGTTCTCCGCACCCAGCTTCGTCGCCGCCGAGGACAGGTAGTTGCGCACCGTCCCCTGCGACAGCGAGGCCCGCTCCGCGATCTCCGCGATCGGGGCTCCGTCCCCCGCGAGTTCCAGGACCTCTGCCTCGCGGGCGGTCAGCGGAGAGTCCCCCGCGCTGATCGCGTCTGCCGCCAACTCCGGGTCCACATAACGGCCTCCGGCCTGCACGGTACGGATCAGCTCGGCCAGCCGCTGCGCCGAAACCGTCTTCGGGGCGAAGGCCCGCACGCCCGCGGCGAGGGCCCGCTTCAGGTGCCCGGGGCGTCCGTGACTCGTCACGATCATGACCTTGCAGTCGGGGAGTTCGGCCCGCAGGGATGTGGCCACGCTCACACCGTCCGCCCCCGGCATCTGCAGATCCAGCACCGCCACGTCCGGCCGGTGGGCCCGCGCCATGGCGAGCGCCTCCGGCCCTGTGGCCGCCTCGGCGACGACCAGCAGATCGTCCTCCAGGGCCAGCAGCGCGGCGAGCGCGCCCCGGATCAGGTGCTCGTCGTCGGCCAGCAGTACGCGTACGGGGCTCATGCCCGCGCCTCCAGTCGTTGCAGTTCCCGGCCCGGGACCACGGCCGTCAGCCGGTACCGGCCGCCGCCCACCGGGCCGGCGTCCAGCGTGCCGTCCACCACCGCGAGCCGCTCCCGCAGCCCGGTGAGTCCCGAGCCCGGCGGCCCGGCCGGCGCCTCGGGGGCGCCGTCGTTCTCCACCAGCAGCGTCAGCCGGGCCGGGGCCCCCGCCTCGGGGGCCGTCTCCGTGAGGCGGATCACGCAGTTGCGCGCGTCCCCGTGCCGCAGCACGTTCGTCGTCGCCTCGCGCACCACCCAGCCGAGCGCCGACTGCACCTCGGAGGGCAGCGCGCCTCCCGCCTCCATCTCGACCCGGCAGTCCATTCCGGCCGCGGACAGCACCCCGCGCGCGCCTTCCAGTTCCGCCGCGAGGTCCGCCTCCCGGTATCCGCGGACCACGTCCCGGACCTCCTTCTGCGACTCCCGGGCGATCCGCTGCACCTCGACCATCTGGTCCACCGCCTCGGGGCGCCCGCGCCGGGCCAACTGGACCGCCAGCTCGCTCTTGAGCGCGATCACCGCGAGGTTGCGGCCCATCACGTCGTGCAGGTCCCGGCCGAAGCGCAGCCGCTCCTCGGCCACCGCCAGCTGGGCCTGGAGCTCCCGGGCGTGGTCCAGCTCGTAGACCGTCTTCAGCAGCCAGGACGAGAAACCGCAGGCCCCGGCGAGCAATCCGCTGGTCACGAGGATGCCGACCCCGTAGCCGACGGCCTCCCCGCCGGGGTTGCCGGCGGCCAGGGCCGCGAACGCCGTCGCCAGGGCCGCGCCGGGTGCGACGTAGGTCATGTGGCGGACCTTGCGCAGGCTCAGCGTCAGGGAACCGGTGGCGAAGGCCACCATGTTGGCGACGAGGGTCGGGGTCACGCCGTCGTGGGTGATGGTGCCGGCGGACCGCAGGACCAGCGCGGTGGCCGACAGTACGCAGGTCAGTGCGAGGAGGGTCACGGCGAGCCGGACGGGGCGCTCGCGGCGCCCGAGCACCCAGTCCAGCGCCCGGGAGGACAGGACCCCGCACAGGACGACCTGCGCGCCGACGGGCAGCAGCCAGAAGAGGGCGGCCCGGCCCTCGGGCACGAGCCCGAGCAGGACCGCGAAACCTTCCAGCACCATGAAGAAGTGGAAGGACCAGCGCGTGTACAGCTCGACCTTCTGCGCGCTGCTGCGGTTCTTCCACCATCCGGTCAGCCTCGACACAGCCCCGGTCCCCCCGTCGTCCTCATGCCCCAAGCCTCGCCGCGATCATGCCGGAACGGGAGTGGGCGGTGTCATGGCCCCCGATGACATTTGTCATCGGGGATCGCCGGGATCATTGAGGCCGGGGACATACGACAAAGG
This sequence comes from Streptomyces sp. NPDC037242, assembly GCF_055604165.1. Taxonomy (NCBI): domain Bacteria; kingdom Bacillati; phylum Actinomycetota; class Actinomycetes; order Kitasatosporales; family Streptomycetaceae; genus Streptomyces; species Streptomyces sp. NPDC037242. Next base: position 150,963 of record NZ_JBVJUY010000015.1, read on the forward strand.
CCCTGATCAATGATCAGGGCCTTTGCACTCTGAGCGGACGACGCGACTCGAACGCGCGACATCCACCTTGGCAAGGTGGTGCTCTACCAACTGAGCTACGTCCGCATGCTTGCGGCGACACGAATGTCGCTGCGATGCGTGCATCACTCTACCCGATCCACCGGAGTGGTCGGTAAAGCGTGCAGAGCGGGTGACAGGGATCGCACACTGCGCCTTCCCCCTGGAAGGGGGACGTTCTGCTACTGAACTACACCCGCACGACCTTCGAGGCTTTGACCTGCGGTCTGGCCCCTTGGCGTGATCCACACACTAGCGGACCCATGGGGGTGGATGGCAAATCGGCACTCAGTGGGCGCTGTTGTACGCCTCGTAGACCTTCTTGGGGATCCGGCCGCGGGGCGGCACGTCGAGCTGGTTCGACCGCGCCCAGGCGCGCACCACCGCGGGGTCCGGGGCGATGGCCGTGTGCTTGAAGGTCTTCCCGGAACGGGACTGGCGACGGCCCGCCGCCACGAAGGGGGCGAGGCTCTTCCGCAGTTTCTTTGCGTTCGCCAGATTGAGGTCGATCTCGTACGACTTACCGTCCAGCCCGAAGGTGACCGTTTCCGCCGCTTCTCCGCCGTCGATGTCGTCGGAGATCGTGACTACTACGCGCTGCGCCACGTATATCGGTCCCTTCGTGCGACACCGCTCCGCCCTGACGTGCGGTGATGTCGCCTGTGTGGATGTTTCGGAGCAATGCAACTTTCCGCCCCCGTCGCGAAGCGACAAATGCCACTGCCCCGGAGGATTCCTTTGTACCCCGATTCGCATTGTATTGCGAAGCCCAGTTAATTCTCTCCGCGTGTCCCACCGCAATGTCGAGCGCGTGGTTTTCCGGTGGATTTTGCGAAGCGTTGGTGAAGCCGAAACCGCCGGGAGATGGCGGCCAAGGGATATCTACCCGCGTAGAAATTTTGGCCGGGTACGCTGAGGGAACCGCCTTCGCACCAACCACCTCATCGGGAGTGCCAGTGGCACGCGTCGTAGTCGACGTCATGCTCAAGCCGGAGATCCTCGACCCCCAGGGCCAGGCGGTGCAGCGTGCACTGCCGCGTCTGGGCTTCGATGGGATCGCCGACGTCCGCCAGGGGAAGCGTTTCGAGCTGGAAGTGGAGGGACCGGTCGACCAGGCCGCCCTCGACCGCATCCACAAGATGGCCGAAACGTTCCTCGCCAACACCGTCATCGAAGACTTCACCGTGAAGGTCGAGGCCTGACGGTGACCACACGCATCGGAGTCGTCACGTTCCCCGGAACGCTCGACGACCGTGACTCGCTGCGCGCCGTCCGCCTCGCGGGGGCCGAGCCGGTCTCGCTCTGGCACCGCGACAAGGACCTGCACCAGGTCGACGCGGTCGTCCTCGCGGGCGGGTTCTCCTACGGGGACTATCTGCGCGCCGGAGCCATCTCCCGGTTCTCGCCGGTGATGGAGACCATCATCGAGCAGGCCAAGGGCGGCATGCCCGTCCTCGGCATCTGCAACGGCTTCCAGGTCCTCACCGAGGCCCACCTGCTGCCGGGGGCGATGCTCCGCAACAACCACCTGCACTTCATCTGCCGCGACCAGAAGCTGCGGGTGGAGAACGCGGAGACCGCGTGGACCGGCGACTACACCGCCGGCCAGGAGATCTCCGTACCGCTCAAGAACATGGACGGCCGGTACGTCGCCGACGAGCGCACGCTCGACGAACTGGAGGCCGAAGGCCGAGTGGCCTTCCGCTACCTCGACGTCAACCCGAACGGTTCGCTGCGCGACATCGCCGGCATCACCAACGCCGCGGGCAACGTCGTCGGCCTCATGCCGCACCCCGAGCACGCGGTCGAGCCCCTGATCGGGACGGGCCGCACCGACGGCCTGCCGTTCTTCACCTCGGTCCTGAAGAAGCTGGTCAGCGCATGAGCCTCGACACCGTCAAGAACGCCACCGAGACCCCGGACGCCTCCCAGCCCTGGAAGGAACTCGGCCTCAAGGAGGACGAGTACGCCCGGATCCGCGAGATCCTCGGCCGCCGTCCCACCGGCGCCGAGCTCGCCATGTACTCGGTCATGTGGTCCGAGCACTGCTCGTACAAGAGCAGCAAGGTCCACCTCGCCCAGTTCGGCAAGAAGGCCCCCAAGAACGACGCCATGCTCGTCGGCATCGGCGAGAACGCCGGCGTCGTCGACGTCGGCCAGGGCTACGCGGTCACCTTCAAGGTCGAGTCGCACAACCACCCCTCGTACATCGAGCCCTACCAGGGCGCGGCCACCGGCATCGGCGGCATCGTCCGCGACATCCTCGCGATGGGCGCCCGCCCGGTCGCCGTCGTGGACCCGCTGCGCTTCGGCGCGGCCGACCACCCCGACACCAAGCGCGTCCTGCCGGGCGTGGTCGCGGGCATCGGCGGCTACGGCAACTGCCTGGGCCTGCCCAACATCGGCGGCGAGGTCGTCTTCGACGCCTGCTACCAGGGCAACCCGCTGGTCAACGCCGGCTGCATCGGCGTCATGAAGCACGAGGACATCCACCTCGCCAAGGCCTCCGGCCCCGGCAACAAGGTCATCCTCTACGGCGCCCGCACCGGCGGCGACGGCATCGGCGGCGTCTCGGTCCTCGCGTCCGAGACCTTCGACGACACCAAGCCCACCAAGCGCCCCGCCGTCCAGGTCGGCGACCCCTTCCAGGAGAAGCTCCTCATCGAGTGCACCCTGGAGATCTTCAAGGAGAAGCTGGTCGCGGGCATCCAGGACCTCGGCGGCGCCGGGCTCTCCTGCGCGACCTCCGAGCTCGCCTCCGCCGGCTCCGGCGGCATGCGCGTCGAGCTCGACACCGTCCCGCTGCGCGACGCGACGCTCTCGCCCGAGGAAATCCTCATGAGCGAGTCGCAGGAGCGCATGTGCGCGATCGTCGAGCCGCAGTACGTCGACCGCTTCATGGAGATCTGCGAGAAGTGGGACGTCATCGCCACCGTCATCGGTGAGGTGACCGACGGCGAGCGCCTGGAGATCTTCTGGCACGGCGAGCAGATCGTGGACGTGCCCCCGGGCACCGTCGCCCACGAGGGCCCGGTCTACAACCGCCCGTACGCGCGCCCCTCCTGGCAGGACGCGCTCCAGGCGGACGACGCCGGCAAGCTGCCCCGCCCGCAGACCTCCGAGGAGCTCCGCGCGCAGGTCCTGGCCCTGGTCTCCTCCCCGAACCAGGCGTCGAAGTCCTGGATCACCGACCAGTACGACCGCTTCGTGCAGGGCAACACCGTCCTGTCGCAGCCCGAGGACGCGGGCATGGTCCGCATCGACGAGGAATCCAACCTCGGCGTCGCCATGGCCACCGACGGCAACGGCCGCTTCGCGAAGCTCGACCCGTACACGGGCGCGCAGCTGGCCCTGGCCGAGTCCTACCGCAACGTCGCCGCGACCGGCGCCAAGCCCCTCGCGATCTCCGACTGCCTGAACTTCGGCTCCCCCGAGGACCCGGACGTCATGTGGCAGTTCGCGGAGGCCTGCCGCGGTCTCGCGGACGGCTGCCTGGAGCTGGGCACCCCGGTGACCGGCGGCAACGTCTCGCTCTACAACCAGACCGGCGAGACCGCGATCCACCCGACCCCGGTCGTGGCGGTCCTCGGCGTGATCGACGACGTCAACCGCCGTACGCCGATGGCGTTCGCGGAGGCCGGCCAGCTGCTGTACCTGCTCGGCGACACGGCCGAGGAGTTCGGCGGGTCCGCCTGGTCCGAGGTCGTCCACAACCACCTGGGCGGCATGCCGCCGAAGGTGGACCTGGGCCGCGAGAAGCTGCTCGGCGAGATCCTGATCTCGGCCTCGCGCGACGGCATGATCGACGCCGCGCACGACCTGTCCGACGGCGGCGTGATCCAGGCGCTCACCGAGTCCTGCCTGCGCGGCGGCAACGGTGCGCGGATCGTGGTGCCCGAGGGCCTGGACGCCTTCACCTTCCTGTTCTCGGAGTCGGCCGGCCGGGCCATCGTGTCCGTCCCCCGCAGCGAGGAACTCCGCTTCACCGACATGTGCGGCGCCCGGGGCCTCCCGGCCGCGCGCATCGGTGTGGTGGACGGCGAGGAGATCGAGATCCAGGGCGAGTTCACGCTCCCCCTGGCCGAGCTCCGTACCGCCCACGAGGGGACGATCCCGGCGCTCCTCGCCTGATCACCGCTCTTCGCGCACGAGCCCCCGTTCGGAGTTCTCCGGACGGGGGCTCGTAGTTTCCGGCATGATGCCCGCACTGACGACGGGGGGACACATGTCCGAGAACAGAGGCCGAAGACTCGGTCCGGTCGGGGTGCTGGCGATCGTGGCCGCCGTGGGCGTGGGCGGCTGGTTCCTGTACGACTGGACCCTGACCCGCATGGACCGCGCGGACAGCCGGAAGCAGATCATCGAGGCCTGCCAGGGCCTGGTGGACCCGGAACGGGTGATGCGCCTCGGCCGCCCCGCGGACAAGGTGGACGGCAGCGGGCAGGGGAACCAGTGCGTGCTGCGCCGGGCCGGGGTGTTCGAGGGCCAGGAGGACATGTACGCGTTCTTCTCGCTCACCGTGGAGAACTCCAAGGGCCCCGTCACCGGTGACGGCCGGTTCGAGTACGACGGCGGTCGCAGCGTTGCGGTGACGGCGAAGTGCGCCACCGCGGTCGAGGGCACCGGGGTGACCTCCATCCGGGCCACGGCCACCTCCGAGTACGAGCGTCTCGACTTCGCCGACCCCCGGGAACTGGCCGCGCTGGCCCGGGAGGCCGCCCTGCGCTCCGCTGACCGGCAGCGCTGCGAGACCGTCCTTCCCGAGGTGCCGCCGGGGTTCGGCCGCTGAGGTCCGGCAGTCGAGATTCGGCCGCCGGTGTGCGGCTGCGCCGCGCCCGGCGGCGTAGGGTCGGCCCCATGCCGCCCGCCAGGAAGAAGCCGCGTACCTACGACTCCGCGAAGATCCGTACGGCCGTCACCGCGCAGTTCGCGCATGTCACCGGCGCCGTACGGGAGTTGGGCCCCGAGCAGCTCGCACTTCCCAGCGGGCTCGGGGACTGGAGCGTGGCCGACCTCGCCGCGCACATCGCCTGGATCGCCGACTCGCTGGCCGCCGGCCTCGCCCGGCCGCCCGCCGCCGTCGCCGAACTGCCCGCCGTCGAGTGGCCCTTCGCCACCGCCTCCCTCGCCGGGAACATCTCCGAGGCGGCCAGGGAGACCCTGAGCGGGGCCCCGCTGCCCGAGCTGTACGAGCGGGCCGGCGCCCGGATGGCCGAGGAGCTGGCGGCGAACCGGGACGGCCGCGTGCTGGACCTGTGGATCGGCGACATGACCCTGGCCGACTTCCTGGTCACCCGGACCGTCGAGCTCGTGGTCCACACCGACGACCTGAACCGCGCCGCCGGGCTGGACATCCCGATCGAGCGACAGGCCCTGGCCGCCTGTAGCCGCCTCCTCGCCGACGCCCTCGCGGTCAAGGCGCCGGGCGGCTCGGTGGAGGTACGGGTCCCGCCCTTCGCGGTGGTCCAGTGCATCGAGGGGCCCCGGCACACCCGCGGCACCCCGCCGAACGTGGTGGAGACCGACCCGCTGACCTGGATCCGGCTCGCCACGGGGCGTACCGGCTGGGCCGAGGCGGTGGACGAGGCCCGGGTCAGGGCGAGCGGCGAGCGGGCCGATCTGTCGGCGCTGCTCCCGCTGATGAGCTGACCTGAGCGGGACGGGGCCGGGCCGGGCGGAACCGGCTCCGGCGCGGATCCGTCCCAGGGGCATGCGTACGTACCGGCACGTCCTCGCCGCCCTCGCACTCACCATCGCGCCCACGCTCACCGCCTGCGCGGGACACTCCCCGAGCGGCACGTTCATGCCGCCCGCCCCGGCCGGGCACTCCTGGTCGGTGCAGAGCCTGACCGTGGACGGGAAGACCCTGCCCGCGCCCGCCGCTGCGCAGCTGACCATCGGGGACCGGCGCCCCTACGAGGCCACGGGCAACTACGGCTGCAACGGCTTCACCGCCGCGGTCACCTTCGAGAGTGCTTCCGCGATGACGGTGAAGCCGGGCTCGACCACCGCGATGGCCTGCGAGGACATGCCGTTCGAGACGGCCTTCGCGGGGCTGCTCCAGGGCCGACTGACCATCGAGGCACAGCCCGGCCGCGTCACGCTCAGCAACGCCGAGGGGGACAGCGTCACCATGACCACGGAGCCCCGCACCCCGGACGCCCCGCTCACCGCCACCACGTGGATCGTGAGCTCCCTGGTCAGCGGCGACACCGCGGCCTCGCTACCCGCCGACGCGCAGGGCAGCGCGCGGTTCACGATCGCCGCCGACGGGTCCGCGGGCGGCAGCCTCGGCTGCAACCGGTTCTCCGCCAAGGCCACGGTCGACGGCCCGCGGCTCACCTTCGGGCCGCTGGTGACGACCCGGATGGCCTGCCAGGGCGCGCAGGGCGAGGTCGAGCGGGCCCTCACCGAGCTCTTCGGAAGCAGCCCGCTCAGCTGGAAGATCCAGGGCGGCACCCTCACCCTCACGGGCCCCGGCCCGGACGCCAAGGGCATCGTGGCCGAGGCCGCCTCGGCCGCGGAGTGAGCCTGCAGCTGTACGAACACACAGGCGCTCCCCAGTGCGGCTCACCCACCCGCCCCGGGCGGCGCGCGGAACGGCCCGCGGCACGGCAGGTCAGAGCCGGGCGGACCGGAAAAGCGAAAAGGAACAAGGCGAGTTGCGGCTACGCGGAACAGCGCCGCCCAGCGCTCGCGACACGGACCAGGTCTACGCGCCGGCGCTCTGCGAGGGTGACGGATCGGTCACCGAGAGGCGGCACGGGCCGAGAGCCCGTACGCATGCTCTCGTAGATATCGACAAGGGCCCCGCACACCGAGACGGGGCCGTCCGGTCACCCTCTGTGCTGTGAGATTTCCCGGGCATCCCGAATTCGGACCAGTGGTCGATCTCGCCTACACTCGGTGGTGTGCCTCGTGGTGATGGACGACTCAACCACGACCTGCTCCCCGGTGAGAAAGGCCCCCAGGACGCTTGCGGCGTCTTCGGTGTCTGGGCTCCGGGTGAAGAGGTCGCCAAGCTCACCTACTTCGGACTGTATGCGCTGCAGCACCGTGGACAAGAGTCCGCGGGAATCGCTGTGAGCAACGGTTCCCAGATCCTCGTCTTCAAGGACATGGGCCTCGTTTCCCAAGTCTTCGACGAAACCTCTCTCGGCTCGCTCCAGGGTCATATCGCGGTCGGTCACGCCCGCTACTCGACCACCGGAGCCTCCGTCTGGGAGAACGCTCAGCCGACCTTCCGTGCGACCGCCCACGGCTCCATTGCCCTGGGTCACAACGGCAACTTGGTGAACACCGCCGAGCTCGCCGAGATGGTCGCCGACCTCCCGCGTCAGGACGGCCGCGCCACCCAGGTGGCCGCGACCAATGACACCGATCTCGTGACGGCCCTGCTGGCCGGCCAGGTCGACGACGACGGCAGGCCCCTGACCATCGAGGAGTCGGCCACCAAGGTCCTCCCGCAGGTCAAGGGCGCGTTCTCGCTCGTCTTCATGGACGAGGGGACCCTCTACACCGCCCGTGACCCGCAGGGCATCCGCCCGCTGGTCCTCGGCCGCCTGGAGCGCGGCTGGGTGGTCGCGAGTGAGACCGCCGCCCTCGACATCTGCGGTGCGAGCTTCGTCCGCGAGGTCGAGCCGGGCGAGCTCATCGCGATCGACGAGAACGGTCTGCGGACCTCTCGATTCGCGGAAGCGAAGCCCAAGGGCTGTGTCTTCGAGTACGTCTACCTGGCGCGCCCGGACACCGACATCGCCGGCCGGAACGTCTACCTCTCGCGTGTCGAGATGGGCCGCCGCCTGGCCAAGGAAGCCCCGGTCGACGCCGACCTGGTGATAGCGACGCCGGAGTCCGGCACGCCCGCCGCCGTCGGATACGCGGAGGCGAGCGGGATCCCGTACGGCTCCGGCCTGGTCAAGAACGCCTACGTCGGCCGGACCTTCATCCAGCCCTCGCAGACGATCCGCCAGCTCGGCATCCGGCTGAAGCTCAATCCCCTCAAGGAAGTCATCCGGGGCAAGCGCCTGGTGGTCGTCGACGACTCGATCGTCCGCGGCAACACCCAGCGCGCCCTCGTGAAGATGCTCCGCGAGGCCGGCGCGGCGGAGGTCCACATCCGGATCTCCTCGCCGCCGGTGAAGTGGCCGTGCTTCTTCGGCATCGACTTCGCCACCCGGGCCGAGCTGATCGCCAACGGCATGACGGTCGACGAGATCGCCACGTCCCTCGGCGCGGACTCGCTCTCCTACATCTCGCTCGACGCGATGATCGAGGCGACGACCATCCAGAAGCCCAACCTCTGCCGTGCCTGCTTCGACGGCGAGTACCCGATGGAGCTGCCCGACCCGCAGCTCCTGGGCAAGCAGCTCCTGGAGACCGAGCTGGCCGGCGGCACGGACGCCGCCGACGCGCTCCGTCGTCCGTAGCTCCGGTTCAACCTGCGCCGGGCCCTGTCTTTCAAGCTTCTCCCGGGGCCCGGCACCCCACGCAGCAAACGACACGAAAGCTCTCTCCTGTCATGACAGAGAAGACCACCGGTGCCAGCTACGCAGCCGCCGGCGTCGACATCGAAGCGGGAGACCGCGCCGTCGAGTTGATGAAGGAGTGGGTGAAGAAGACGCAGCGCCCCGAGGTCCTCGGCGGCCTCGGCGGCTTCGCCGGCCTCTTCGACGCCTCCGCCCTCAAGCGCTACGAGCGTCCCCTGCTCGCCTCCGCGACCGACGGGGTCGGCACCAAGGTGGACATCGCCCGCCAGCTGGGCGTGTACGACACCATCGGCCACGACCTGGTCGCGATGGTCATGGACGACATCGTCGTCTGCGGCGCCGAGCCGCTCTTCATGACCGACTACATCTGCGTCGGCAAGGTCCACCCCGAGCGTGTCGCGGCGATCGTCAAGGGCATCGCCGAGGGCTGCGTCCTCGCCGGCTGCGCGCTGGTGGGCGGCGAGACCGCCGAGCACCCGGGCCTGCTGGGCCCGGACGACTTCGACGTGGCGGGCGCGGGCACGGGCGTCGTCGAGTACGACCGGCTGCTGGGCGCGGATCGTATCCGTACGGGCGACGCCGTCATCGCCATGGCGTCCTCCGGCCTTCACTCGAACGGGTACTCGCTGGTCCGCCACGTCCTCTTCGACCGGGCCGGGATGTCCCTGGAGGCCCACGTCGAGGAGCTCGGCCGGACCCTCGGCGAGGAGCTCCTGGAGCCCACCAAGATCTACTCGCTGGACTGCATGGCCCTCACCCGTACGGCCGAGGTCCACGCGTACTCGCACATCACGGGCGGCGGCCTCGCGGCCAACCTCGCCCGGGTGATCCCGGACCACCTGCACGCCACGGTCGACCGCTCGACCTGGACCCCCGGCGCGATCTTCGACCTGGTCGGCAAGGCCGGGCAGGTGGAGCAGCTGGAGCTGGAGAAGACCCTGAACATGGGCGTCGGCATGATGGCCGTGGTCCCGCAGGAGTCGGTGGACGTGGCCCTGACCGCACTGGCCGACCGGGGCGTCGACGCCTGGGTCGCCGGCGAGATCCTGGACCGCGGCGATCACGCCGAGGGCGCGACCATGACCGGTTCCTACGCGAGCTGAGCAGCACGGAAACCCGGTCCGGGGCTATGCCCTGGACCGGGTTTCAATGTTTTGACCCTGTGAAGCTGTAAAGCAGTGATTCCGTGCTGGTGATCAGCTCAGCGCGTCAAGCGCCACGACGGTGTGCCGACGGACCGGACTCTTCGTCCTCGTCGTCGTCATCGCTGTTGTACAGCTCCGCGTACCGAGCGTACGGGTCATCGTCGTCATCCAGCTCGTCATCGACTTCGACCGGCTCGCTGACAGGCAGCGGTTCCGTGGTCGATGCGCCCAGCTCGTTGGCCAGACGCGACAAGTCAGTCCCGCCGCTGCTGTACTTCAGCTGGCGGGCGACCTTCGTCTGCTTGGCCTTTGCCCGGCCGCGCCCCATGGCTCGACCCCCTCGGTGACGGGGCTCGACGGCCCCAGAGTCTGACACGCGTTCATGGTTCGGAGCGGGCTCTCCGTGGAGAGACCGTCCGTAGGGGTTTAACGGTACCTGCTTCCGCGGCCATACGGTACGCCGCCCGCATGACGCGCCCCGGTGCAGTACCAGCAAGGCGCCCCGTCCTCGCTGGTCAGCTGCGATTTTAGCTCTTTCCTGGCGGCCGACCCGCCGAAGCGCAGTGAGTTCCGTCTCGCCGCGCCCCGGCGGGCCCGCCCGCGATCCCCGTCAAGGCCCCGTGAAGGGCCTGTGAAAGGTCAGACCCGGCGCGCGGCGCGGGCGTCGGCCATGCGCTGCTCGGCGATCCGGTCGGCCGCGGCGGCCGGCGGAATACCGTCCGTCTTCGCACGTGCGAATATGGCCAGAGTGGTGTCGAAGATCTTCGACGCCTTCGCCTTGCACCGGTCGAAGTCGAAGCCGTTCAGCTCGTCGGCGACCTGGATGACCCCGCCCGCGTTGACCACGTAGTCCGGCGCGTAGAGGATCCCGCGGTCCGCGAGGTCCTTCTCGACGCCCGGGTGGGCGAGCTGGTTGTTGGCCGCGCCGCAGACGACCTTTGCGGTCAGGGCGTTCACGGACTCGTCGTTCAGGGCCCCGCCGAGCGCGCAGGGGGCGTAGATGTCCAGGCCCTCCACGCGGATCAGCGCGTCCGTGTCGGCGGCCGCGGTGACCTTGCCCGGGTGCTTGTCGAGGATCCGCCGGACGGATTCTTCCCGCACATCCGTGATGACGACCTCGGCGCCGTCCTCCAGCAGGTGCTCGACCAGGTGGTGGCCGACCTTGCCGACGCCCGCCACCGCGACCTTGCGGCCGCGCAGGGTCGGGTCGCCCCACAGGTGCTGGGCGCTGGCGCGCATGCCCTGGAAGACGCCGAAGGCGGTGAGCACCGAGGAGTCGCCGGCGCCGCCGTTCTCGGGGGAGCGGCCGGTCGCCCAGCGGGTCTCGCGGGCCACGACGTCCATGTCCGCCACGTAGGTGCCGACGTCGCAGGCGGTCACGTAGCGGCCGCCGAGGGACTCCACGAACCGGCCGTAGGCCAGCAGGAGTTCCTCGCTCTTGAGGACGTCCGGGTCGCCGATGATCACGGCCTTGCCGCCGCCGAGGTCGAGCCCGGCGAGAGCGTTCTTGTACGACATGCCGCGCGAGAGGTTGAGCGCGTCGAGGACGGCCTCCTCGTCGGAGGCGTACGCGTGGAAGCGCGTACCGCCGAGGGCGGGGCCCAGGGCGGTGGAGTGGATCGCGATGACGGCCTTCAGGCCTGTGGCTCGGTCCTGGCACAGCACGACTTGCTCGTGGCCGCCCTGTTCCGTGCGGAACAGGGTGTGCAGGACGCCGTCGGTCATTTCGGTCACGGTGGTGACTCCCATGGAAGAGATGCGGCGGAATGACGCCCGCCCTGCGGGTGGGGGAGGGCGTGCTGGGAGCAGCGTAAGACCTGTGGGGCGCGAGGGAACGCCCTGTCCGGGGATCGGGACACTCCCGGAGTACGGGAGAGTCCCCGGCGCCCGGAGGTGAACCGGACCCCCAAAGCGGGGAGTACGAGGGCGTGAGCGAATCCGCCGATCCCAGGCTGCCCTCCGCGCGTTCCGCGCCCGCCGTCCCGTACGCCTCGTACCTGCGCGTCTACGAGCCCCTGGCGGCCTTCCGGGAGCCGGAGCGCACGCACTGGGCCGACTACGCCCGCCGCGGGGTCGCCCCGACCGCACAGGACGAACTGCGCCGGTCCCTGTCCGACTTGGTACGGGTGCCCGTGGTGGGGGTGCCGGCCCACGAGAGCGCGGACGCCTTCACGGCCGAGCTGGACGGGGTGCTGCTGGTCTGCCCGTGGCGCACCCGGCTGCGCGGCTGGCTGGCGCTCCAGGAGCTGGTGGGACAGTTCCCGCCCCCGGTGCTGGACGCGGCCCTGCCGCCCGTACTGCGCCGACAGGCGGCCGAGGACTACGAGCGCTGGCGCGAGCGGAACCCGGACGCGCGCCCGTGGATCCGTACGGGGGTGTGGCAGGTGCCGCTGCGCTGGTTCGTGCTGGTGGCCGACGAGGAGCGGGAGTACGCGCCGGGCGAGCTGCTGCGCTACCGGACGCCGATGGTGCAGGCCCGGCGGCGCCTCGCGCGGGCGCTGCGGGCCCTGCGGGAGGCGGAGGGGTACGGGATGCTCGTGGAGGGCCTGGTGGAGGTCGGGAGCTGGCTGGAGGAGTTCCACCCGCGCTCGATGGTCGAGCTGGACTACGGCGGGCTGGTGCACGCGCTGCCGGCGGACCGGCTGGCGGCCGACCGCTCGGCGCGGGACCTGGCGGCCGGGCTGGCCGCGCTGCGGGCCGGGGACGCGCCGGGGGCGGCCGGGGCGTACGGGGAGCTGGCGGAGCGCTGGAGGGCGGTCCGGGAGAGGCTCTTCGCCAACTAGGAACCCGTCCGGCCGACACCCGACCGGGGGATCGGTCGGACGGATGATCGGACCGGACCCGCCCTCGCGCATCGGCCGATCGGCCGATGCGCGAGGATGTGGGTGCAAGTCGCCCATCGAGTGCTTGATCATCTCATTCAGGACTTAGTTCCAGGACCTACGTCCCGATACGGGCCATTGGCCCAAGCGTGACGGACCGCACTATCTACACCCTTGCGCCCTTCCCCTACCCTCGTGCCAAAATAGGACAAGGAGTCCGGGGAGGGTTCCTTCCGCCCAACTAAGGGCGGAATGCTCGGCATTGCACGCTACGGGGGGTCTGACGGCTCCTGATGGCTCTGTGACTGATCGTCACAGTGGGGTGACTGTCCGTTATGGGGCGGTCCATCGGCTTCCGCCGCTGATGAACACCTCGGAGGGCAATTCCGTCGGTTTGGCCGTCGAGGCTGGACGGATGGTGTAGTTGTAGTGCCGAGGACAAGCCGTTCGTCCTATAACCGACTCGGCCCGCGTATGTCCATTTCGGGCAACGCGGGCCAAGGTGCAGAATTTAGAGGAAAGAACCGAGATGGTTCGGTTCTCCCGAGGAGGCCGCTCATGACCGCTCGCACCCCTGATGCCGAGCCGCTGCTGACCCCGGCTGAGGTTGCCACGATGTTCCGCGTGGACCCGAAGACGGTCACTCGCTGGGCAAAGGCTGGCAAGCTCACGTCCATCCGCACCCTGGGTGGACACCGCCGTTACCGCGAGGCTGAGGTCCGCGCACTGCTTGCGGGAATTCCGCAGCAGCGCAGCGAGGCCTGAGGTCCCGCAGCACCGCTTAATACCGGGTCTATATCGGGTCCCCCAATCCGATGAAACCCACATAGCTTCATACGACCGGACCTGCCCCAACAGGTCCGACTGTCGTCGATCGCGCTGGACTCCGCCGGGTCCAGCGCGATCTTTTTTATGCCCAGGTCAGGGGGGAATCGGCCCTGCGCGCGGGGCCTCGCAGGGTAGGTGCAATTGCACATATTAAATCGAGGCCGCGTATGGGCTTGATAAATGTGTGCGTCTCAAAAACTCGTGTGGTGACTCCCGTCACAGGTGATCACTCTTGTTCATCCCGTAATCCACCCCGTAAGGGGACACGCGTCGTAGACCGCATCATGCGGATGGGGGATTCTTGGAGACGGCGCGCACTCGGCCGAAGGGTCGGCTCCACCGAACGGACGACCCGGACGACCTCGGGGGGTCCCGATGGTCCGGCGGCCAGGGGAAACGCGTCAGGGCCCGCATTCCTTGCGGAATGCGGGCCCTGACGTTTCTGCGAACCTGACGGGACTTGAACCCGCGACCTCCACCTTGACAGGGTGGCGAGCTAACCAACTGCTCCACAGGTCCTTGCTGTGTTGCCGACTTCCCGGCTACGCATCAGACTGTACAGCAGCTCAGGGGGTGCGGTCGAACCCGATCACGGGGCCGCCGCGTCCACCGCCTTCACGATGCGCTTGTCGGAGATCGGATACGCCGTCCCGAGCGCGTGCGCGAAGTAGCTGACCCGCAGTTCCTCGATCATCCAGCGGATCTCGGTGACCTCGGACGGCACCGGGCGCCCCTTCGGGAGCTGCTCCAGCAGCCACAGGTACTCGTCCCGCATCTCGTGGACCTTCTCCATGCGCGTGGTGTCGCGCTGGACGCCCGTCGGCATCTGCTGGAGCCGCCGGTCCGCCGCCACCAGGTAGCGCATCAGGTCGGCCAGCCTGCGCAGTCCGGTCAGTGTCACGAAACCGGGCGGTACGAGGGCCGCCAGCTGCGTCTTGACGTCCTGGAGGTTGGCGACCAGGGCCAGGCTGCTCGTGGCCTTCAGACGGCGCTCACAGGCCTGCCAGGCGGCCAGCACCTGCTGCACCTGGCCCACCGTGCGTACGGTCGTGTCCACCAGGTCGGCGCGTACGGCCTCGTAGAGCTTGCGGAAGCCCGCCTCGTCCCACGCGGGGCCGCCGTGGTCGGCGATCAGCTTGTCGGTCGCCGCGGTCGCGCAGTCGTCGAACAGCGCCTGGATCGAGCCGTGCGGGTTCCTGGACAGGGCCAGCTTCTGCTGGTTGGTCAGGTGGTCCGAGGCGAACTTCGCCGGGTTCACCGGGATGTTCAGCAGGATGAGGCGCCGGGTGCCCAGCCACATCGCCTGCTGCTGCTCGGCCTCGGTGTCGAAGAGCCGTACGGAGACGCTCGTGCCCTCGTCCACCAGCGCCGGGTACGCCTTCACCGGCTGGCCGGCCCGCCGGGTCTCGAAGACCCTGCTGAGGGTCCCGATCGTCCAGTCGGTCAGCCCGGTGCGCTCCACCGACTCCCCGCCCGCCCGCTCGGCGGTGGCCGCGGCGGCCTTGGAGAGGGCCTGGCGGGCCTTGGGCTTCAGCTGGAGCCGCAGGGCCTCCAGGTCCTTGGCCTCGGCGAGGTTCTTGCGGCGCTCGTCGACGATCCGGAAGGTGATCTTCAGGTGGTCCGGGATGCGGCCGAGGTCGAAGTCCTCGGCCGTGACCGGCACTCCGACCATCCGCTGGAGTTCACGCGCGAGCGTCACGTGCAGGGGCTCCTGCAGGGGCACGGCGGTCGCCAGGAAGCGCGTCGCGAAGTTCGGCGCGGGCACGTAGTGCCGGCGGATCGGTTTCGGCAGCGAGCGGATCAGCTCGGTGACGACCTCTTCGCGCAGGCCCGGGATCTGCCAGTCGAAGCCCTCGTCGGTGACCTGGTTCAGCACCTGGAGCGGGATGTGGACGGTCACGCCGTCCGCGTCCGCGCCCGGCTCGAACTGGTAGGTCACCCGGAACTTCAGCTGCCCCTGCCGCCAGGAGTCCGGGTAGTCGGCCTTGGTGACACCGGCCGCCTTCTCGGTCAGCAGCATCTCGCGCTCGAAGTCGAGCGGTTCGGGCTCGTCGCGCTTCTTGTGCTTCCACCACGAGTCGAAGTGCGCACCGGAGACCACGTGTTCGGGGATCCGCTGGTCGTAGAAGTCGAAGAGCGTCTCGTCGTCGACCACGATGTCGCGGCGCCGGGCCCGGTTCTCCAGCTCCTCGACCTCGGTGAGGAGCTTGCGGTTGTCGGCGTAGAACTTGTGGTGGGTCCGCCAGTCGCCCTCGACCAGCGCGTTGCGGATGAACAGCTCGCGCGAGACCTCGGGGTCGATGCGGCCGTAGTTGATCTTCCGCTGGGCGACGATCGGCACGCCGTACAGCGTGACCTTCTCGTACGCCATGACGGCCGCCTGGTCCTTCTCCCAGTGCGGCTCGCTGTACGTGCGCTTGATCAGGTGCTGGGCCAGCGGCTCGACCCACTCGGGCTCCACCTTGGCGTTCACCCGCGCCCACAGCCGCGAGGTCTCCACCAGCTCCGCCGACATCAGGAACTTCGGCTGCTTCTTGAAGAGCGCCGAGCCGGGGAAGACCGCGAACTTGGCGGACCGCGCCCCCAGGTACTCGTTCTTGTCGGTGTCCTTCAGGCCGATGTGCGAGAGCAGGCCGGCCAGCAGCGAGATGTGGATGCTCGTCTCGGGGGCGTCGGCCTCGTTGACGTGGATGCCCATCGTCTTGGCGACCGTGCGCAGCTGCGAGTAGATGTCCTGCCACTCGCGGATCCGCAGGAAGTTCAGGTACTCCTGCTTGCACATCCGGCGGAAGGCCGAGGAGCCGCGCTCCTTCTGCTGCTCCCGGACGTAGCGCCACATGTTCAGGAAGGCCAGGAAGTCGCTGGTCTCGTCCTTGAACCGGGCATGGTTCTGGTCGGCCTGGGTCTGCTTGTCCGAGGGCCGCTCGCGCGGGTCCTGGATGGACAGGGCCGCCGCGATGACCATGACCTCGCGCACGCAGTTGTTCTTGTCCGCCTCCACGACCATGCGGGCGAGGCGCGGGTCCACCGGGAGCTGGGAGAGCTGGCGGCCCATGGGCGTGAGCCGCTTCTTGTGATCCTTTTCCGCCGGGTCGAGGGCGCCGAGCTCCTGGAGGAGCTGCACGCCGTCGCGGATGTTGCGGTGGTCCGGCGGGTCGATGAAGGGGAACTTCTCGATCTCGCCGAGGCCGGCCGCGGTCATCTGGAGGATGACGGAGGCGAGGTTCGTGCGCAGGATCTCGGCGTCCGTGAACTCGGGACGGGCGTTGAAGTCGTCCTCGGAGTACAGCCGGATGCAGATGCCGTCGCTGGTGCGGCCGCAGCGGCCCTTGCGCTGGTTGGCGCTGGCCTGAGAGATCCGCTCGATGGGGAGGCGCTGGACCTTGGTGCGGTGGCTGTAGCGGGAGATCCGGGCGGTGCCCGGGTCGATCACGTACTTGATGCCCGGGACGGTCAGCGAGGTCTCGGCGACGTTCGTGGCGAGGACGATCCGCCGCCCCGTGTGCTGCTGGAAGACGCGGTGCTGCTCGGCGTGCGAGAGGCGCGCGTAGAGGGGGAGCACCTCGGTGCTGTGCCCATAAGCGCCTCCGGCGCGGGGGAGATTGCGCTTGTTCAGGGCGTCCGCGGTGTCGCGGATCTCGCGCTCGCCGGACAGGAAGACCAGGACGTCGCCCGGCCCTTCGGCCTGGAGCTCGTCCACGGCCTCGCAGATCGCGGTGATCTGGTCCCGGTCGCTGTCGTCGCCCTCCTCCTCCAGGAGCGGGCGGTAGCGGACCTCGACCGGATACGTACGGCCGCTGACCTCGACGATCGGCGCGTCCCCGAAGTGCCGGGAGAACCGCTCCGGGTCGATGGTCGCGGAAGTGATCACGACCTTGAGGTCGGGGCGCTTCGGCAGCAGCGTGGCCAGGTAGCCGAGCAGGAAGTCGATGTTCAGCGACCGCTCGTGCGCCTCGTCGATGATGATCGTGTCGTACGCGCGCAGCTCGCGGTCCGTCTGGATCTCGGCCAGCAGGATGCCGTCCGTCATCAGCTTCACGAAGGTCGCGTCCTGGTCCACCTGGTCGGTGAACCGGACCTTCCAGCCGACCGTCTGCCCGATCTCGGACTTCAGCTCCTCCGCGATCCGCTCCGCGACCGTGCGGGCCGCGATCCGGCGGGGCTGGGTGTGCCCGATCATGCCCCGGACCCCGCGGCCCAGCTCCATGCAGATCTTGGGGATCTGCGTGGTCTTGCCGGAGCCGGTCTCGCCCGCGACGATCACGACCTGGTGGTCGCGTATCGCCTCGGCGATCTCGTCCTTCTTCTGGCTGACGGGCAGGTTCTCGGGATACGTGACCTCCGGCATCCGCGAGGCACGGCCGGCCAGTCGCTCGGCGGCCTTCGCGGCCTCCGCGGCGATCTCGTCGAGCACGGCCTGCTTGGCCTCGGGCTTTCGGATACGGCGGGCGCCTTCGAGGCGGCGGCCGAGGCGGTGCGCGTCACGGAGGGAGATCTCACCGAGAAGCGTCTGCAGGGCGGCGAAGGAAGTAGACATACCTGGTCGAGGATCTCACCTGGTCCCTCCGGGTGGCGAACGCATTTGTGGGGTGGACCCGTACCATTTCGGGACGAGTCCACCCGACGTCCCAGTGAGAGGCAGGCCACCTTGTCCCGCCGCAGCCGTGTCTGGTGCCTGCTCGGCGCCGTACTGGCGCTGCTGCTGGGCTGCGTGGTGCCCGCCGGGGCGGCCCAGGAGCTGCCCCCGGCGTCGGCATCGGCCGCCAAGGCCTACGCGGTGGCGCACCAGGACGGCGGCCCGTCCTGCGCCCCCGGGACGGGGGACGACGGCCGGCCGCCCGCCGCGGCGACCCGCACGGGCGACCACGGCCACGCCCCGGCCGGGCGGCCGCCGACGGACCAGACCCGCGACGGGCGGGCGGTGCCCGTACGGATCCTCGTACGCGGTCCCGACCGGCCGGCGCCCGGTCCGGTGGAGCTCTCCGTGATGCGGGTCTAGGCGGACCGCTCGCCCCGGTCCGCCCCACCCTTCCGCAGCACTGGAGAACGCACCCGCATGTCCTCTTCCTCTTCCTCTTCCTCTCGCAAGACGCCCTCTCGCAAGACCTCCTCCCGCAAGCCCCTGCTGATCGCCGCCGGCGTCGCCGTCGCCGCGGTCACCCTCGGCATCGTCTCCTGGCAGGCCACCGCCCCCGCCGAGAAGGACTCCGGCCGGTCCGGGGCCACGGCCTCCGCCGCGCCCAGGACCGACCCCGCCGCCGCCCTCAAGGCGCTGGCCCGCCGCGAATCCGGCGACAGGCTCGCCGTCGGCCGCGCCGACGCGCCCGTCGTGCTGATCGAGTACAGCGACTTCAAGTGCGGCTACTGCGGCAAGTTCGCCCGCGACACCGAGCCCGAACTGGTGAAGAAGTACGTCGAGGACGGCACCCTGCGCATCGAGTGGCGCAACTTCCCGATCTTCGGAGCCGACTCCGAGGCCGCCGCCAAGGCCGCCTGGGCGGCGGGGCAGCAGGACCGCTTCCAGCAGTTCCACGCGGCCGCGTACGCCGACGGCTCCAAGGAGAAGGGCTTCGGCCCAGACCGCCTGGTGGAGCTCGCCCGCCAGGCCGGGGTCCCGGACCTGGAGAAGTTCAAGCAGGACTCGGCCGGCGAGGGCGCCGCCGCGGCCCTGAAGAAGGACCAGGAGGAGGGCTACCGGATCGGCGTCCAGTCGACCCCGTCCTTCCTCGTCAACGGCACGCCCATCGCGGGCGCCCAGCCGCTCGAAGCCTTCACCTCCGCCATCGCCAAGGCCAAGGCCCAGGCCGGGACCCAGGCCGCGAAGTGACCGACATCGGATACCTGGCCGCCCTGCTGGGCGGCCTCCTCGCGCTGCTCAGCCCGTGCAGCGCGCTGCTGCTGCCGGCCTTCTTCGCGTACTCGATCGACTCCACCTCCCGGCTGCTCGCGCGCACCGGGATCTTCTACGCCGGCCTCGCGAGCACCCTCGTGCCGCTGGGCGCGGCGGGCTCGTACGCCGGCCGGTTCTTCCACAGCAACCGCGAGGAACTGGTGCTCGTCGGCGGCTGGCTGATCATCGCGCTCGGCCTCGCGCAGATCCTGGGCCTGGGCTTCGCCTCGAAGCGCATCGCGGAGCTGTCGGGGCGCATCCGCCCGACCACCGCGCTGTCGGTGTACGCGCTCGGCGCGGTCTACGGCCTGGCCGGCTTCTGCGCCGGACCCATCCTGGGCAGCGTCCTGACGGTCGCGGCGGTCAGCGGCAGCCCGGTCTACGGAGGCCTGCTGCTGGCGGTCTACGCCCTCGGCATGGCGGTGCCGCTGTTCCTGCTGGCGCTGCTCTGGGAGCGGTTCGACCTGGGCCGGCGGCGCTGGCTGCGCGGGCGGGCCTTCTCGGTGGGCCGCTTCGAACTGCACACCACCTCGGTGCTGTCCGGGCTGTTCTTCATCGTGCTCGGGACGCTGTTCCTGGTCTACGACGGGGCGAGCGCGCTGCCGGGGCTGCTGGACGTGGACGACTCGTTCGCGGTGGAGGAGCGGGTCCGCTCGCTCACCGGCGGGGTCCCGGACTGGGCGCTGCTCGGCCTGGTCGCCGTCGCGGCGGCGGGCGTGGGTCTGGTGAAGTGGCGCCGCGCGGCAGACCGGGCCGCCGAGGAGGCGCCCGAGGCCGAGGCCGAGTAAAGCGGAAGGCCCCGTCCGATGGACGGGGCCTTCCTTGTGGTGGCTGGGGCCGGGGTCGAACCGGCGACCTATCGCTTTTCAGGCGATCGCTCGTACCAACTGAGCTACCCAGCCACGAGACTGTTTCCAGCCTCAGCGAACCTGACGGGACTTGAACCCGCGACCTCCACCTTGACAGGGTGGCGAGCTAACCAACTGCTCCACAGGTCCTTGCTGTGTGTGAGACCTAAGTCTTACACACGGTAATGCGTACCCCCAACGGGATTCGAACCCGTGCTACCGCCTTGAAAGGGCGGCGTCCTGGGCCACTAGACGATGAGGGCTAAAGGCCCGCCGGGCACTTCGCAGCGCGTCGGGGACGTGAGAAGCATATGGGATCCGGGGAGCTATCGCCAAAACGGTTTCCCCCGGAGGGACAATGGCCGGGTGCTGGAGATGACGCGCGAGGAGTTCGAAGAGCTCGTCGCAGAGGCCTTGGACCGCATCCCGCCGGAGCTGACGCGGCTGATGGACAACGTGGCGGTGTTCGTCGAGGACGAACCGCCCGCCGACGACCCCGAGCTGCTCGGTCTCTACGAAGGGACCCCGCTCACCGATCGCGGCGAGTGGTACGCCGGGGTGCTGCCGGACCGCATCACCATCTACCGGAACCCCACGTTGCGGATGTGCGAGGACCGGGAGAGCGTGGTGGCGGAAACGGAGGTCACCGTGGTGCACGAGATCGCCCATCACTTCGGGATCGACGACGAGCGGCTGCACGCGCTGGGGTACGGGTGACCCGCCCGGCCGAGGCCCCCGAGGCGATCGATCCCGACGTCGATCTCCACGTGCCCGCGCACCGGGACGAGCCGCAGGGGCCGGTGCTCGCCGCGGTGGCGGCCGGCGGCGCGGTCGGGGCCTCGGCGCGCTACGGGCTCTCGCTGCTGTTCCCGGCCGCGCCCGGGAGCTTTCCCTGGGCCACCTTCTGGATCAACGTGAGCGGCTCCGCCCTGATCGGCGTACTGATGGTGCTGATCAGCGAGGGCGGCCGGACGCCAGCGCACCCGCTGCTGCGGCCCTTCGCCGGGGTCGGGGTGCTCGGCGGGTTCACCACCTTCTCGACGTACGCCCTGGACTTCTCGCAGCTCCTGGACGAGGGGGAGGCCGGGACCGCGCTGGCGTACGCCGGGCTGACGGTGGCCGGCGCGCTCGGCGCGGTGTGGGCGGCTGCCTCGGCCACGCGGCTCGCGTTGCGGGACCCGGTGTGAACTGGCTGCTGATGATGGTCGGGGCCACCGCCGGGGCGCCGCTGCGGTACCTGACGGACCGTGCGGTGCAGGCGCGCCACGACGCGCTGT
Organism: Streptomyces sp. NPDC037242; assembly: GCF_055604165.1. NCBI lineage: Bacteria > Bacillati > Actinomycetota > Actinomycetes > Kitasatosporales > Streptomycetaceae > Streptomyces > Streptomyces sp. NPDC037242. The sequence goes on from NZ_JBVJUY010000015.1 coordinate 172,319, forward strand.
TCCCGTGGGGGACCTTCGTGGTGAACGCGGCCGCCTGCCTGGTGCTCGGCGTGCTCTCCGGGGCGGCGCTGGCCGGGGCGGGCTCCTCGCGCCTGGAGCTGCTGCTCGGGACGGGGCTGTGCGGGGCGCTCAGCACGTACTCGACCTTCTCCTACGAGACGCTGCGGCTGGCGGAGCGGGGCCGGAGCTTCCTGGCGCTCGCGAACGTGACGGCGTCGGTGCTGGTCGGACTGGGCGCCGTACACCTCGGGTCGCAGGTGGCGCGGCAGTTCTTCGCCTGACCGTGCGAGCTGTCCGCCGTCCGGGCGTGTCTCTTACGGGGCAAAGGGAGTTGGGCACATTGACCCGCTCCCGCGGACCTTGGCCCCTGTGTTCCGGAGGTGCCCCGTGCGCCAGTTGTCCGCTTCCCTGCGTCTGGCCGTCACCGCGCTCGCGGTCACGGTGTCGGCCGGCTGCATGAGCGTCGGCGAGGACGCCGCGAAGCCGGGGCCCGCCTCCTCGGCGGACAGCCAGGGGGCCGAGTCGGGCGGGGCCGCCACGTCGGGCCGCGGCTCAGGGGTGCACGGCAACGGGCACGGCGGCAAGAACGGTACGGGCAAGCAGGACGGCAAGCCCGGGGAGGACGGCAAGGCCTCCGGCGCGACGGGGGCCTCGCCCAGCCCGGGCGCGCCCGCGGACCGGCCGGGGGTCCCCTCGCCGTCGGCGGGAGCGGGCGGCGGCGCGGGCGGCCAGGGTCCCCAGCAGCCGCCGACGGGCGGCGGCGGCCCGGGCGGCTCCGGCGGCGGCCCGGGCGGTGCGGGTGGTCCGGGCGGCAGCGGAGGGGGGCACCAGTCGCCCTCCCCGGTCGTGGAGCCGCCGACTCCGCAGCCTTCCGTGACCGATCCCACACCGGAGCCTTCGCCGCCCACGCCGGACCCCAGCGCGGCGCCCGCCACGTAGTCGCGCGCCCCCTCCTCTGGGTATTTCCGCAGGTCAGAGCCTTTTTGGGTGGAGCGACTTGCCAGACCCCGGGGAGGGTGCGTATGGTTATAGATCGTTTGATCCCATTGCCCGGCGCCGAATCCGAAGAGCGCCGTGTGGCGCGTACTCTCCCTAGCCGTGGCTGACCGCATTGAGGCGGTCGATTTGCGATTCACGGAGTTTGGGCGCGTGCCGAGACTCCGGAAGGTTTCGCATTTCGCATGTCCATTTCCAGTTCTGACCGTTCCGTCATGCCCGAGAACGACTCCAACGAGATCGTCGACGCCGAGACGCTCGCCGTCACCGAGGCCATCGAGGCCGCTGAGGCGAACGAGATCATCGAGGCTCTTGAGGCCGACGTGAACGCCGGCGAGTCCCTTGAGGACTCCACCAACGACTTCGCCAACGACTTCGACGACGCCGAGGCCGACGCCGACGCGGAGCCCACGATCACCTTCGGCGACCTCGGTCTGCCCGAGGGCATCGTGCGCAAGCTCGCCCAGAACGGCGTCACGGCGCCCTTCCCGATCCAGGCCGCGACCATCCCGGACGCCCTGGCCGGCAAGGACATCCTCGGCCGCGGCCGCACCGGCTCCGGCAAGACCCTCTCCTTCGGTCTGCCGACCCTGGCCTCGCTGGCCGGCGGCCACACCGAGAAGAAGAAGCCCCGCGCCATCATCCTCACGCCGACGCGTGAGCTCGCGATGCAGGTCGCGGACGCCCTCCAGCCCTACGGCGACGTGCTCGGCCTGAAGATGAAGGTCGTCTGCGGCGGTACCTCCATGGGCAACCAGATCTACGCCCTGGAGCGCGGTGTCGACGTCCTCGTCGCCACCCCGGGCCGCCTGCGCGACATCATCAACCGCGGCGCCTGCTCCCTGGAGAACGTCAAGATCGCCGTCCTCGACGAGGCCGACCAGATGGCCGACCTGGGCTTCCTGCCCGAGGTCACCGAGCTGCTCGACCAGATCCCCGGCGGCGGCCAGCGCATGCTCTTCTCCGCCACCATGGAGAACGAGATCGGCACCCTGGTCAAGCGCTACCTGTCCAACCCCGTCACGCACGAGGTCGACAGCGCCCAGGGCAACGTCACGACCATGACGCACCACGTCCTCGTCGTGAAGCCGAAGGACAAGGCGCCGGTCACGGCCGCCATCGCCGCCCGCAAGGGCCGCACCATCATCTTCGTCCGCACCCAGCTGGGCGCCGACCGCATCGCCGAGCAGCTCATCGAGGCCGGCGTGAAGGCCGACGCGCTGCACGGCGGCATGACGCAGGGTGCCCGTACCCGCGTCCTCGCGGACTTCAAGGACGGCTACGTCAACGCGCTCGTCGCCACCGACGTCGCCGCCCGCGGTATCCACGTCGACGGCATCGACCTGGTCCTGAACGTGGACCCGGCCGGCGACCACAAGGACTACCTGCACCGCTCGGGCCGTACCGCCCGCGCCGGCAAGTCCGGTGTCGTCGTGTCGCTGGCGCTCCCGCACCAGCGCCGCCAGATCTTCCGCCTGATGGAGGACGCGGGCGTCGACGCCTCGCGCCACATCGTCCAGGGCGTCGGCGCCTTCGACCCCGAGGTCGCCGAGATCACCGGTGCGCGTTCGCTGACCCAGGTCCAGGCCGACTCCGCGAACAACGCCGCCAAGCAGGCCGAGCGTGAGGTCGCCGACCTCACCAAGCAGCTGGAGCGCCTGACGCGCCGCGCCGCCGAGCTGCGCGAGGAGGCCGACCGCCTGGTCGCCCGCTCCGCGCGCGAGCGTGGCGAGGACCCGGACGCCGCTGTCGCCGAGGTGGCCGAGGCCGCCGAGGCCGAGGTCGCGGCTGCCGTCGCGGCCGAGCCGGTCGTCCAGGAGCGCCAGTTCGAGCAGCGTCGTGACGAGCGCGGCAACTACGAGCGTCGCGACAACCGTCGCGACGACCGCGGTGACCGTGGTGGCGACCGTGGCGGCTTCCGCCGTGACGACCGTCCGTCGGGTGGCTTCCGTTCCGGTGGCGACCGTCGTGACGACAACCGTGGCGGTGGCTTCCGTCGCGACGACCGTCCCTCCGGTGGCTTCAACCGCGATGACCGTGGTGGCGACCGTGGCGGCTTCCGCCGCGACGACCGTCCGTCGGGCGGCTTCCGTTCCGGTGGCGACCGTCGTGACGACAACCGTGGCGGTGGCTTCCGTCGCGACGACCGTCCCTCCGGTGGCTTCAACCGCGATGACCGTG
>NZ_JBVJUY010000015.1:175592-200872 GCF_055604165.1 Streptomyces sp. NPDC037242
GTGGTGGCGACCGTGGCGGCTTCCGCCGCGACGACCGCCCGTCGGGCGGCTTCCGCTCCGGCGGCGACCGTCCCTCCGGTGGCTTCAACCGCGATGACCGTGGTGGCGACCGTGGCGGCTTCCGCCGCGACGACCGCCCGTCGGGTGGCTTCCGCTCCGGCGGCGACCGTCCCTCCGGTGGCTTCCGCTCCGGCGGCGGTGACCGCCCGTACGGCCGCCGCGACGACAACCGCCCCTCCGGCTCCGGTTCCACCGGTTCCTTCGGCGGCCGCCGCGACGACAAGCCGCGCTGGAAGCGCAACGGCTGATCGCAGCCGCTGAGTTGAGTGCCTGACAGGGCCCGTACGACACACCGTGTCGTACGGGCCCTGTCGCTTTGCGGCGATGACACGGCGGGTCAGCCGGATACCCGATCGGCTGACCGGCGCGGTCCGGCTATGCTCTGTCGTGAGCACGTGGAGGGCCATTAGCTCAATTGGCAGAGCAGCGGACTTTTAATCCGTTGGTTGTCGGTTCGAGTCCGACATGGCCTACAGCTCGCGAGGCGGAGGAACCTTCCTCTGACCTGCGCCTCAGCGCCCCACCCGGTTTCGGCCGGGTGGGGCGCTTTGCTGTGCCCGGGGCGTCCGGTGGCCTGATGCGGGCCCAGCCTCGCGGCGGCCCCGGCAGCCTTCCGTGCTCGGCGCCGCCTCAACTGGTCGGCCACCCATGCCGGGTGGGGCCGCGCGACGTTCTCCCGCGCGAACGCGCGGCCGGATCGCTCCCGGAGGGTGCGAGCGGCAGTGCGCGGCTGCGTTTCGGAGCTCGTGTACTGGCTCTGACCTGGCCTTATGTCGTTTCCGAGGGTGGTGGGGGCGTTAATTGGCGAAGGCCTCCCCCTGGATGGGCTAGAGTTGGGTTTACCGACGCGGGGTGGAGCAGCTCGGTAGCTCGCTGGGCTCATAACCCAGAGGTCGTAGGTTCAAATCCTGCCCCCGCTACTCAGTACGAAGGCCCGGTTCCCCTTGGGGAGCCGGGCCTTCGTCGTATGTCCCCGCCGTCCGACGGCCCGTCACTCGAACGGGCCGGGCCGGGTGGCCGTACCCCCGCTCCTGCGGCCAGCCTTGAGGGGCGGACCCGGCGGCAGGAGGCCAGCGTGGCGGGGCAGGGCCGGCAGGGAAGCGGCGGCAACGGCGAGCGCGCGGCCGAGGGCGAGCGCGCAGCCGAGGGCGAGCGCGCGGCCGACGGCGGTGGGGCCGGCAGTCGTGTGGCCCGGCGGGTGGTCCGGGTGCTCCCGGGCCTGCTGATCGTGCTCGGCTTCGCTTTCGACGTGCTGACCCCGCCCAGTTTCACGGGCTCTCCCTTCTTCACCGCGGCCCCGCTGATCGCCGCCCCGCTGTTCACGCTCCGCGCGACCCTGCGGACCGGGGTGGCGGCCACGCTCGCGGTGGTCCTGCTGCACGCCTACAACGGCACCACCTGGAAGGTGGAGTCCCTGACGGAGCTGGCCACCGTCCTGACCGTCTCCGCGCTGGCCCTCCTGATCAACCGGGTCGTGCGCCGCAGCGGCGAGCAGCTCGCCTCCGCCCGCGGGATCGCCGAGGCCGCCCAGCGCGCCGTGCTGCCGACGCCCGCCGAACGCATCGCGGGCCTGCACGTCGCCGCCCGGTACGAGGCCGCGCAGGCGGACGCGTTCATCGGCGGCGACCTGTACGCCGTCCAGGACGGCCCGTACGGGGTGCGCCTGGCGGTGGGTGACGTGCGGGGCAAGGGGCTCGGGGCGGTCGAGGCCGTCGCCGTGGTGCTCGGGGCCTTCCGGGAGGCGGCGGAGAGCGAGCCGACGCTGGAGGGCGTGGCGCAGCGGCTGGAGCGGGCGCTGGCCCGCGAGGGGACCCGGCGGGGCAGCCTGGACGCGGTGGAGGGGTTCACGACGTGCGTGCTCGGGGAGATCCCACCGGGCGCGGACGTGCTGAGGCTGGTCAACCGGGGGCACCCCGAGCCCCTGCTGCTGTACGCGGACGGCGGCCTCGCGGTGCTGGTCCCGGCGGAGCCGGCGCTGCCGCTCGGCCTGGGCGAGCTGGACGGCCGGCCGGACCGGGCGCAGGAGTGGGCCTTTCCGGCGGGGGCGACGCTGCTGCTGTACACGGACGGGCTCACGGAGGCCCGGGACGGCGCGGGGGAGTTCTACGACCCGGAGGCCAGGCTGCGCGGCCGGGTCTTCCCCGGTCCGCAGGAGCTGCTCGGCGCCCTCGGCAGCGACGTGCGGCGGCACACGGGCGGCGGGGCGACGGACGACATGGCGCTGCTCGCGGTCGGCCGGCCGGGGGAGGGCCAGCCGGAGCGGCGGCGGACGGTGCCCGTCGTACCGAAGGACGACGGAGCGTAGTCGATGAGGCGCTCTCCGCAAGGTGGCTGACGGACCGTCAATATGCCTGCGTGGCTGGAGAGGTGTGTGAGTCGGCCAATTTTTGCCCGAGTTGGTCCCTGGATATTAGTAAAAGTCCTGGCCAGAGCTACTCGGGGAGTGGCCGATTGATGTGAACGATCAATCGCAACTGCTTGGAATCACTCCCCTTCGTCTATTACCTTTCGATAACGCAGCGCGGTTGTCCCAGCCGTCGCAAGAGACGGCGCCGTGCGCGTGCGCGTCAATGAGGAGTGTGCCCCGGTGGCCTCCAACTTGCCTGCCCCTGAAGGCATCGAGATCCAGGAGCCGCCCACCGCCGGTGCCTGGGGCGAGTGGAACCCCACCGAGGACTCGGCCCGCCCGGTCCGCGGCAAGCACCGGGTGCTCAAGCAGCGCGGCGGACTGGCCCGCTCCTCCACCGTGCTCGGCGTCGGCGTCATCGCGGCGGTCGGAGCCAGCGGCATCGCCACGGCCCAGGACCGGCCCCAGGTCGCGATATCCCTGCCCTCGCTGCCCGACCTGATGCCCGACGCGCTCTCCGACGACCGGGCCCAGCAGGCCGACGGCGAGCACACGAACGCGAGCGCCGGTGCGGACGCGGGCGCGGCGAAGGCCGGGATCTTCCCGCAGCAGTCCGACCGGCGGGCCGACCCGGGCGAACTCCTGCGCAGCCGCATCCTCCAGCAGGCCGAGTCCCAGCAGGACGCCGCCGCGGCCCAGGAGCAGGCCGAGGCCGAGCGCGCCGCGCAGGAGGCCGCCGCCAAGGAGGCGAAGGACAAGCAGGAGGCCGCCCGCAAGGAGGCCGAGGCCGTGGCCGCCGCAGCCGCCGAGAAGGCCGCACAGGAGGCCAAGGCCGCCCAGGAGGCCGCCGAGGCCAAGGCCGAGCAGGAGCGCCTCGCCGCACTGGCCGGCAGCTACGCCCTGCCCACCTCCGCCTACACCCTCACCTCGCACTACGGGGACGCCGGCTCCATGTGGTCCTCCGGCCACCACACGGGCCTCGACTTCGCCGCCCCGACCGGCACCCCCGTCAAGGCCGTCGGCAGCGGCAAGATCACCTCGGCCGGCTGGTCCGGCGCGTACGGCTACCGGATCGTGCTGGAACTCGAGGACGGCACCGAGGTCTGGTACTGCCACCTCTCCTCGATGTCGGTGACCGGCGGCTCGGTCACCACCGGCGAGACCATCGGCCGCGTCGGAGCCACCGGCAACGTCACCGGCCCCCACCTCCACCTCGAAGTCCGCAAGGGCGGCTCGACCGTCGACCCGCTGGCCTGGCTGAGGTCAAAGGGCCTGACCGTCTGACGTGTGCCCGGCCACTGCCGGCGCACGCCCCGAGTGCCTCCTGGGACCCGGTACGCGGGACGGCGCGCCCCAGTGCGCCCGCTCCAGGGGGTCGAACCAGGGCGGGAGCAGCTCCTCCATGACGGCCGCCCGGGCGAGCGCGGGCCCCGCCGTCGCGCGGCGCAGCCACAGCCGGCGCAGCAACTCCCGCTCCCACCCGGCGAAGTCCGGCTCGCGGGCCGGACCGCCGAGGCGCGCCCGGTGCCGTAGCAACGCCAGGGCCGCGGCGTCCGCCTCGTAGCGCCGGACCGCCTTCCCGGCCGCCCGGCCGCCGCTGCGCCGGGCCAGGGCGCGGGCCAGCGACCGGGCCGGCATCGACACCAGCGCCGGCACCTCGGCGGGCCCCAGCCAGCCGGCGGCCGCGTACACCGCGAGCTCCCCGGCGACCGCCCGTAGCCGCCGGCGCCTTATCCGCACCGCCAGCCACACCAGCGCCCCGAACAGCGGGACCATCACGCAGCCGTAGACCACGTAGAAACCGTGCTCCCCGAAGTCCGAGGAGCTGTTCCACAACGCGTGCAGCCCCATGGCCCCGACCAGGCCGAGCAGCGGCAGGCCGATGCGCCGCACCCGGCCGGCGGCGAGCGCGGCCGCGCCGAAGCCGAGCCCGGTGAGCACGGTGAACAGCGGGTGCGCGAACGGCGACATCACCGCCCGTACGAAGAAGGTCGCCGCCGTCAGCGAGTCCAGCGCGCCGGTGCCTTCGGCGAGGTCCTCGCCGAAGGCGTTGCCCAGGTAGAGGATGTTCTCGGTGAAGGCGAAGCCGGCGGCGGTGAAGCCGGCCACCACGAAACCGTCGGCGGGGCCGGTGAACTGGCGTCTTCGGAACACGAACACCAGCAGCAGGGCAGCCGCCTTGGCGGTCTCCTCGACCACCGGCGCGATCGCCACCGAGCCGAGCTGGTCGGCGTCCGAAGGATCGGCGGTGGCCGCGGCTATCCACTGGGTGGCGAAGTTGTTGGCCAGTATGGCGATCAACGCGGCGGCGCAGGCGCCCCATCCGAAGCAGAACAACAACTGCGCCCACGGGTGCGGCGCGGCCCGGCCCAGCCACCGGAAGGCCGCCATGAGCGGCACCACCGGCAGCAGGGCCAGGCCGAGGCCGACGAGGAAACCGGCGGTGCCGGTCTGCTCCCGCACGAGTTCGAGGATGGCCACGCCGGACGCGGCGAGCAGGGCGACGAGCACGCACGTACGGACCGTGCCCGACGGGCGTGCGAGCACACGGGGGAGCGCTCGGAACACGTCATGACTCTACCGAGCCGGTCTGACACGCGGAGTGACGTTGTCAGTTCTCCACTCGGCGGAAGAGCAAGTCGTGTACGACGTGCCCCTTGTCCAGCCCCTGGCCCTCGAAGCGCGTCAGCGGCCGGAAGTCGGGACGCGGCGCGTAGCCGCCGTCCGCCTGGGTGTTCTCGAACTCCGGCTGAGCGGTGAGTACTTCGAGCATCTGCTCGGCGTACGGCTCCCAGTCGGTCGCACAGTGCAGGATGGCCCCCGGAGCCATGCGGGTCGCGGCCAGCGCCAGGAACTCGGGCTGGATCAGGCGCCGCTTGTGGTGGCGGGCCTTGGGCCAGGGGTCGGGGAAGTACACGCGCAGCCCGGCGAGCGAATCGGGCGGCAGCATCTCGCGGAGCAGGATGATCGCGTCACCGTTGGCGACGCGGACGTTTTCGAGACCGCCCCGCTCGGCGAGGGCGAGGAGGTTGCCCTGGCCCGGGGTGTGCACATCGGCGGCCAGGATCCCCGTCGACGGGTCGGCGGCCGCCATCTGCGCGGTGGCCTCGCCCATCCCGAAGCCGATCTCCAGGACGACCGGCAGGCCGTCGAAGAGCTTCTTCAGGTCGATGACCTCGTGCCCGTCGATGTCGAGGCCCCAGGTGCCCCACAGCCGCTTGAGGGCTTCGCCCTGGCCGGTGGTCACCCGGCTGCGCCGGGGCTGGAAGCTCCGGATCCGCCGCTCGTGGTGCGAGCCGGCCGGGTCGGGCGCGGGCCCGTCGGGGAACCGGGGCTCGGTCCGCCACTTCGGGGGTACGTACGCGTTCGCCTCCGGCGCGGTTTCCGGGGCGCCGTTCGCCTCCGGCTCGGCTTCCGGGGCGCTGGGCTGGGGGTTCAGAGACTCAGACACAATGCCCGGATTCTACGTCCCCACCCCGCCCCCGGCCGCGCGGACGGGCGCGCCAGGGCGCGGCAGGGCGGCCGCGGCGCGCCGTCGGCGGGGCCGGGGTCAGGCCGAGCGCAGCGTGGCGAGCGCGCGGCGGGCGATCTCGCGGCCGATGGGCAGGGACGCGGTCGCCGCGGGCGAGGGGGCGTTCAGGACGTGCACCGTCCGCGGCGCGTCCCGGATCAGGAAGTCGTCCACCAGGGTGCCGTCCCGCAGCACCGCCTGCGCCCGCACCCCCGCGGTCGCCGGCACCAGGTCCGCCGAGGTCACCGCGGGCAGCAGCCGCCGCACCGCCTGGGTGAAGGCCTGCTTCGACAGGGAACGGCGGATCTCTCCCGCTCCGTACCGCCAGTGGCGCCCGGCCATCCGCCAGGAGCCCGGCCAGGCCAGCTCGGACGCCACGTCCCGCGGGCGGACCGTGCCCCAGCCGTACCCCTCGCGGGCCAGCGCCGGCACCGCGTTCGGACCGACATGGACGCCGCCCGCGATGCCGCGGGTCAGGTGGACGCCGAGGAAGGGGAACGCCGGGTCCGGCACCGGGTAGACCAGGCCCCGGACCAGCTCGGGCCGGGTGAGGTCGTAGTACTCGCCCCGGAAGGGAATGATCCGCATCCCGGGGTCGTCTCCGGCCAGCCGGGCGATCCGGTCGCACTGGAGCCCGGCGCAGTTCACCAGGGCCCGGGCCCGGACCACCAGCCCGGACGTGGTGCGCACCGCGACGGCGGAGGGGCGGCGCGAGATCAGGTCGACCGCGCCGCCGTAGACGATCTCCGCGCCCGAGGCCTCCGCCAGCCGGGCCGCCACCTTGCCGTAGTCCACGATCCCGGTGGTGGCGACATGGATCCCGGCCAGGCCGCGCACCTCGGGCTCGTACTCCGAGATCTGCGCCGGGCCGAGCTCGCGCACCGGAATGCCGTTCTCCCGGCCGCGCTGGACCAGGGCGTGCAGCCGCGGCAGCTCGTCGCGCTCGGTGGCGACGATGAGCTTGCCCGTCACCTCGTGCGCGATGCCGTGCTCCGCGCAGAACTTGACCATCTCGGCCGCGCCGCTCACCGCGAAGCGCGCCTTCAGGGACCCGGGGCGGTAGTAGATCCCGCTGTGGATCACCCCGCTGTTGCGTCCCGTCTGGTGCCGGGCGGGGCCGGCCTCCTTCTCCAGGACCACCACCCGGGTGCCCGGAGCCAGCCGCGACAGGGCATGCGCCGTCGACAACCCGACGATCCCCCCGCCGATCACCAGCACATCGCAGTCCACGCCGCTCACGCTGCCCACGCCGCCCACGTTGACACCTCCCACCCCTGAATACTGCACCCCGCCACCGACAACGCGGCCACGAGGCCCCCGGAAGACCAGCTGCCCTACGCCGGAGCCACCAGCAACGGCCGGGCCCGCTCGCGCAGCTCCGCGACGCGCGGCTCGTCCCCGTACGGCTCCAGCCGGTGCAGCAGGTCCCGTACGTACTCCGTCGTGCGCGCCGACGTGATCCGCCCCGCGACCTCCACCGCCCTCGTCCCGGCCGCGCAGGCCGCGTCGAGGTTGCCGGACTCCAGCTCGGCCACCGCGCTCACCACCAGCCGCAGCCCGTGCGAGCGCACGTACTCCTCCGTCGGCCGCGAGAGCGCCTGCTCGGTGAAGCGGCGCACCTGCCGCGGGAGTTTGAGGTCCCGATAGCACTCCGCGGCGTCCGCCGCGAAGCGGTCGTACGAGTAGAAGCCCAGCCAGGTCGGATCCGGATCGCCCTCGCGCGCCCGCTCCAGCCAGCCCTCCGACGCCCGCAGCGCGGCCCCGGCGGCCGCGGAATCGCCCGCCTTGGCGTGCGCCCGGGCCTCGACGAGGCGGAAGAAGCTCATGGTCCGGGCGGTGGCCAGGCCCCGGTTGCGCTCGACGGCGGCCTGGGCGAGGTCCACGCCCTCGTCCGGGAAGTCCCGGTAGGTCGCCTGCAGGGACATCGAGGCCAGCACGTATCCGCCGAGCGGTACGTCGGCGGCCGCACGGGCCAGGCGCAGCGCCTGGATGTAATAGCGCTGGGCCGCTTCCTGCTGGCCGGTGTCGAAGGCCATCCACCCGGCCAGCCGGGTCAGTTCGGCGGTCGCCCCGAACAGCGCGCGGCCCACCTCGTCGGTGTAGTGGCCGAGCAGCAGCGGCGCCGCGTCCACCCGCAGGCACTCCGGAACCATCGAGGAACGCCAGTCCCCGCCGCCGTACTTGGAGTCCCAGCGGCGCGCGTCCTCGGCGGCCTCGCGCAGTTTGGTCACGTCGCTGTGGCCGACGCGCTGCGGCGAAGCGTCGGAGAGCGCGGTGGGTGCGGGGGGCGGCGCGTGCGGAGTTTCACCCGAAGGCTGTGCGGGCACAACCGTGGACGGCGGCGCCGGAAGGCCTCCCGGCGGGGTCCCGGGGGCCGCCCCCGGCACCGGCACCGACGTCGGTACGGGAACCGACGCCGAGTCGCGCGACGCCACGGTCTCGCGGCCCTGACCCCGACCAGCCGTGCCCTGACGGCCCGCGCCCTGGCCGCCGGTGCCCTGAAGACCCGTGCCCTGGCCGCCCGTGCCCTGGACGCCCGCGCCCTGCGCCGGGCGTGCCGGTTCCCGCGCGACCGACCCGTCCGCGGGAGATATCAGCCAGCGCGAGGCCGGCGTCGCGTACGCCGACACCGCGAAGGATCCTGCGAGCGACTGCCAGATCCCGCCACCGCCGCGGCGGCCGGCGAGGTCGAGCCGGTAGAGGTCGGTCGCCGAGCGAACGGCCGCGCCCACGTCGCGCGGGAAGGCCAGCCCGACCTCGGGCGCGGGGTCCGCGTCCGCGAGGCCGATCTCGTGCAGCGGCACGGGCCGGCCGAGCTTCGCGCCGATCGCGGCGGCGATCAGGTGCGGGGCGGCGCCCTGCGGCACCATCCCCTTCGAAACCCACCGGGCGACCGAGGTCTTGTCGTACCGAAGCGTCAGACCGCGCTGTGCGCCGAGGTCGTTGACCCGGCGGGCCAGCCCGGCGTTGCTGATGCCCGCAAGGGCGAGGACGGCGCCGAGCTTCTCATTGGGCTCGCGGAGCTCCCTGGACATGCGCCACCCCTCGTCACACGCGGAACGCAGACGCCGCCGGGGCATAGGCGCCCGGCATTTCGTAAACCCAGCGTAGTTCCCCGCCTCCCAAGCGTTAAGGCCCTGAAGTCCGTATGGCGGGATTGTTGTCCGTATGCACAGTCCGCGTGCGCCCCGGGCCCGGGGCGCACGTGTCAGCCCGTGCTCCGTCCGTGTGGCCGTGCGCCCGGCCGTGCGCTCTGGCCGCTCCCGGGGCGCGGCGATTCGATGTGCGGTGCGTGGGTCGGCCCGCTGCGTGGATCCGGCGGGCCGGGGGATGCCGCTGCCTCAATCCCCGCGGGTGGCGGAACGGTCCGGGGGGCGGATCCCGTCTCCCGGGCCGCGCCCGCGAAGCCTGGGCCCAGGGGCCCTCAGTACGGCCGAAGAATGGCCGAAACCGACCTATGGGGCGGGGGGCACGGAACGCCAAATACCGCGTGCCCGGGGCGTGTTCGTTTGCATGTGCGCCCCCCTTAACCACTCTCGCACGCCTGTCTCGTGGCAGCATGGACCCCGAGCCACCCGGGGTCCCGCCGGCCGCGCCCACAGCGCTGACCGCGTCGTCCGTGCCGTCCGTTGCCCCGGTCATTTGCCCACAGGCTGGGGAGGCGGCGGTGCGCTGGTTGGTGGGGTGGAGCAGTATCGCCGCGAGCTTCGGCACGGCCGGGCGCGTCGGCGCCCAAGGCTCGGGCCAGAGCTTCAGCAACGGCTCCGGCCACGGCTCCGGCCACGGCTCCGGCCAGGGCGGATACGGCTCCGGCTACGGCCACAGCTCCGGCTACGGTCCCGGATACGGGGACCCCGGAGGACCGCTGCGCGGCGGCATCGCCGACGCCGACCACGCCGACGACCCCGCTGCCCAGGACGCCGAACGCACCGTCGTCCCCGTCGGCGCCCAACTCCTCTGGGGAGACCCCGACCCCCTCTGGGCCGTCGGCGACTGGCGCCCGGACGAGATCCGCACCCTCACCGCCGACCCCGCCGACCCCTTCACCCGGCTCGCCGTCCTCGGCTGCTGCGGCGCCACCGACGCCGAACTGCGCCGCGCCCTCTACGCCGCCCGCGGCGGCGCGCTGCGCCACCTCACCCAGTGGTCCGGCAGCTACACCGCCGTCGTCCAGGCCGGGCGCCGGATCACCGTCCTCGGCGACCTCGCCGGCGCGCGACCCGTCTTCTACACCCCCTGGGCGAGCGGCACGGCGTACGCCACCGCCGCCCTCCCGCTCGCCGACCTCATCGAGGCGCAGCTCGACATCGGCCATCTCGCCGCCCTGCTGGCCTGCCCCGACAGCCCGGAGGCACTGGGCGACGGCACACCGTACGTCGGCGTCCGCCGCATCCCGCCCGGCCACGCGCTGATCCTGCGCGAGGGCTCGCGCGAGATCACCGGGTACGAGGCGGTCGCCTCCCTTGCGGTGGCCGCGCCCGTGACCGACCCCGAGCGCGCGGTGGAGGGCGTACGCGAAGCTTTGGTGGACGCGGTGCGCGCCCGGCTCACGGCGCCCCGGCATGCTCCCGACACACTGCCCTACGACCCGGGCCCCGTACCGGGAATGGGCCCCGCCGACCGGCGTGCGGCCCGGGGCGCCCCCGCACCCGTCCCCGGGGTCGGCGCCGACCTCTCCGGAGGCAGCGCCTCCGCCACCCTCGCGCTGCTGGCCGCCGGACTGCCCGGAGCGCCGGGCACCCTGCTGGGATCGGGCGGGGCCGGTTCCGGATCCCGGCTCCTCGCCGTCACCTTCAACGACCTCGCCACCCCGCAGGGGCGTGAGGACGAGCTCGAACGGGCGAGAGTCATCGCCGCCGACCCCCGCCTCCACCACGTCGTCGTGGCCGCCGCCGAGGAAGCCCTCCCGTACGCGGAACTCGACGGCCCGCTCACCGACGAGCCCGGCCCCTCGCTCGTCTTCGCCGCCCGCGACCGCCGCCGGCTGGCCGCCGGCTCCGCCGACCACTTCACCGGACACGGCGCCCGCCAGGTCCTCGACGCGCACCCGGCCCGCATGGCCGACCTCCTCCTGGACCGCCGCCGGCGCCACCTGCTGCGCCCGGTCGCGGCGTTGGCCCGCTCGGCCTCCGCGTCCGGTGAGTCCCTGCTGGTCCCGCTGACCGTGTACTCCGCCGCCCGCCGACTTGCCCGTACGCCGTACCGCGCGGGCATGGAAGCCGCCGCGGCCCGGCTCCGCGCGGGCGGGGTCAACGGGGGACCCTCCGGTCCGGTGGACGCCTCCCTCGCCGCCCTCACCTGGTCCCGCCCGGGCCCGGCCGCGGGCTGGCTGACCGGCGAAGCCCTGGCGGAAGTATCGATCCGGCTCACGGCCGCCGCCGGCCGGCCCCCGCTCTCGCTGCGCCCCGGAGAGGCCCGGGCCCGCGCGCTGCTCGCCCGGCACGCGGCGGACCACCGGGTCTTCGAGCAGGCGGTGGAGGTACGGAGCCAGCGCCTGCACGCCCCGTTCCTCGACAACCAGGTCGTACGGGCCGCCCGCGCCCTCCCCGAGTCCCTGCGCGTCCAGCCCGGCGCGCGCGCGGCCATCCTGCGCACCGTGCTCTCCTCGGCCGGGGTCCGCGAATTCCCCACCGGCTGGGGCGCCACCGCCCACGCCCCGAACGAGACCGCGACCCGGCTGGGCCTGCGCGCCGCCCTGCAGGAGCTGCTCTCGCTCTTCGCGGCCCCGCTGCTGGCCGACGCCGGCCTGATCGACGCCCGGGTCGTCCAACAGGCCCTGTTGGACGCGGCCGAGGGCCGCCCCGTCCCGCTGGACGGCCTCGCCGAACTCGTCTCGATGGAACTGTGGCTCGGCCGCCTCCTGGCCCGGCGCGGCACCTGCTGGACCGGCACCTCCACCCCCCGCCGCCGCGCCCTCCCCGCCGACGCCCCCCTCTCCCCCCTGGGCACCACCACCCCCCAAGCCCTCCACCCAGCCCCCCAAAACCCAGTCCACTAACCCCACCCACCCGGGCCGCCCTGCCCCGCGCTCCGGCTTGGTCCGCCGCCGGGCCCGCCCGCCCGTGAGCCCGCCTGGTCCGCCCGCCCTGGCCGCCGGGCCCGCCCGCCCGCCTGGCCTGCCCGCTCGCGCGCCCGCCCCGGTCCGCCCGGCCCGGTCCGCCCGCCTGCCCCGCCCGCGTTGCCCGCCTGGCCTGCGCTGCGCTGCGCTGCCGCGCCGGGCCACCCCTGCGCCTCCGGGCTGGGTCGGCTGACGCGTCCTGCGTCTGAGTACGTCGGCCGGCCAGCTCCGCCCGGGCGGAGCTGGCCCCGGTCCACTGCCCCGCCCGCCCGCTTGCCCCGCCTGCCCTGACCCGTCCGGCGCTGCTGCCACCAGTCAGCTCGCTCGCCTTGCGCTGCCGGGCCGGCTCGTCCGGCGCTGCCAGGTCGGTCGGTTGACCCACCCGGCGTCGCCGGCTCGGGCGGCTGGTTCGTCCGGTGCCCCTGGGACCGCTCGGCTGGCCTGTCCAGCGTCTTTGGATTCGCCGGCCGGCTCGCTCCGCGTCCCCGGGCTGGGTCGGCTGGTCCACCCGGCGCTGCTGGCACCAGCCGGCTCGCTCGCCCTGTGCCGCTGGGCTGGCGCGTCCAGTGCCCCGGGCCTGTTCAGCGTCCTTGGACCCGCTGAGGCGGCTCGCCCTGCGCCTCCGGGCTGGGTCGGCTGACGCGTCCTGCGTCTGAGCACGTCGGCCGGCCGGCGGCGCCGGGGCGTCCCCGGGCTCGGTTCGCCGACCCGTCCGGCGCCGCCGGACCCGGCCCACTGCCCCCCCCGGCGCGCGCCGCTCGCCCCAGTTGGCCGGCGCGTCCGGCGTGCTTGGTCGGTCCGCTGGGCCGGGCCGCCGGCCTGCCCTGCGCGTCGGGCCCGGTGCGCTTGCCCGGTGCCGGGCCCGGGCCGTCTCGCGGCGGGGGCCGGTGGAAAAGGCGCGCCTCGGGTGGTGGGGGCAAGGCAGTATTGGGCAGTGCGGTATCTGATCCTCGGCGTCACCCAAGCCCGTAGCGAGACCGGCGCGCTCCTTCCCGTCGGCGGCGCGCGCCTTCGGGCGCTGCTCGCCGCCCTCGCCCTGCGCGCAGGCGGCCCGGCGGCCGCGCCCGTCGCCGATCTGGTCGACGAGGTCTGGGGCGACGACCCGCCCCAGGACGCCCCCGCCGCGCTCCAGGCCCTCGTCGCCCGGCTCCGCCGCGCCCTCGGCGGCCGGGACACCGTCCACGCCGACCCCGCCGGCGGCTACCGGCTGGCCGCCGACCGGGACGAGGTCGACCTCCACCGCTTCACCCGGCTCGCCCGCCAAGGCGCCCGCGAACTGGCCACCGCCGACCCGGCCGGCCCCGGCCCCGCCACCGCCGCCCGCACCTTGGCCGCCGCCCTCGCCCTCTGGCGCGGCCCGGCCCTCGCCGACCTGCCCGAACCCGCCCGCACCGCACACGCCGCCGCCCCCGAGGCGCTGCGCACGGCCGCGCTCCGGGACCGGATCGAGGCCGACCTGCGCAGCGGCTCCGTAGCCCCGGCGACGCTCCTGCCGGAGATCGAGGCGCTGATCCACGCGCACCCGTACGACGAACCCCTGCGCGCCCAGCAGCTCCGCACCCTGCGCGCGGCCGGCCGCGCGGCCGACGCGCTCGCCGCGTACGACCGCACCCGCCGCACCCTCGCCGAAGGCCTCGGCGCCGACCCCGGCCCCGAACTCAGCGCCCTGCACGCGGAACTCCTCCGAGCCCCGGCCCCGGCCCAGCCACCGGCCCCGACCCCACCCGAGCGCACCGGCAACCTCCGCCCCCGCCTCACCTCCTTCGTCGGCCGCGAGCCCGAACTCGACGCCCTCCACGCCGACCTGGCCGGCCTGCGCCTCATCACCCTCACCGGCCCCGGCGGTTCCGGTAAGACCCGTCTCGCCGAGCACGCCGCCGCCGACCACCCCGAACCCGGCTGGCTCGTCGAACTCGCCCGCCTCGACCACCCCGCCGCCGTACCCGGCGCCGTCCTCAGCGCCCTCGGCCTGCGCGAGAGCTCCCTCGTCGCCCGCGAGCGCGAGAAGGGCGCCGCCGACGACCCGACGGCCCTCCTCGTCGAGCACTGTGCGCATCGCCGCCTCCTGCTGCTGCTCGACAACTGCGAGCACGTCATCGACGCCGCCGCCGAGCTCGCCGAACGCCTCCTCACGCACTGCCCAGGCGTACGGATCCTGGCCACCAGCCGCGAACCCCTCGGCGTCCCCGGCGAGAACGTCCGCCCCCTCGAACCGCTGCCGCCCGACCCCGCGCAACGCCTCTTCGCCGACCGGGGCGCCGCCGCCCGCCCCGGCTTCACGCCCGCCGAGGACCCGGAGGCCGTAGCCGAGATCTGCGCCCGCCTCGACGGGCTGCCGCTCGCGATCGAGTTGGCGGCGGCGAGGCTGCGGCTGCTCACCCCGCGGCAGATCGCCGACCGGCTCGATGACCGCTTCCGGCTGCTGACCACGGGTGCGCGTACCTCTCGTACGCTGCTGCCGCGCCAGCAGACGTTGCGGGCGGTCGTCGACTGGTCCTGGGACCTGCTGGACGCGCCCGAACGCACCGTCCTGCGCCGGCTGTCCGTCTTCGCCGGCGGCTGCGACCTGGCCGCCGCCGAGGCCGTCTGCGCCGAAGCGGTCCGCGACGACGGCCCGGAGGCCTGGCACGTGGCCGACGTCCTCGGCTCCCTCGTCGACAAGTCCCTGGTCCTGGCCGAACCCGAACCCGAACCCGAACCCGGGCCCGAAGGCACCGGCATGCGCTACCGCATGCTGGAGACCATCCACGAGTACGCCACCGAACGCGCCACCGCCGACGAGGCGGACGCCCGCGCCACCGCCCACCGGCACGCCGCCCACTACCTCGACCTCGCCGAGGAGGCGGAGCCCCGGATGCGCTCCGCCGAGCAGCTGCCCTGGATCCGGCGCGTCGAGACCGAGCTCGACAACCTCCGCGCGGCCCTCGAAACCTCGCTCACCGACCCGGACCCGGAGGCCGCCCAGCGCCTCGTCTTCGCCCTCGGCTGGTTCTGGTGGCTGCGCAACTACCGCAACGAGGGCGCCGAATGGACCGCCCTCGTCCTCGCCGCGACACCGTCCGACCCGCCCGAGGGATCACCGCGGTACTGGCCCTTCATGCGCCTGCAGATCCTCCACGTCTTCCTGCTCGCCGAGAGCCGCGCCGCCGAGGACCTGCGCACCCCCGAGCACATCGCCCTCGCCGCCCGCATCACGGCGGCCTTCCGCCCCGGTTCGCCGGAGAGCGTCCGCTTCCCGGGCATGCTCTGGCCGATGGCGACGTACCTCACCGGCGACAGCGTCGACTTCCACGCCCACCTCGACGAGTCCGTCGAGAACTGTCGCCGCTACGGCAGCGACTGGGAACTGGGCGTCACCCTGATGCTCCGCACCCACATCGCCATCGACATCACCGGCGGCCTGGCGACCGCCGACGCCGACCTCGCCGAGCTGCACGAGATCGCCGCCCGCGTCGGCGACCGCTGGACCCGCGCCCAGGTCGCGAGCGCAGCCGGCGAGTTCGCCATCTCGCGCGGCCAGTACGACCTCGCCCGTACCGAGTACGAGGAGTGCCTGCGCCTGGCCCGGGAGGTCGGGGCCCACATCGAGACGCCCTTCGCCCTCGCCCGCATCGCCGAGACGGCCTTCTGCGCCGGGGACTTCGCCACGTCCGAGAAGCTGCTGGCCGAGGCGGACGCCGAGGCCGAGTGCCACGGCGGGGTCTACGACGTCCGCGCGTACGGGCGGCTGCTCGCCTCGATGATCGCCCTTTTCCAGGGGCGGCTCGACGTGGCCCGCACCGAGTGCGAGCGGGCCCGTACCGAGGCCGGGAAGATCACCGTGCCCCCGCAGTTCACCGCTGGTCTCGACAACGTCGACGCCCTCCTCGTCGCCGGTGAGCAGGGCCCCGCGGCCGGTCTGGCCCTGGTCGGTCCGGCCCTGGACCGGGCCGTCACCGCGCACTGCGCCGAGCGCGTCCTGGCCGCGCTCGCCGAGACCGCGGCCGTACTGCTGGACCGCGTCGAACGTCCAGCCGAGTCCCTACGGGCCTTCGCGGCAGCCACCGCCTGGCGCGTGGCCCATCCCCGCTCGGTCCCGGAGAGGACCTTCCTGAGCGAACTCCCGGACCGGCTGCGCGCCGCACTCGGCGCGGTCGGCTACGCCCGGGAGGAAGCGGCGGGCGCCGTACTCGCTCCGGCCGAGGTGGCCGCCCTGCTCAACGGCAGCTGATCAGGGCGTCCGCCCAGCTCGCCAGCGTCGGCAGACTGCCCTGCCCGGCCTGCTCCACCACCAGCCGCAGCGTCTTGCGCCCGGCCAGTGACACCTCCACGGCCGCGGCCGGGTCGTCGTACCCGAGTGCGCGGGACTGCCACAGCCGCTGCCCGTCGGCGTAGACCGAGAACCGCACCGTGCCGTCGGTGAACAGCGACAGGCCGTCCACCCCGGCCCGCGCCGAGAAGGCCGTGCACTGCCGGTTGAGGGTGATCTCCACCGAGGAACGGGAGTTCACGGTGATTCCCTGCCCGTACCGCCGGTCGTCGATCTCCAGCCCCCAGCGCTGCCAGACCCAGCTGCTGCGCCAGGTCTGGAGTTCCGGGCCGGTGTGGTCCCCGAAGGCCGAGTGGCCCAGCCGCGCGAGCTGGAACCCCTGCGGCGGCTTGGGCGCCGACTGCGAGGGGGACGGCGTCGGAGTCGGGCTCGGCGAAGGCCGCTCCCGGCTCGGCGAGGGCTTCGGCGGCCGTGGGGCGGCCGAGGTGCCCGACGCGGTGGGTGTGGGCGAGGCCGGGGCCTTCGTCGGCCGCGGCGGCGCTACGGATTCCCGCGCGGGCGGCGCGTACCCGGCCTCGCTCGGCTCCGCCGGGGCGGAAGGCTCCGGTACCGGCTGCACCGGCGCTGCCACACTGGGCGCGGGCTTCGCCTGGGCCGGTGGCTCGGTGTCGTCCCCGGCGAGGGCGAACACCACCCCGGCGGCCGCGGCCACCGCGATCCCGGCGGCGATGGCGGCCTTGGCGGGCAGCCCGAGCCCCTCGGAGAGGACAGCACCCCCGGCCGCACCCCCGCCCCCGGCACCCGACCCGGCACCCGCGGCACCAGTACCCGCCGCACCGACACCCGCAGTACCACCCGCCGCACCGGCACCCGCAGTACCACCCGCGGCACCGGCACCGGCAGCACCACCCGCCACACCCGCACCCGCCCCCGCGGTGGAGCCGCCCGCGGCAGCCGCCGCACCCGCACCCCCGGCAGCGGCGACCCCGCCGACCACCACTCCGGCCGCCTTGGCCGCGTACCCGGCGGCGAACCACCCGATGACCGCGACCGGCAGCAGCGCGGGAATGCCCGCGTTGACGTCCTTGAGCTCACCGGCGGCGAGCCGGCACTTCGCGCACTCCTCCAAGTGCTTGCGCAGCCCCCGCTCCGCCCGCATCCGCAGTCCGCCGCGGGCATAGGCCCCCAGCCGGTCCGCGTAGCGCGCGCAGTCCCCGCCCGAACTCAGGGCGGAACTCACATGGGCCTGGAGATAGGCCTGCTTGAGTCCCTCCCGGGCCCGGGAGGCCAGCACGGCGGTGGCGTTGGCACTCAGCCCGAACAGCGGGGCGATCGCACTCGGCGAGGACTCCTCGACGGTGGTGTGCCACAGCACGGCCTGCCAGCGTTCTGGCAGGCTCCGGAAGGCCTGCATGGCCAGCGACTGCTCGGCCTCGTGCATCGCCCGCACATCGGCGCCCAGTTCCAGGGTGTCGTCCCCGGACAGCCCGACACCGCTCTCGGTGCCCACCGCCGCCTGCTCCGCGAACACCGCGAAGTCCTCGACGAGATGCTCCCGCCGGGCGGTCTTCGCCCAGGTCGCGGCCACCCTGCGTACGGTGGTGAGCAGATAGGCCCGCACGGACTGGTCCGGACCGGCCCCGCCCCGTACCGCCTGAAGGGTCCGCGCGAACACCTCCGCGGTCAGGTCGTCGGCCGTGTGCCCGTCGCGGCAGCAGGTGCGCGCGTAGCGCCGTACGGAATCGGCGTGCCGGCGGAACAGCTCCTCGTACGCACCGTCGTCGCCGCCGCGCATCCGGGCGATCAAATCCCCGTCGGACGGCGGCTGCTCACCGCTCGCCCCGGCGGCGTGCCGCCCGCGCGGTTCGCGCTGTGCCGGTACCTGCCGTGCGGGCAGGCTGCCCGCCTCGGTCTCGCCACCGGCGCCACCGCGTGGCTCTTCCCGCCCGTCAACGCTCATCGCGGAAGCCCCCGCACGACAACACTCAACCGGTACACCGATCCAGCGTGTCACAAGGTGAAGGCATGACGGAGCCGTCTCCACACCATCCACTCATCCGGGGACAATCCGGCAGTTCGGCAGCAATACCGCGCCGGGTCCTCACCCGTTGGAGCGGGCAGCCCTTCGAGGCGGCCCGTCAACCCCCGCCGGCCCCGGTGAACAGGACCTCGGCGGGGGCTTCCACGACAGGAGCGTCACACCGTCCGGGAGCGCAGCCCCTCGAGCAGGATGTCGAGCAGCCGGGCGGAAGCCGCCGCCTGCTGCGCCGGGTCCGGCAGTGCGGGAGCGGCCGTCGCTATCACCAGCAGCACATCGGCCACCGTGACGTCGGCGCGCAGCTCACCGGCCTCCCGGGCGCGGTCCACCAGCCGGCCGACGACCTCCAGCAGCGCACCCGCGCCCGAGTCGTCCGCGGGGTCCTCCTCGACGGCGGTCCGCGAACCCACGACCCGCAGCTCAGGAGCCCCGCCGGTCAGCACGGCCTGCCGCTGGTGCGGAACCCGTGCGGCCTCCGCCTCCTCGGCGCCGTCCTCGCTCGCGGAGCCGACCCGCAGCACCTGCGGCGGCAGCAGCCGCCCGGCGCCGGAGGCGACGGAGGTGCGCAGGAAGCGCGAAAGCGCCTGCCACGGCTCCTCCTCCTGACCGAGGGCGGTCCGTGCCTGCTCGGTCAGCCGGGAGGTCTCCTCCTCGGCTATCCGCCGGACCAGGACGTCCTTGCTCGGGAACCGCCGGTAGACGGTGCCGACGCCGACCCGCGCGCGCCGCGCCACGTCTTCCATCGGAGCCCCGTAGCCCAGTTCGCCGAACACCTCGCGGGCGGCGCGCAGGACGTGTTCGAGGTTGCGCTGTGCGTCGACGCGCAGCGGCGTGGAGCGGCCCACGCCGTGCGTGGTGGCGCCCGTCATCAGGCGGCTGCCCTCGGCCGAAGCCGACAGAGCGGTCGCAGAACCATGGAAATCGGAAATGTGCATATGTTTCCCCCGGTAATCATTTGTCTCCCCCCGGAGACACTCCCCGCCTTCGTGTCGAGGGGGGCCACGGTCATGGGGCCCTGGTCCTACTCCTCGACGAGATACGAACATAGTTGAGCCAGAGTCAATTCAGAAGAGGCAGCCCCGGACGGACCACCGCCCGATCGGAGCATTCACCCCCACTTTTCCGTTCCAAGCCTCCGGAATCACCCCCTCCGTACCGCCTGACCTGCGCACTCTTACCTCCGCCAAGCAGTCGGGACAGCCCCGCCGAGGGACCCTCTCCTGTCACACAATTTGTCGGGCCTGTGGACAAACTCCCGGCCACGTTGCGTCATGGGATGGTGAAGGCTGCTAACTCCCGGGGCGCGGCCCCCGGTACCCCGCCCCGTACGCGGATCCTCGTCGTCGGCGGCGGCTACGTAGGCATGTACACGGCACTCCGGCTCCAGCGAAAGCTGAGATCCGGAGAAGCCGAGGTCACGGTGGTCACCCCCGAGCCCTACATGACGTACCAGCCCTTCCTCCCCGAAGCAGCCGCGGGCTCGATCTCCCCGCGCCACGTGGTCGTCCCGCTGCGCCGCGTCCTCGACAAGTGCCGCATCGTCATCGGCGAGGCCCGCAGCATCGACCACGCCAAGCGCACCGCGACCATCACCACCCTCGCCACCGAGGAGGAGGGCACCGGCGCCGTCGAGGTCGAGTACGACGAGCTCGTCCTCGCCCCCGGCTCCGTCTCCCGCACCCTCCCCATCCCGGGGCTCGCCGACTACGCCATCGGATTCAAGACGGTGGAAGAGGCCATCGGGCTGCGCAACCACGTCATCGAACAGATGGACATCGCCTCCTCCACCCGCGACCCCGCCATCCGCGACGCAGCCCTCACCTTCGTCTTCGTCGGCGGCGGATACGCGGGCGTCGAAGCCCTCGGTGAACTGGAGGACATGGCCAGATACGCGGCGCGGTACTACCACAACATCAAGCCCGAAGACATGAAATGGGTGCTGGTCGAGGCAAGTGACCGGATCCTCCCCGAGGTCGGCCCCGAAATGGGCGTCTACACCATCCGCGAACTGCGCCGCCGCAACATCGACCTGCGCCTGGAGACCCGCCTCGAATCCTGCGAGAACCGCGTCGCCGTCCTCAGCGACGGCGCCCGTTTCCCCACCCGCACCGTCGTCTGGACCGCCGGCGTCAAACCCCACCCGGTCCTCGCCGCCAGCGACCTGCCCAAGACCGACCGCGGCCGCCTCGCCTGCACCGCCTTCCTCACCGTCGAGGGGGTCGAGCACGCCTGGGCGGCCGGCGACGCCGCGGCCGTCCCCGACATCACCGCCGCCGAGGGCACTGCGTGCGCCCCCAACGCGCAACACGCCGTCCGCCAGGCCAAGGCCCTCGCCGACAACCTCGTCGCCGCCCTCCGCGACGAGGTCCTCACCGAGTACGCCCACAAGTACGCCGGCTCCGTGGCCTCCCTCGGCCTCCACAAGGGCGTCGCCCACATCTACGGGCGCAAGCTCAAGGGCTACCCGGCCTGGCTCATGCACCGCGCCTACCACCTCAGCCGCGTCCCCACCTTCAACCGCAAGATGCGCGTCCTCGCCGAATGGACTCTCTCGGGACTCTTCAAACGCGAGATCGTCTCCCTAGGCTCCCTCGAACACCCCAGGGCAGAATTCGAACTCGCCGCAGGCAAAGGGCACAAGGAGCCCCCGAAGAAGGGCGAAGGCTGAAGTCGTCAGTGCCGTCGGACACACTGGACGTGTGACCATAGGTGGGCTCACGCCTGCGCAGAGTTACGCCGTTCAGTGACACCCGCCGGCGACCGACCACCTGAGCGACACACACGCGACACCACACGCGACAGCACCAGCGACAGCGACCCCGAGCGACACCACACGCGACACCACGAGGCTTGAACGCAGTGAACTTCACGCGCTGGAGCGCCCGGTTTCCCGGAACGCAGCGCCGCGCCGCCGCCCGGTCCGAACACGCCGCCGCCCAGGCCAAGCGGGGTGAAGGCGCCGTCCCGGCCGCCCGCGGCGCCGCCGGTCATTCCGCGACGGCGCCCGACGGCGGCCCGGCCGACCCCACCGTCTCCGGGACCGGTTCGGCCACCGGAGCCGACGCGTCGGCGCTCACCCCCGTGCCCTCCCTCGAGGAGCTCTCCGTACGGGAGGTGCTCGACCGGCTCCCGGCCCTCGTCGCCCTCGTGCACGGCCCCGAGCACCGCGTCGCCTACGTCAACGACGCCTACACCGCCGGCTTCGGCGCCCGCCCCTCCGGCGACCCCGCCTGCACGGCCCTGCCCGAGCTGGGCGAGCTGGGCCTGCTCCCGCTCCTCGACCAGGTCCAGCGCAGCGGCAAGCCCCGTACCGCCAAGAACCGCACCGCACCCGGCGGCGGCAGCTCGTACACCGTCACCTGCACCCCGGTGGACTTCCCCAAGGCCGACACCGAGGGCGACCCCGACCCCCGCCACACCGGGGTCCTGATCCACCTCGCAGACGTCACCGACCACGCCGAAGCGGCCGACAGGCTCCGCGCCAGCGAGCGCCTCCAGCGCGAGGCCGCCGTCACCCTCCAGCGCTCCCTCCTCCCGCAGGAGCTGGAACAGCCCGACGACCTGCGCATCGCCGCCACCTACCAGCCCGGCGGCACCGAGGCCGCCGTCGGCGGCGACTGGTACGACGTCATCACCCTCGGCGCCGGCCGCACCGCCCTGGTCATCGGCGACGTCATGGGCCGCGGCGTGCGTGCCGCCGCCGTCATGGGCCAGCTCCGCACCGCCGTCCGCGCGTACGCCCGGCTCGACCTGCCCCCGCACGAGGTGCTCCAGCTCCTCGACGGCCTCGCCGCCGAGATCGACGCCAGCCAGATCGCCACCTGCGTGTACGCCGTCCACGATCCCAACGAGGGCCTGCTCGCCTACGCCTCCGCCGGCCACCTCCCGATCCTCGTCCGCGACGAGGACGGCACCGTACGCAGAGCCGCCGACCCCACCGGCCCCCCGCTCGGCACCGGCGGCTGGCTCCACACTTCCGGCACCATCGCCCTGGGCCCCGGCTCCACCGCCGTCCTCTATACCGACGGCCTGGTCGAACGCCGAGGCGAGGACATCGACGAAGGCGTCGCCGCCCTGGAACGCGCCCTCTCCGGCGCCCAGGGCACCCCGGCCGTCATCTGCGACCGCCTGATGCGCGCCCTCGGCGTCGATGCCGACCACGACGACGACGTCGCCGTCATGGTGCTCCAGCAGCCCGCCCGCACCGGAGCCGATGCCGAGCTCTTCCACAACGCCGCCCTGGAACTCCTCGGCGGCATCGAGGCCGCCCCGCGCGCCCGCGCCTTCGCCCAGGGGGTCCTCACCTCCTGGCGCTTCCCCGTGGAGCTGTGCGACCTCGGCGTGCTGGCCGTGAGCGAACTCGTCGCGAACTCCCTCCAGCACGGCACCCCGCCCATGCGCCTGCGGCTGCGCCGCACCGACCGCCGCCTGATCGTCGAGGTCACCGACGGGGACGACCACCTCCCGCGCCGCCGCCGCGCGGAACCGGCCGACGAGACCGGCCGCGGCATCTCGATCATCGCCACCATCGCTTCGTCCTGGGGCTCCAGGCGCACCCCGGGCGGCGGCAAGGCCGTCTGGTGCGAGTTCGCGCTCCCGGACAAGTAGCCGACGTACGAGCAGGGCATGCGGAAGGCCCCGATCCACCGGACCGGGGCCTTCCGCATGCGCATCCGTTCGAGCGCCTACGCGGGCACGGACTCCGCGGCCTTCGCCACCTCGACCGGACCGCCCTGCGCCACGACCCTGCTCAGCGACGGGTTGTCCTGCTCCGGCGTCAGCTGCTTGCCGAGGCGCAACGCCAGCCAGGCGATCCCGAGCGAGACCACGACGAAGGTCCCGATGTAGAGCATCGGCACACCCGCGCCCAGCGGGACACCGAGCGGCCCGAGCGCCAGGGCCATCTGCTTGACCAGGGCGAAGGCCGAGTTGTACTGGCCCACGGAACCCTCCGGCGCCAGGTCGGCCACCAGCGGAGCCAGCGTCGGCGACAGCATGGCCTCGCCGATGCCGAAGAGCCCGTACGTGGTGACGAACGCGGCGGCGGCCACCATCGCGCTGCCGTGGCCCAGCCCCGAGAACCCGGCGATGACCCACGCCACGGTCCAGATCAGGCCGACGAGCGCGATCACACGCGACCGGCGGCGCTTCTCGACGAGCCGCAGTACGACGAACTGCGCGAGCACGATCGCCCCGGTGTTGGCGGCGAGCGCGAAGCCCAGGGTGGAGGGGGAGATCCCGGCGGCCTCGGTACCGAAGGCGGCCAGACCCGACTCGAACTGTCCGTAGCAGGCGAAGAAGACCACGAAGCCCAGGAGCAGCAGCTTGACCATGGCCTGGTGGCGCAGCAGCCGCTTCCAGCCGCCGCCGCCGCTCTGCGTCGGGTCCTTCGGCGTGGCGTCCTTGATGACCGGCGCCTGCGGCATCTTCACGGTGAGGATGACGCCCGCCAGCACCAGGAACATCACGGCCTCGATGCCGAACAGCAGGGTGAAGCTGCCGGGACGGCTCTCGTCGACGATCTGGCCGCCGATGAGGCCGCCGATGCCCAGGCCCAGGTTCTGCATGAAGAACTGGGTGGCGAAGGCGCGGGTCCGGGTGGACGGCGTCGAGCACCACACGATCATCGTGGCCAGCGCCGGCTGCATGACGGCCTGCCCGGCGCCGAGCGCCAGGGCGGACAGCAGGATCGGCACGATGCTCGTGGAGAGCCCGAGCGATACCGCGCCGACCGAGGCCGCGAAGGCCGCGCCGATGACGACGGGGACCGGACCGCGGCGGTCGATGACCCGACCGGTGAGGGGCAGCGCGACGAGAGCGCCCAGGGCGAAGGCCACGAACGCGCTCGTGGCGGCCATGGAGCCCAGATCTCGCACCTGCGCCACATAGATGTAGAGGAACGGAACCGTGAAGCCGATGCCGAACGCGGTCAACGCGTTGCCGGCCTGGATCCGCCGCATCGCAGCGCCCATCACCTTGGTCACTTCTCACCGCCTTGATAGCTGAAGACTGAAGACTTCATACCTAAAGTTCGATCCTTAACTCTACACATCGAAGGAGTTAGATGCCAACGGCCTCGTGCGATACTTCGAACCATGGGTGACACCCCCGACGGCACTGCGCCCGTCCACGAGCCGAGCCTCGACGAGCAGATCGCCGTCTACCAGCGCGAGTTCCAGGACCTCGACCCCCAGGTCGAGAAGGTCGTCTCGGCACTGAGCCGCCTGAACCGCCGCATGAACGTCGCGTACGGGCGCCAGACCGCGGCCCTGGGCATCAGCAACGCGGAGTGGGAGGTCCTCAAGGCCCTCGTCATCTC
This sequence comes from Streptomyces sp. NPDC037242, assembly GCF_055604165.1. Classification (NCBI taxonomy): domain Bacteria; kingdom Bacillati; phylum Actinomycetota; class Actinomycetes; order Kitasatosporales; family Streptomycetaceae; genus Streptomyces; species Streptomyces sp. NPDC037242. The sequence goes on from NZ_JBVJUY010000015.1 coordinate 200,175, forward strand.
CGGAGCCCCGTACCGGATGGGCCCGAGCGAGCTGGCGAAGCAGCTGGGCCTCACGCCGGCGGCGATGACCCACCGGATCGACCGCATGACGGCGGAGGGCCTGGTCACCCGCGAGCGGGACGAGTCCAACCGGGTCCGCGTGATCGTGGAGCTGACGGACGAGGGCCGCAGCAAGTGGCTGGACGCGATGCGCGCGGCCACGGTCTTCGAAGAGGACCTCCTCCAGGACCTCTCGACGGCGGAGCGCGGGGTGCTGGGCGACATGCTCACCCGCCTCCTGGACCGCGTCGAGGACCTCCAGTCGCCGAGCTGACCTCCGGGGTTGACACGGTCTTCGCGGATCCGTAAGGTTCTTCGAGTTGTCCCTGGGCCGGAAGGTTGAGGCGACAACGAATCCCGCCGCCTCGTTGCGGCACCCAACTCTGCAAGATCTCCCACTGGGAACGAATTCGGCATGCCCGAATTCATTTCCGAAGGTCGATTATGAATCGCCGGGGAAATCCACTAGAGTTTGGGGAGTCGGAAGGGCCCAACAGCCCGGAAGACAAACCCCGCTGACTGGGAGTCAGGCCCGAAAGAGTCTGATAGAGTCGGAGACACAAGAACGAAGGAAGCGCCCGGAGGAAAGCCCGAGAGGGTGAGTACAAAGGAAGCGTCCGTTCCTTGAGAACTCAACAGCGTGCCAAAAATCAACGCCA